>CAYOWD010000019.1:0-26423 GCA_964407535.1 uncultured Salinivenus sp. | reverse complement strand
ACATACCTTCACACCTACATACCTACAAACCCGAATCCTTCAACCGGATTCGGTAGTACACACCTACACACTTCCATACCCGGCTCCGTAAATCGGATTCGGCATTACCCCTCCGGATCCACCGCCTCCGCAACGGGCGTATCGCCGTCGTACAGCTCAATTGCGTGTCCGATGGTAGCGTCATTCTCCAGGACGGCTATAACGGCCGCGGCCACATCCGCCCGGGGGATGTCGTCCCCGTCGCCGACCGGCTCGAACGCACTCGCGACCGTCCCCGTCCCCGCCTCGTCCGTGAGCGTCGTAGGACGCAGGATTGTCTCATCGAGTCCCGAATCCTGCAGATAGTCGTCGGCCGCCCGCTTGGCGACGAGATACGGCCGCAGCGGCTCCCATCCCGTGTCGGGATCGGCGGCACCGGTGGCACTGATCATCACGAAGCGGTCGATGCCCTTCTCCTCACAGGCATCCACGACGCGACGGGCGCCCCAGAGGTCCACCATGAGTGTTTTGTCCCAGCCGGTCGACCCGCCCGCCCCGGCGGTAAATACAACCGCGTCGGCCCCCTCCAGGGCCGAGGCAAATTCGCCTTCGAGATCCCCGAGGCGCGGCTCCGCCCCGCGGTCGCGCACCGCATCGAACTGATCTTCTGCCCGTACAATCCCGATGGCGTCGTGCGAGGTGTCGTCGAGTTGGTTGAGAAGCAGACGTCCAATGCCGCCGTTGGCGCCGATGACAGCTACGGTCATATCAATCTGTGAATACGTTTCCACCGATCTAGATTGGTCAAGTGCGTTTTTGCTCCTCCCTGAGCACAGCCTTCACCGAACCGCGGAAATCGCTTGTGGACGTTCTCACGGATCGGCAAATGCATGCGCGTTGACTGAGGAAGAACGGCTATCAAATTCCGTCACGCCCAAACGCTCATCCCCGTCCAGCGTTCAGCCGTCATGTGCGGCCCCTGCTGAGAAAAAATTATACCAAATCCGCCTACAAAGTTCGGGGTTGCAAAAATATTGGCATAGGCACAAATGGATGGGCATCAAGTACATACCCACACACCTACGAACTTTCATACCCGAATCCTTCAACCGGATTCGGCATCAATGACCTGTCGGGTCCGCCCTATCGCGTAGTGCACCAGCACGTGGCCGAGCGAAAACAGAAACGGCAAAAACGCCCCTTCCAGCCATCGTCCGAAGGCCGCCGCCCCAGCTGCCGCCACCAGCATGAGGACGTCGACCTCGAAGTTGCCCTCCCGAAGCGCCTCCCCCGCCTCGCGGACCGTGTAGTCGCCCTCAAAGACATATCCGCCCAGCTCCCCTCCCCAGGGGATCCACGCCGAGGCTCCTTCCAGAACTGAAAGGCCGAATCCGAGTGCCACACACATCCCGGCGATCACAGCGAAGATCAGCTCCGTCTGCGCCCCAAAGGGCCCCCGTGGTCGTGTTCGTAATTGTGTGCGCCCGACGGGGATGCGAGATGCCCTGCACCGCCCACGAGAGGTGCCCGTACTGATCGGTACGCTCGGTGCCGAGGCTGCGGGCCGTCTGATACCAAGTCCGGCTGCAAACTTCCGGTATAGAGAGGAGCAATACCTATTCGCAGTCAGGCGTTTTTCCTGTCCTACACCGCAGAAGAAGGTTCTCGTAGCGCCGTTGGACTCCAACGGCGCTACAAATCCGGTTCGCAGACCGGAATGAATCTACCGGATTTGGTATGAGTCCAACAAAGGAGATGAGTCCAACATCTCTCATCGGCCGCCCTTGGCGACATGGATACTACCTCTACGCTTATTCGGATCTACCTGTTCATCTGCCGACACATGCTGAGCGGGCGCCGGACGTGTCCAACGATCACCATACCCGAACCGCCGATAGCACATCGTTCGTGAGGAGATAGAGGCAGGGCACGATGACCAGAATGATCGACGTGGCGAACACGATTCCGAACCCGAGCGAGATCGCCATCGGGATGAGCTGGTTTGCCTGACTGGAGGTCTCAAAGATGATGGGCGTGAGCCCGCCGAACGTCGTGAGCGTCGTCAGCATGATGGGACGGAAGCGGCGCAGGCCGGCCTCATGGATCGCCTCAAACACTGAGAGGCCCTTCTGGCGCTGCTTGTTGGCGTAGTCGATCATGATGAGCGAATCGTTGAGCACCACGCCCGAAAGCGCGATCACGCCCATGAGGCTCACGAGCGACAGGTCGTACCCCAGCAGGATGTGCCCGAGGACGGCGCCGACGAGCCCGAACGGAATGGCGCCCATGATGATGAGCGGCTGCAGGTAGCTGCTGAAGGCCACGGCCAGAAGCGCGTAGATTGCGAACATCGCCAGCGCAAACCCGCCCCAGAGCGTCTGCGTGGACTCCCGCATCTCGGCCTGACTGCCCTCGAAGCTCCAGGTCAGCCCCGAAAACTCCTCGCGAAGGTCCGGCAGCACCTCCCCCTGAATGGACTCAATCAGGCGCCCCACCGCGTTGGAGGGCTCCGCGTCCATGCTCACGGTGACGACACGGCGGCCGTCCCGGCGGTTGATGCTGGTAAAGGCTTCGCCCTTCTCCACCGTCACCACGTCCATGAGCGGCACCTCCATGCCCTCCGGCGTCTGAACCACAAGATTCTCCAGATTGTACAGGTCCTTGCGTTGCTCGTGGGGCAGCTTCGCGCGCACCTCGATCTCATTGGTGCCCCGGAGTTGCCGCTTGGCGAGCGCGCCGTAGAAGGCGTTCCGGACCTGTTGCCCGATCTCGTCGGAGGTGAGGCCGAGCGTGCGCCCTTCCGGTCGCAGTTTAAAGTCGAACTGCTCCTTGCCGCGGTTGTAGTTGTCGTTCACGTCGCGGGTGGCCTCAAACGACTCCATCGTGGTGAAGAACTCCTCGCTGGCCTTCTCCAGCACGTCAATGTCCGAGTGGCTGAGGTCCACACTAATGTCCGGGCGCCATCCACCGGGGCCGCGCTCGGCCTCAAACGTGAGCTGATCGAGCCCCTCAATGTCGCCGATATTGTCGCGCCACAGCTCGATCACCTCCTGCGCGGACATGTCGCGTTCGGTGGGCGGCCGCATCACAATCTCCACGTCGATGAAGTCCTGGCCGCGCACGTTCGTCTTCACGCCGGTGGCCACCTCGTACAGGTTGTGCTCCTCAAACATGCGGACGGTGGCGTCAGTGATGTCCTTGGCAACCCGTCCGGCCTGGTCGGGGGTGGTGCCCACGGGCAGCGATGCGCCCGCCTCAATCTCGTCGGCCGCCACCTCCGGCATCAAGATCATTCCCATATGGTCGCTGTAGGCGTAGCCGGCCACCACCAGCAGGAGCGTCCCCGCCACGGTGAGCGTGATGTAGCGGTATTTGAGGCAGCGGTCCAGAAACGCGCGGTAGTAGGTGTCCACAAAGTGATTGAACCGCCGGGCAAAGGCCTGTTGGGCCGCCTCCAGCCGATCCGTGAACGGCAGGATGCTGGACTCCGATGTGTGCGCGAGGTGGGCCGGCAGAATGAACAGCGCCTCGAACAGCGACACCAGCAGCACCACGATCACCACGGCCGGCAGCGGCCACCAGTACTTCCCGGTCGTGCCGGGGATGAGGAGCAGCGGAATGAAGGCGATCACATTGGTTATGATCGCGAACGTTACGGGCTTGGCCATGTCGCGGGCCCCCTCGATGGCCGCCTCCAGCGTGCCCATGCCCCGTTGTCTGTACTCGTAGACGTTCTCCCCCACCACGATGGCGTCGTCCACCACGATGCCCAGCACGACCAGGAAGCCGAACATCGAAATCATGTTGATGCTCAGCCCGATGCTCGGCAGAAACACGAAGGCCCCGATAAACGAGATCGCCATGCCCATCATGACCCAGAACGCGAGCCGGTACTCCAGAAAAAGCGCCAGGATGAGGAGGACGATAAAGACGGCAAGCACCCCATTCTCCACGAGGAGGGAGAGGCGCTGCTCGTAGTCGGCGGCGGCGCTGCTGTCAATACGGTACTGTACCCCGTCCGGGAATCCCGCCTTGGCTTCCTCAAACACCTGCTTGGCCTGCTCGGCGATCTCCAGAGGCGACTGGTCGCCGACGCGGTAGACCTCCAGCTCGATGCTCGGTTTCTGATTGAACTGGCTGTGGAAGCCGGTTTCCTCAAACCCGTCGGTGATGGTGGCGAGATCCCCCATCGTAATGCCTCCGCCGGACGCGGACGACACCACCTCGATGGCCTCGAACTGCTCGGCCCACTGCTTGCGCTCCTGCATGCGCAAAAGAATCTCGCCCCGGTTGGTCTCAACGGCCCCTGCCGGGATGTCTTCGCTCGACGACGCGAGAATCGACGACACCTCTTCCAGCGTCAGACTGTACTCCCGCAGCTTCGTCCGTGGAATTTCAACGTGGGTCACGTAGTCGGGCACGTTGCCGATCTCAACCTGCGTGATGTCCTCGGTGTTGAGCAGGCGATCGCGCATCGACTCGCCCAGCTTGCGGAGCGTCCAGATGTCCGTGGGGCCGTACAGGCCAAATTCGATGACCTCCCGCTGGTTCGATTGCAGGCGTACCTCCGGCTCCTCAATGTCGTCCGGGAAGGTCCGGATGCGGCTCACCGCCTGGTCAATGTCCTGAAAGGCCTTCATCCGGTCGGTGCCGGCCACGAGTTCGACCCGTACTTCGCCCCTGCCTTCCCGCGCCGTCGAGGACACCTCTTTAATGCCTTCTACGCCCCGAATGGCCTCCTCCACCGGTCGCAAAATGCCCTGCTCCACCTCCGCCGGCGCCGCCCCCGGATAGGTCACACTCACCTCCACGACATCGAGCTGGTACTCCGGAAAGACCTCCTTCTGCATGGTATAGGCTGTCCAGAGGCCGCCCCCGATGAGAATGACCATAAGCAGATTGGCGGCAATCGGGTTCTGCGCCATGTACGCGATGGGGCCGGTCCAGCCGTCGTTGGGCTCGTCCGGTGCGGGAGCGTCTGTCATCGGTCATCGTTCGTTGATCTGTAGAAGCACCGCCCCACCGGGACGGCATTACGCATGCGGAGGGCGTTCATCATCGCCTCCCACTTCATCCCCCGGACGCTGCCATCGAGTCCGCCTCCGCGTCCTTCAATCGGAGCGGCGCACCGTCGCGAACGGTACTCAGATTCGTGGTCACCACCTTCGCCTGCTCGTCGATGCCCCGATCAATGTAGGCGTGCGTGGCGTCTTCAAACACCACATTGATGTCCTGAATCTGGAGGGTGCCTTCCTCCATGAGCCAGACGGTCTCGCCGTCGCGCACGTAGTCGCGGTTGAGGCGCACCACGTCGTCGAGCCGCTTCGTCCGAATCTGCACCTCCACGTACGACCCCAGCAGGAGACGAGGGCGGTCGCCCTCGCGCGCCAGCGGGTCGGGCACCTCAATGAGCACGCGAGCCATTCGAGTGTCTTCCTCCAGCGATCCCACCAGCCGGAAGAGGCGCCCCTCGCGGTACGCACTGTCCGGCCAGGCGGTGCGGTTGCGGACCCGGACGCGGGCGCCTTTCTCCCCGTCGCTCGGCATCTGCAGCCATCGTAGCTTCGACACCGGCACAGTGGCCTCCACCCAGTAGGTGTCCAGCCCCACGAGGCGACCCAGCTGATCGCCCGGGGCCACCTGCGACCCTACGTTTACGCTCCGCTCCACGATGTGGGCGTCGAACGGCGCCTCGATGGAGGTGCGCTGCAGATTCAGTTCGGCCTGCTCTACGGCGGCCTGCGCCGCCTCGACCTCTGACTGGGCGGATTGCAACTGGGGCTTCCGGAGGACCAGATCCTTGTTGGCCCCGGACAGGGTGTCGGCGAGCTGCTGATAGTCCTGCTGCGCGACGGCCTGCTGCCCCTGCTCCAGCGTGAGGTCGGCCTGGGCCTGCCGGAGGGCGCTTTTCCGCTCCTGCAGTGTGTTTCGGTAGTCGGACGGGTCGACCTGCAGCAGCGTCTCGCCTTCCTCCACGTATCCACCCGGCGTAAAGGCCCCACCGCGCCGAATGATTTTGCCGCTCACCTGCGGACGGAGCACCACTTCCTGCGACGGCCGCACGGTGCCCATCGCCTCGATCGTCGGCTGTGCCGTGTCCGGCGCCACCGTGGTCACCTCCACAAGCATAGCGGTCTGCTTCGTGGCCCCCGAGCGCTGGGCCGTCGGTTCGGTCGAAAAAATCAGCACGGTGGCGGCCGCCCCGGCCGCAACGATGCCGAGACAGACGAGCAGGGTCGTTTTCCAGTTCATGCGGGTCGTACAAGCCTCTACAAAGAAACAGTGGGGAAGCAGGGGTCAGCGCGCCTGCTCTCGGTCGGTGTCCACGGCCCCGGCGAGGGCCCGATACAGGGCAATGCGGTCTTCCACGAGAACGAGCTGGGCGGACAGGAGGTCGCGGCGCAGCTGCTGCACTTCGTCGAGCGCCGTGAGCACGTCGAGGTAGTTGGTGGTGCCGTTGAGATACTGCACCCGCAGCTTTTCGTAGGATTGCCGGGCCAGCTCCACCTGGGTCTCCAACTGCTGAATCTGGTCCCGCTGCTTCTGCTCGCGCACCAGGGCATCCTCCACCTCCTGAAAGGCTGTGAGCATGGTCTGCCCGTACTCGTAGAGCCGCTGGGTGCGCACGGCTTCATTCCGATCCACCTCCGCGCGCAGCTCCCCGCCCTTGAAGATGGGCGCCAGCAGGTTGCCCGCAAACGAGTACGCCCAGGTTTGGAAGAGATCGGTGGCGCTGTCGGCAATCGTGGAGCCAGACGCCGTGAGCGTGATGCGGGGATACTGGTCGCTAATGGCCGCAGCGAGGTCCTGGTCGGCCGCCCGCAGGCGATTCAGGGCCGTCTGCACGTCGGGGCGCCGCTGCAACAGATCGGCGGGCACGCCGGTCTCGGGCAGCGGCGGCAGGGTCGGCAGACTGTCGGGCTGTGCCTCAATCCCCGCCTGCGGCGATCGGCCCAGCAACACCGCCAGTCGGTGCTCCAGCACCTGCGCCCGCGACTCGACGGCGGCCCTGCGCTCGCGGGTCGACTCGACCAGTTGCCGCTGCCGCAAGACGTCGACGCTCTGCACCTGTCCGGCTTCAAACCGATTCCGGATCAGGTCCAGGACCGTCGTGTTCGTCTCCACCTGCCGGTCGATGAGGGCAAGTTGGCTCCGGGCCTCGGCGAGACGATACCAGGTGCGCACCACCTCCGCCGACACCGACAGCACGGCGGTCTGGTACTCCGCTCGCGTGGCCTGCGCCCGAAACTCCTCGGCCCGGATGCGCTCCCGGATGCGCCCCCACAGGTCCACCTCGTAGTTCGCGTCGAGCCCAAGCTCAAAATTGCCGCCCTCTGCAAACGCATCCTCCGTCCCCCCGCGCCGCTCGGCTCGGCCCGACGCCTCCAGGTCCGGATACAGCGCCCCTGATTCCCGGTCCACGACCGCCTCCGCGGCCTGCAGGCGCTGCCACACGCTCCGCAGGGTGAAGTTGGCTGTTGTCGCACTGTCGATCGTCGCGTTCAGCCGCTCATCGTCGAAGGCGGTCCACCACGCGTCGGTCACCTCGGCAGCTCCAGACTGCGAAAACGTATCCGGCACCGCCACGGGCGAGGTCGTCTCCGTCTGCGCGGCACATCCGGCCCCTCCCAAGAGGACACACCCGCATAGGCCCACGACCAGGAAGAATGAAGAACCGTGAGACATACTTGGGGACACATGCGTGGTGAAAAGAACGCCGGTTCCCCGGCTTCGTGGACGAACGGTGGATCCGTTTCCGCTCCCAACCCCTCCGGGACGGACGCCAACCCTGCAACGGGGCATGTTATGCTCCCTCCTGTCCGTCCTCAACGTGGACTGCCCGGACACAACGTGCCTCGCTCTCGGCCTACACAATGGCGTTGGACACCGTGTCTCGAATGCGCCTTCGGGGGGCTACCGAAACGTGGGGACTTCAAGAACGGAATGAAACGGCCGCTACGAAAGCCCTTCGTTCCTGTCCCGTGTCGTCCGTCGCATCGGGATGCGACTCGTAGATTCTCGGCCGTCCCGCTTTTCAAGCGCCGTTTCCCAATTGTAGACAACAACGCCTTCCGCGTCTTTCAATCATTGTGTGGAGCCCCTGCGGCAACAGCACCGTGCGCCCATTGATGGGAAAACTGATGGGAAACCGCGGAGGGTGGAGGCGATAGCGTCCTCTCCCACGCGCCAGGGGCACATACGCCACCGACCATGCGCCACCGGACCAACGAGCGGACCCGGTTTTGATAGAGACAACGTGCGATTTTTTTGGTTGGAATCCCTTCCGCCTTGCGTCCGTTTCACACCCACCGCATATCCGGCATAGATTACGAGAATCTCATTACACGCCGATCCACTTGCGCCCGGAGCGGAATACGCTTCTACCGCAGGCGTCCATGTGCCTGTTGGTTCCTGGGCAGATTTCTGGATCGCCGGCTTCGTTCGCCTCGCCTTTCCGTCCTCCTTTCGTCCTTATGCGACCCCGCATTGGCATTACGACCTCGTATGACGACGGCACGCAGACGCTCGACCGGCGCTACGTGGCCGCTGTCGAGCAGGCCGGGGGGCTGCCGCTTCCCCTTCCCATGCTTGACACGGACGCGGCCACCGACGAGATTGCGGAGCTGCTCGACGGGCTCGTCGTGATCGGCGGCCCGGCCGTACTGGAGGGCGTGACCGGCCCGCTGCCCGATGACCTGGACACGCTTGGCGACCGCCGCGCGGCCTCGGATCGCGCCTGGATTGACCGAAGTCGGGCCGCAGACCTCCCCATTCTGGGCATCTGCTACGGCATGCAGCGCCTCAATGCCCTGGCGGGCGGCACCATCTACGGCGACGTGGAGCAAGAGCACGACGGCGCCCTCACGCACAGCCAGAAACGAGGCGGAACGACCCATCCGATTCAGATTACTCCCTCCTCCCAGTTGCATGCTCTGTTGGGCCGAACATCGCTTACCGTGAACACGCGCCACCTTCAGGCCATCTCGCGCCTTGGGGACGGCTTTTCCGTGGCCGCCACTGCTCCGGACGGGGTCATCGAGGCCATCGAACACGAGAATGGCAAGATCTTTGGCGTTCAATTCCATCCGGAACGCATGGGCACTGAGATGGCCCCCCTCTTTCAGTGGCTCGTGACTGCGGCCCAGCCGGCCCCAACGACCCCATGAACGCCCTCACTTCCTCCTCTGCGTACAATGGATCCGCTTCGATCCCTCGACTTCTTTTCGGACGAGGCCCCAGTCGATAAGGCCGTCTCGGTGTTGTCGCGAGGTCTCCGCCTCATAATTGGGGGCATTGGGGGACTGTGCGTTGTGCTCGTGCTGGTGCTCACCATTGGCGGCGCCCTCCCGAAGGGACGGCTCGCGACCAGTGTGAGCAACGCGGCGTCGTCCGTGCAGTCCATGGTGACGGTGACGACGACGCCGACGGACACAACGATCCGCACCTCCAGCTACAGCACACTGCCGGCTCGTCCCGTTTTGCGCGACCTGCCCTCCCATCCGGCCGACCGGCTGTCGCCGTATATGAATCCGGCCGCCGACCCCTCGTCGACAGCCAATCCGGAGGTGGTCCGCCAGTTTCACGACCTGCTGGCCCAATTCACGCAGCGCCAGGCGCAGGACGACAACTTTACGATGCGCGTGCTCGACCGCCGTACCCAGGAGCTCCTTGAGTTGTACGTATTTGAGGACCTGCGGGCCCAGTACCAGGGTGGGGAGCCGGTGGAGTGGCGCGCCGTCGACCAGAAGCGACGCCGGATGACCCGCCGCCTCGTCGACAAGTACGTCAAGCAGGGCGTTCCGCGCGAGGACATCATCGTCCGCTGGGGCCGTGCCGACCAGGTTGCACAGGCGCACAAACGGAATCAGGCGTATCAGGCCTACGAAATCCAGCTCGCCCACTACCTCGACCTGAGCCTGCTGCCTACGCAGATGGGCACGGTCGAAACGTTCAATCAGGACGACCTCGTGTCGTCGGCCGGGGCGCGGAGCCGTTACCAAATGCTGCCCTGGATTATGCGCAGGAGTGGCATTAACAAGTACACGTTGAAAACGCGGTCCGGCACGTGGGTGGGGGTAGAAGAGTCGCTGCACCCCCTGCTCACCCTGGAGCCGGCGTACCTGTTGCTGCGCGGCTACATCAATGCCGTCGGCCACGAAATTCCCGGCCTCTCCGCCTATCACACCGGCCCGGGCAACATCTACAAGCTGTACCGCTACTACCTCGCGGAGTCGTCCCACTACAATCCCGATGCGACCGTCGTCGACGCGTACGTCTGGGCCGCCACCGAGGGCTTCGACATGGTTCGCAAAGAAACCTCGTTCGGCCCGTTTTCGCGGGGCTATATCCCCTCCGCCTACGGTGCTCTCACCGCCCGCGACCAGAAGCCGCTCAACCTGTCGCAGTCCCTGCACGTCCTCCGGGCCCAATTGCGCCCCAACGCCGAGGTATCACTGAAAGATCTGCTCACGGTTCTTGATACGACGTCGCACGCCCTTGACTGGGGACCGACGGTCGACGCCTCGACCCCGTATAATCGGTTCCGAGCCCTCAATGACCACTTCGACCTTCCGCCCTCCGCGGACGGCTCCGTCCCGGCGGCCGGCAACGTCCAGCTCGTGTCGACCCTCAATGGAAAGGACGTGCGCTTTTTCCTCCCGCTCGGCGCCCCTGAAGTGCTCCGAGAAGCGGGCCTCGACGTGATCGATCCCCAGCTGTCGTTCCGATTTACCGACTCCACCTACACGCCGCCCTCCCCTGCTCAAAAGACCAAGTGGGACCGCCGGTACGAGGCCCTCGTCGACGACATCCAGCACTTCGGGTTCACGCCCGAACACCGACGAAAGCTGCTCCACCTGCACGACAAGTTCGCGGCGCTCGCCGAGAGCACGTCCACCCGGTACCGCCGTCGTCAACTCGACATCATCCGCACCCACCGGCGCATCTGGCGCTCGGCCCCATGGGAGAAGCTTTCGGAGCTGACGATGCAGGTCACCGGCCGCAACGACGTTCCTGCCGAGCCGCCCATGAAGACCGAACCGGACTCCCTGCCCTCCCCCTCGTTATCGAACGGAATCGTGCCTGAGTAATCCCGAATCCGGTTGAGGGATTCGGGTTTGCAAGTGTGTGGATAGCCTGTACCGACAGTGGTCGAGTACATCGTCCCGACTACTGTCGGGATGAAGGTATGTACGTGAGCCCCAATCGCTTGCGCCTATACCGGTTTTTTTTCTGTCTGCCTGAACTTTGCAGACGGATTTGGTATAATACCAAGTCCGGCTGCAAACTTCCGGTATAGAGAGGAGCAATACCTATTCGCAGTCAGGCGTTTTTCCTGTCCTACATCGCAGAAGAAGGTTCTCGTAGCGCCGTTGGAGTCCAACGGCGCTACAAATCTGGTTCGCAGACCGGAATGAATCTACCGGATTTGGTATAATACGGATCCTGATCGGCAATGTCGGGATTCCGACCTCAATGCTCTCCATCGGAGGAACCACGTGCTTGCCCCTATTTCAGTGTCAACGCTAATGTTGCGTACGGACGGGAGGAGGAAGAACCGTTCTCCGTTGCCGGCAACAAACGGTTCGTAATGCGTATTGCGTAGGCTGCCCACATCGGAGGGTACGAATCCCATCTTCCGCCTTGGCACTTATACTGAAACGGGCGGCCCGTCTGTGTGTAGATTGACGGTTGAAGCTGCACTATGCGGTCCCATCTCGACTTCTGTCCTTCACCGGCGAATTCAGGATAACCCACAACGTCCAACTCCACAACGCCCAACTCCATAACGCTCAACCCATAACGCCCAACTCCACAACGCCCAACCCACAACGCCCAACTCCACAACGCTCAACTCCACAACGCCCAACCCACAACGCCCAACTCCACAACGCCCAACCCATAACGCCCAACCCCAAAACGCTCACCGTACCCGCCTCGTCGCCTCCTCCATGAGCGCCTCCTGCAGGCCGGGCGTTCCCTCCGTCTCCGTCCGGCGCTGGACGTAGCGCCCGTCCGCCTGCAGCTCCCAGGCCGCCGCATCCTCAAGGGCGTACCGAAGCGCCCGGTGGATCCGATCCTGGTGCGCCGGATCGTCCACCGGCACCGCCGCCTCCACCCGATCGTCGAGCCGGCTGCGCTGCCAGTCGCCACTGCTGATGTAGAGCGCCGGATCGCCGCCGTTTCGGAAGGAGAACACGCGGTCGTGCTCCAAAAACCGCCCCACGTTGCTCACCACACGAATGGTGTCGCTAATCCCCTCCAGCCCGGGGCGGAGCCGACAGATGCCCCGTACGATGAGATCGACGTCCACCCCTGCCTGCGAGGCCTCATACAGGGCACTGATCAGCCGCCGATCCCCGAGCTCGTTCATCTTAGCAATGATGCGCCCGTCGTCCCCCGCCTGCTCGTGTTCGATCTCCCGGTCGATAAGCCGAAGAAACGAGGCGCGCATGCCCTGCGGGGCCACGAGCAACCGATCGTACTCCTGCTCCGGCGCGTAGCCTGTGAGGTAGTGAAACAGGTTCGTCAGGTCGCGTCCAATGGCCCGGTCGCAGGTCAACAGTCCATAGTCGGTGTAGCGACGGGCCGTCCGCGTATTGTAATTGCCCGTACTGATGTGGCAGTAGGTGCGGAGTTCATCGTCCTCCCGCCGCACCACCAGGGCCGCCTGAGCGTGTGTCTTAAGCCCGACGAGCCCATAGGCCACGTGGACCCCGGCGTTTTCCAGGGTGCGTCCCCACTCGATGTTTTCCTCCTCATCAAAGCGCGCCTTCACCTCCACGAGAACTGCCACCTGTTTGCCCTGCTCAGCCGCCTCCACCAGCGCGTCGACGATCGGCGAGTCGGCCGAAGTGCGATAGAGGGTCTGCTTGATGGCCTGCACCTGCGGGTCCTGGGCGGCCTCTTCGACAAAGCGCTGCACGCTCCCCCGGAACGATTCGTACGGATGATGCACCAGCAGATCGCCCGACCGAACGACGTCAAACACAGATGCGGGGGCCGACTCGCCGCATTCCTGCCGGAGCCGGGGGGGCACCACCGGCGTCCACTTCGGGAAGCGGAGATCCTTACGATACCGGTCGGGCGGAATGTGGAGGTCGGCCAGCGCGGTCACGTCGGAGTAGTCGATCGCCCCCTCGGACACGTACAGGTCCTGGGTGCCAATGTCGAGCTTGTCCTTCAGGAAGGTCCGCACCTCTTCCGGCATGGCCGATTCCACCTCCAGCCGCACCACGGGCGCAAACCGCCGCTCGCGGAGCCGCTCGGAGATCATTTCCAGCAGGTCGTCCGCCTCTTCCTCATCGCGTCGCACATCGGCATTGCGGGTCACGCGAAAGGCGTACACGCCCTCCACCTCCATGCCGCGGAACAGCTCATCGGCGTGGTGGGCGATCACCTCTTCGATGGGCACAAACTGGAGCGGCGCATCCAGGGGCAGCCAGCGCTTGCGGCTCGTCGGCACCTTCACGCGCGCAAAATGCTGCGACCCGCGGCCCGGATGCCGGAGCAGCACGGCCAGCGACAAGCTCATGTTGGAGATAAACGGAAACGGGCGCCCCGGATCCACCGCCAGCGGCGTTAGAATCGGGAAGATGTTCGTCTGAAAGTACGTTTCCAGCTGATCCTGTTGCTCCCCGGACAGCGACTCGTAGTGCCGCACCCGGAGCCCAATCTCCTCTTCAAGAAGCGGAGCCAACTGGTCGGTCCACGTGGTGCTCAGGGCGCGGTAGAGGGGACGCACCGCCTCGGCAATGAGGGCAAGTTGGGCGTCGGGCGTGCGTCCGTCGGCGGAGAGGGTGCTCACGTCGGCAGCCACCTGCCGCTTCAGACCGCCGATACGCTTGCGCACGAACCCGTCGAGGTTGGAGGCGGCGATGCCGAGAAACCGGACGCGTTCGAGAAGGGGCGTATGCGGATTTTGGGCGACGTGGAGGACACGCCACGTGTAATCGAGCAAGCTGAGCTCGCGGTTGAAGAAGAGGCTTGGGTGGTCGAGTCCGGCGTCGTCCGGAATGGACTGGGGCACCACCGCCCGCGGCAGGCGCGTCGCTATGGGGGGCGACTGCCCGTCCGGATCGCCGACGCTGGGCTCGTGGTGGGCGGGGGCGTCGGTCACCGGAGGGGAGGGCATGAGGACAGCAGGGGACAGTGGGAGGACCTTGAACACTACCTTCAACCGATGGACGGGGCCAATGGATTCCCCGGACTCTCATGGGAATGTGTGGCCCTCTCCTGCATCACGAAATATGCAATAACGACCACCTCGGCAGGGACCGTGTACCAGAATTCGCTGGATGCACAATGAGCATTGACGCTGCACTACAATGCCGAACCTCTAATACCAAATCCGCTTATAAAGTTTGGGGTTGCAGATGTGTCAGTATAGACACAAGTATATGGGCCTCAGTCACATACATACACACTCCCCAACGGATCTGCCTAACTAATTAGGCTGTCCCACTGGTGGGACTCGAACTAGTTCGGCGGCGTACTAGTACGGCTGCGGAGTTGGTATAATACCGAATCCGGTTGAAGGATTCGGGTATGTAAGTGAGTAGGTGTGTAGGTATGTACGTGACACCCATCCGTTTGCGCCTGTGCTGATATTTCTGCAACCCTGAACTTTGCAGGAGGATTTGGTATAAAACGGCCCGGTTCGCTGTCGGAACGAATCCCGCACTTCTGTGCCCGCCCGTTTCCGGAGAGACAGCCGTTTTCAATCCATCGCCTCTCTCCCGAACAGACCTCATTGTCCCCTTTATCGTGCAGGGATTTTCCATTCAACAAACGCAGAGATGGAATCCAAGCACGACGCTTTTTCCGTTCAGTCACGACGGCGATGCATCCCGAACGTGTGGACGGGATGCCTCTCCTGAAATCGGTATCGTCCTTCCGGTGTAGCCCTGAGAATAAATGTAATGACACCTGTGAGAGCGTACCAGGAACGCACTGCCCTTTTCTCTTACGTCCCAATGACGCCCGCCGAATCACCGTCTCTCTGATCAATTCCGCACGCTTCGTTGGGGATGTGAGTGCAGTGTCCCGACTGCCGTCGGGGTGGGACTATGTGTGCAGTGTCTCGAATACTGTCGGGGTATGTGCGTGGGGCCCAGGTGCTTGCGTCCGCACTTTTGCATCCGTCCCCCCGAACTTTTAGCCGGATTGGGTACGAAACGGTCCATCGGAGCACCGGAGACGCGATCCTCTTTCCTACAGCAACGCGTTGGGCTTCTGAATCGAGACTTGGTTGCCCGCAACACCGATTGGGACCTCCTACCTACCCAGGCGCGCTCATGCGCTCCCATATCCCGACTCAATTGGGAGGCGAACGGGCCGGCCCCTCCATCGTCCGGGCCAAGATAGACGCCTCCACGACCGCCCTCCCCTCTTTTCGCTCCACGTCTCAGACCTTGCATCAATTTTGCGGCGGTATTTTTCGCCCCGAGATCTACTACATTCAGGCTTCCCAGTCTCATGCTTGCGTCCCTAGGCGGTTCGTCCTACCTCGCCGTCGCCAGCATTCTGTACGCACTCTGGCATCTACGGCACGACGACCAACAACATGCCCTCGATACGGGAGATGAACACGATTCCCCTCCGAATCGACATCGACAATCGCGTCCGTTCGTCCCCATCCGCAGGTGTCGATGACCTTCCCAATCCGGGATCAGTCCTCTAGAAAATCCCCCCGCTGGATCTGTTTTCGCAGCTCCTGAAGGGACATCATCTTTTGCTGGAGGGTCTGCATGCGCTCCGTATCGCCGGCCTGACTGGCCTGATATGCTCGTTCGCGCACCTGCTCGATGGCTTCATTGACGCGATCCATCTTCAGAAGCTTCATCGCGCTCGCGGCCGCGGCGTAGGGCTTATCGTTGAGGGTGGGCACGGGAATGTCTTCCCGCTCGGCCCAATTCTCGGAGGCCTCGTGCTTCTCCATGAGCACAGACGCGGCCACCTGCTGGAGTTGATCGCCGTGCTCTCCGTCGAGAATGGATTGCGTCTGCACCGTGCCCTCTTGATACATCTCCACGAGGGCCTCGACGAGATCACGAGGAGCCCCTTCGGTAAACTCGTCGAGCGCCATGTTGCCGAGCACGTGCTCCACCATCCGCGTCCCCTTCTCCAGCATCAGGCGCAAGAGGACGCGCTCCTCCGGAAGCGGAACCGCCGGAGACGATGATGATCGTTTCTCCGCGTCGTCCGCCGCGTGCTCCTCCGGGGCGGCCTCCGGAGTCGGTGGCGACGGCCGATTCGGCGGGGCCGACGACGCGTTGGCGGCCGATCCTTCGGTTGTGGCGGCCGATCCTTCGGCCGCCTTGGCCGCCTCTTGCGTGGCGGACTGTCGCTCCTGTCGGCGCGCCTCCCGTTCCCGTCGACGCTGCGCCTGCTGTTCGAGCCGCTTCCGCTCCTCCTTCAACATGCGAAACAGATCTGCGTCCGGCACCCCCACCACCTCGCTCGTGCGGGTCACGTACTCCCGTCGCAGGTTCGGATCGGGAATGCGCGCCACCGACTCGATGATGCTGCGCTGCACCTCCACCCGATCTTCCGGGGTTTCCAACTCCCCCCCGCGACGGGCCCGCTGGTACGCAAACGACGGCAGGTCCTGCCGGTGCTCTTCGACGTACTCGGCGAACGCCTCGCCGTCGTGCGACTGCACGTACTCGTCCGGATCAGTGCCCTCGGGCAGCTCCACGGCGTAGGCGCCCATTCCCTGTTCCAGCACCCGATCCATGCCGCGCATCGTGGCCCGACTGCCCGCCTCGTCGGCGTCATAAAGCAGCACCGCCCGTTTGGCGTACCGTCGCAGCGACTCCACCTGCCCCTCAGTCAGCGCCGTGCCGCTGGACGCCACCACGTTCTCGACGCCCGCCTGCGACAAACTGATCACATCCGTGTACCCCTCCACGAGCAGCACCTCGTCGGTCTGCCGAATGGCCGGCTTGGCCTGATGCAGGCCGTAAAGCACCTCTTTCTTGTGATAGACCTCCGTCTCCGGGGAGTTGATGTACTTGGGCTGTTCCGTGCTCTCGTCCAGGATGCGCCCCGCGAAGGCCAGTACCTTCCCAATATGGGAGAAGATGGGAAAAATGATGCGTCCCCGATACCGATCGTAGTAGCCGCTGCCGTCGTTGCGCTCCACCACGAGTCCCGCCTTTTCGAGAATCTCGGGATCTAGCTGCTCCTCCTCGGCGGCCGTTAAAAGCGCATCCCATTCGTCCGGTGCGTATCCAAGGCCGAAGTCCTTGATCGTCGCCGGCGCAAAGCCCCGCTCGCGGAGATATTGGAGCGCGGGGCGCCCGCGATCCGTCTGGGTGAGCTGGTGGTAGAAAAAGCGCGCCGCAAACCGAAGCGCATGCAGGATGGATTCGCGCTCGTTGGCCGCCTCCGGATCCGTTTCCTCGTCCGGCAGCGGAATGTCGTAGCGCTGCGCCAGCATGCGCACGCCCTCGACAAACCCAACCCCCTCAATCTCCTGAACGAATTTAAAGACATCGCCCCCGTTGCCGCAGCCAAAGCAGTAGTACAGATTCTTCTCCGGATCGACACTGAACGACGGCGTGTCCTCGCTGTGAAACGGACACAGCCCCATGAACCGCGACCCGCTCCGTTCGAGCTGGACGTAGTCGGCCGCTACATCCACGAGATCGGCCGCGGCACGAACCTCCTCAATTTTTTCGTCCGGGATGGACATACCGATCCGGATCCAGATACAACGGTGTCGGCGAAACGATGGGTGCGCACGGGGACGACCGAAAAGCATTCCGGGTCCCCCACCTGTTCGGGACAGAACGCCCAGATGCATGCAGTCCCCTCACAACCGTCCTCCCACTCTTCCCCTCGGCGGGAATACAGGGCTCGCGGAGCACACCTATGCGTTGTTATGGGCATGTGTTGTTACGGGGGGAGGGGGTTGCTTCCCGTCCACTCCGATTACACGGGGTGGATGTCGGGTTCCCCCGAAGCAGGATGCACCTGAGACTGCTTCTCGTCTCCTTCAACCGGGCCTATATCGGGCTTGTCGGCACACTGACAGGAGGAGAGGCCCACGGTCAGCAGTACGGCCACAACAAACAGAAGACGCTTCATAAGTGAACAGGGGATCTGTGAGAAAAATGGATACACATCGCGGTCAAGAATAGGAGGGCTCGCCCCCGGTCGCAAGACCCCAGCGGCGATCCCGCCCCCCCGAACCGATATCTTTCCGTCTTTTTTCCGGTTGCTCCCGCAGCGCTTGTATTGCAGGTCTTTCCCCATCGTCCAGCCCCTCGTTTTTTTCAAACGCCTCCCGCTATGCATTCCAGGTCCACCCCGACAATGGATCCCGCCTTCTGAACGTCCCACTGCCTCTCCTTCTCCTCGCCATAGCATCGCAGCGCCCACACATCCGCGCCTCCCAGGCGCCCTTCAGGGGCCCCGCGCCGGTTCGTCAGCGGCAACAGCACCTCCTTCGTCTTCGAACGCCGTCGAACGTGCAATCGTCCTGTTGCCCGATCTCATCCGCCAAATCTTGCACTAGTTTTTCCGGGGCACACAGCAAACGTACTTGCCCCCGTCTCTCACTGCTGTTAGAATACGTCTATACGATTCCCAACACCGACGCATTGCACCGTTCCCCTTCCTCACAGAACGACCGTTTTCGTATGAGCGACCTTCAACAACGCATCGAAGACCTCGTCGACCAAGGAGAAGGCGTCAGCCGAGGCGCCGCCGGCGACGCCGTGGCCGATCTCATTCAGGCCCTCAACGCAGGCGAGGTCCGCTCCGCTGCCCAGAACGACGACGGCTCCTGGTCGGCCAACGCCTGGGTCAAAGAAGGCATCCTGCTCGGCTTCAAAATTGGCCGGATGGCCGACTATTCGAGCGAGCAGTTTCCCTTCTACGACAAGAATACGTACCCGGTAAAGCCCCTCCGGAAGGCGGACAACGTGCGCCTCGTTCCCGGCGGCTCCTCCATCCGTACCGGCAGCTATGTGGCCCCGGGCGTCGTGTGCATGCCCCCGATGTACATCAACGTCGGCGCGTACGTCGACGAAGACACGATGGTGGACTCGCATGCCCTAGTGGGCAGTTGCGCCCAGATCGGCAAGCGTGTGCACCTGTCCGCCTCCGCGCAGGTTGGTGGCGTGCTGGAGCCGGTCAATGCCGCGCCGGTCATCATTGAGGACGACGTGTTCGTGGGCGGCGGCGCCGGCATCTACGAAGGGTGCGTCGTGCGCGAGGGCGCTGTGCTGGCCGCGGGCGTCAACCTGACGTCTTCCACCCGCCTCTACGACACCGTGAACGAAACCGTCCACACCGGCTCCGACGACGCCCCGCTGGAGGTCCCGGAGGGCGCTGTCGTGGTGCCCGGCTCCCGCTCCGTCGGCGGCGACTTCAGCGAGGAGCACGGCCTGTCACTCTACGCCCCGATCATCGTGAAGTATCGCGATAGCAAGACCGACGCGGCGACAGTGCTGGAGGATGCGTTGCGGTAGCGTCCCCCCTGCCCGAATGCTGAACACGGTGCTACGTCCGAGAGGAAGTGCCGCTCTCCGACGGATTGTATTCCGTATCGCGTAACGCTGCTCCCCCGCTCACGCGTAATACGCAACACGGAATTATTCCCGTGTTGCCACCAGCCACCCATACCGGAGCACCCCGAGGTGCTGCGCCGCCCAGATGCGGGGAAGGGTGCGGGCAAACACGCGTTCCGACGCGGAGGAGTCTCGAAGGAAGCGACGGAGGGCGGGATCGGAACAGAGCGCCGCCCCCACTCGCCGCAGGACGATGCCCCACGTCCGGCGTACGAGCGTCGTGACGTCGTGCAGCCGATCCACGACGAGGCCCGCATCCGTGTCCCATCCATGCAGGTCCGTGGCCGTGGGCAACACCGACAGGCGTCCCTCCCGCCGGATGGGATCGAGGAGATGGCGACGGGTCCATGCCGGCGGGGCGGGATGGGCCGTCCACACACAGGCCACAAACTGTCCGCCGGGCCGGAGCACCCGCGCCGCCTCGCGCACGGCCGCCACTGGGTCCGAAATGTGCGTGAGGCTCTCAATGGCCACCGCGGCGTCGGCGCTCGCGTCCGGAAGGTCATTCGCCAGGAAGTCTTGCAGCCGGTACGTGGGCGAGGGACCGTCCACCGACTGCTGCCGGGCGTACCGATGTTGCGCCTCGGACACCGTAAAGCCCGTCACGGACGCCCCGTAGGCCTCCGCCCACAGCCGGGCCGGCGCCCCGTATCCGCACCCAATGTCGACCACCTGCGTGTCGTCCGCCACGTCTGCATCCGCCGCTACCCGATGCACGAGGTGTCGTACGGCCCGGGCCGGCGTCGCCGACGGGGCTTCCCAGAGCCCGTGGTGGACGTGGTCGCCCCAGATTGTCCGATAAAATGGGTCGAGATCGTCGTAATGCCCAGCAGCTCCCTGTGACGCCTCCATACGAGTCGCTGACAATGACAGAACACAGATCCCCCCGCGCTCAGTACATTCCGGGCGATTCGTGAAGCTGGTCTCGCCGGTCCGCTCCTACGAATCCGCCCAGTTGCCCCCGATTCCCCTCAATATCCACGAACGACGGGAGGCGCACGGATCAGCCGGATTCATTCGCCCCGACGAGCACACGTACGCCCGTTGTACGTTCCAATCCTCAACGGAGTCCCTCCTCTAAAAACGGTCATCATCCCCCCGTCTTGACTCAAACCACCCTTGGTCGTTTGTTACAGTCGTTCCAGCGATTGCCTTTTAATCTCTGAGAGCGTGTTTGTGATACCAAATCCGTTTACAACGCTCGGGGGTTTAGAGGCATTGGTATAGACGCAAAATTATGGGGCCCACGCACATACCCTCAAACTCACATCCCCCAACGGCGCTTGCGGCGCTGGTCTGAATTGTATGTTTGCGCATCTCCAGGCGCCAGCAATCGCTATCATCGCCGCCCCGAAAGCTGTCGAGTCCCCTTCCAACCATTCGGAGCGATCCGATCAGTTGGATGGATAAGCTCCCGGACATTTGAGAGGTCCCATCAAGTCTGGAGCGACGACGGTGCCTTTTTTGAACCCTCCACTCTCAATACTCTGCATACATTTTGCACTATAGCACAGGCCGTTCTGAGAATCCAGGAGGACGTTTAGAGCACAGCATTCTGCGCCGTTCAAGACGGATCGCGACCGTCAACCTTCCAATGGGCCTTCCAACCTCATGAGGCCACGGGGGTTGTACGGTCTTCATACATCCCCGCTCCGGCAAATGGGGCGACGAACGAGAAATAGGCCTCTTGCCTCTCCGAGAACCCCCGAACCTGCCCCCCTTGGATACAGTCATTCACCCCTTTTCTCACTTTCCCGCTTCCCCCATGGCTACCGGCTCCGACTCGGACCTGCGCCGGGACGTTCTCACAAACACCTGGGTCGCCTGTGCCCCGGCACGCGGGGCCCGGCCCCTTAAAACAGACCGTTCGTCCCCCCAGTCCACCTCGTCGAAGGCCCGCCGGGACGACGACTGTCCGTTTTGCCCCGGCAACGAGGACCAGCTCCCGGGGGTGATCTGGGAGCTGGCGGCGGACGGCGACCGTCCGTGGTACACCCGGTCGGTCCCAAACAAGTTCGCCGCCCTCTCCCCGGTTGCGACTAGCAGCGACACCCAGGCCGGCCTGTACCACACCCGCGACAGCCACGGCCGGCAAGAAGTCATCATCGACACCCCGCTCCACAACCAGCTGCTGGCCCGGATGCCCGTCGAGCAGGTGAAGGCACTCCTCCACACCTACCTCGAACGGTACCGGACCCTGCGCACCGCTACGCCGTCCCTGTATCCCTTTATCTTTCGGAATCACGGCGGGCGCGCCGGCGCCTCCATCCCGCACCCCCACAGTCAGGTCGTCGCTACAAACATGGCCCCGCCTCGCATTGAGCGAGAAGAAGCAGCGGCCCACGCCCGGTACGACGACACCGGCCAGTGCCCCTACTGCGAGATGATCGAGCGCGAGCTCGCGGCCCAGACCCGGGTGGTGTGGACGAACGAGGAATTCGTCGTCTTCGTGCCGTACGCCGCCCAGGTCCCCTGTGAAATGTGGGTCCTCCCCCGTACCCACGCGCCGGAATTCGGGCACATGGATGACCCGCAGCGGGCGGCCCTCGCCAAGGCGCTCCAGACCGCCGTGGCCCGCCTCCATCGCCACCTCGGCGATCCGGACTACAACTTCTTCGTCCGCACGGCCCTCGAATACGAGTCCACCGCCCCGTACCTACACTGGAGCCTGCGCCTGCACCCCCGCACCTCAGTACAGGCCGGGTTTGAACTCAGCACCGGCGTCCGCATCAATCCCTCAACGCCGGAACGAGACGCTGCCCGCCTGCGCGCCGCACTCTGAAGCCCGAAGCACTGACGAACGACTGCCTTTCGCTACAACCAATAGAACCCCCCCTGGCGCCGATTGGTCGATGCCAGGGGGGATTTCCCTTTCGTTCTGCTCGGTGTCACGCATCGGCCCCGCTCAGTTCCTGAATCCGGTAGTCGCCGCTTCCGTACGCCGTCAGAAGTAGCAAACCGCCCATGATCGAGAGGTTCTTGAGGAACATGATCATCTGCGTCCGGTCGCCGAAGTCTGTATGAAAGATCAGCGTTGCCGGAATGAGAAACAGAACCAGTGCGATTGCCCCGACGCGCGGCCATAGCCCCAGAATCACGGAGGCCCCGCCGAGAAGCTCAACGACGATGGCCCCCACCAGGAAAACGGCCGTCGCCGGCATGCCCTGCGCGGCCATGTATTCTTGCGTGCCTTCAAATCCGGTGATTTTCGAAACCGCCGACATCACAAAAATAAGGCCGAGCAGCACGCGCCCGAGAAGCGGAAGGTACGAACGCATAACAGGGGGGAGAGAGTCAAAAACCAGAGCGAATGGGGAAGGAGGGGAGAACCGCCTCCCCAATCACACTATCCGAGCTTGTAGAACTTCTCGTTGGTAATCTGGCCGTCCTCATTCCAGGTCCGCACGGCCACCTGCTCCTGCTGAACCCGTCCCACCCCTTCGAGGGTCATGTCGTTGAACCACTCCGAAAGGGTGACGTTGTTCTCCGCATCGACGGCACGAGAGCGGATCTCGGCGTCGTGAAACTCCTCCAGGGCGTCGACGAATTGCTCTTCGTATTCCCGATTCGCCGCTTTGCCTTCGCGCTTCTTGCCGTCTTCCTCCATCACAATGTCGTCGGCGTAAAACTCCTCAAACGCCTCTAGAATCTTGCCTTGGAGGATCATGTCGTTCAGTTCTTGATCGCGGGCATCAATGTCGCTCATAGTTGGGGGCTGGGCTGGTGGTAAAGAATTCGAAGCGAGAACGTCTCGCTATGTAGTAGGCCTGTACGCTCCACTCGTTGCAGTGTTGCAACATTATATGTCTCAACACACGTATTCACAAAAAAAGTTATTCGTCGTCCATGTCGCCGTAGATGCCTTCACAGATTCGGGAGAGGTGCCGGAGGTCGCGGTCGGCCACGCGGGCGTCGAACCAGTCTTGGACCTCTCGGATCTTCGGATCTAGTTCATCGAGCAGGGCAAGCCCGTCATCGGTAATGGTGTGGATCATCATCCGGCGATCTTCCTCACCGCGCGACCGGCGGACGAGTCCGCGGTCCACGAGCTTGTCGATAAGGCGGGTGACGTCCGGCGAGGGGTCGAGCATCCGCTCAATAATCTCACGGCGAGGATGTCCCTCTGGATGCACCCCCCGGAGAATGCGCAGTACATTGTAGTGACTGAACTGGAGGTCGTGCTCCTGACAGGCCTCCTCCACACGCCGCCGTACGTGAACGGCCGCCACGAAGAGGTTGAGCATAGCCTCCTGGGCCTCATCCTCAAAGGGAACAGTCTGCTTAATGTGTTCGCGAAGCGTCTGTCCCATCAATCGTACCTGTGGTTGCAGCTCATAGTGTATGTGTCGTAACACACAAGAAAGCCATCTAGATCTTCAGTCGCCGGAACTTTCAACGTCTGGGTTTCGATCGTTCGTGGCTTGGTAGAACGATTCTACTCAGACAAGGGGCATCCAGCGCAACGTGTTCCCTCCCCAGTTCCGAATCCTCGGAACCAATCTCGGGAAGCTGAGGCTGCCTTGGACGTGTCCCTCCTGACGGGAGGGGGGCGCCCGAACCGTCAAGCTATAAGCACGTCTTCCAGGTCGTCGTCTTCCTGCTTGAGTTCAGAGTCGCCGGGGCTCACATCCAGCGTCCGCGTCTCAGTGACGTTGTTGTCCTCATCTACGAGCACAACGCGCGGATGGTGCTGCCGGGCCTCGCTCGGGGTCAGCTCCGCGTACGAGATGACGATCACCTGATCCCCGGTCGCCGCCAGTCGCGCCGCGGGGCCGTTCAAACAGACGGTGCGCTCGCCCGCCTCCCCCGGAATGGTGTAGGTTTCAAGCCGGTTGCCGTTGTTGACGTTCACAACCTGCACCTTCTCGTAGGGCAGAATGCCGGCCGTATCGAGCAGCTCCTCATCGATCGTGATCGAGCCCTCGTAGTAAAGGTCGGCCTGGGTAACACGAAGGCGGTGGAGCTTCGCTTTGAACATCGAAATGTTCATCCTGAGACCAGCGGGTCGGATTTAGTCGATCGTGGGCGAGTCAGATCTCCGTCGCTTATGCCGTGGGGACCTGCACAAAGGCATTGTCAATGAGGCGGGTCTCTCCGAAGTACACCGCCACGGCCGCCAGGATCTCCTGTCCCGGCGCAAAGTGGTCGACGGGTTGGAGCGTATGCGCATCAACGACCTCGGCGTATTCGACCTCCGCGTCGGGTGCCGCCGACAATTTTTCGTTCATCGCTCCAACAACCGCCTCTGCCTCCTGTTCCCCCCCTTCAATGGCCGCCTGCGCCGCCGACACGGCCTCATAGAGCACCGTGGCCTGTTCGCGCTCGTCGTCGTCGAGATACGCGTTGCGGGAGGACTGTGCAAGGCCGTCGGCCTCTCGCACCGTGGGCACCCCCACAATGTCGAGATCCAGGAGCAGGTCCTCGACCAGATGCTGAATAATGACGTACTGCTGGGCGTCCTTTTTTCCGAATACCGCCACGTCAGGCTTGCAGGCGTGAAACAGCTTCGTGACGACCGTCGTCACGCCGCGGAAGTGGCCGTCCCGGTACGCCCCGCACAGATGGTCGTCGAGGCGGTCCACCTCCACCCACGCGATCGGTCCCGGCAGCGCCTCATCGTCAACAAACGGGTACATCTCCTCCACCGTCGGCGCAAACAGGGTGTCCACGCCCAGGGCCTTCAGCTTCTCCTTGTCGCCCTCCAGGTCTCGCGGGTACGCATCGTAGTCCTCATTGGGCCCAAACTGGGTGGGATTGACGAATACAGAAACGGTCACGTGATCGGCCTCCTCCAGGGCCGTGCGGACCAACGCCAGATGCCCTTCGTGCAGAGCCCCGAGCGTGGGCACAAGCGCCAGGGTCCGCCCCTGTGCTCGTGCATCGTCGGCATGGGCCTGCATGTCGTCAATCGTGCGAATGACCTCCATCGTGCCGTAGCGTCGATTGGAAAACTGTGCCGTGGAAAACTGTGCCGGGGGGGAGAGAAAGAGACTCTGCCGGTCGCCCCTACGGAAGCAGTGGCCTCAAGTTCGTTCGATGCCCTCCCTAAAAATCGCGTTTTTCTTCTCCTGCCCCGCAGCAATCGCATCGTCCCTGGACATACACGCATTGTCATAGCAAATCCGCCTACAAAGTTCGGGCTTGCAGAAGCATCGATGCAAGCGCAAACGAATGGGCATCAAGTACATCCCTTCATCCCGACAGGGGTCGGGACAGGCTACTTACATACCCACAAACCCGAATCCTTCAACCGGATTCGGTATCATACCACAACGGAGCCGCCTAGCTAACGCCCCGTGCACGGACTCAGTATGAACGCCGAGTCGTCAGCGCGTGGAGCGAATTTTTAGCATACGAACGCCTCGGCATTGACGTTTGCCGCCGCATCGTCGACGTTGAGACGATCATCCATTTGTCTCCTCAACCGCCAACGTTTTGCCATGGCCTCCGACACCCGAACGGAACGCGACTCGCTGGGCGAGGTGGAAGTGCCCGCCGATGCGCTTTATGGCGCGCAGACCCAGCGCGCGAAGGACAACTTTCCGGTGAGCGACCTCCGATTTGCCCGTCGATTCATCGAAGCCCTTGGTCACGTCAAACAGGCTGCCGCGAAGGCCAATCGGGACCTCGGCCTGCTCGACGCCGACACGGCCGCGGTCATTGTGGACGCTGCCCAGGAGGTCATCGACGGCACGCACGACGACCAGTTCGTGGTCGACATCTTCCAGACCGGAAGCGGGACCTCGACCAACATGAACGCCAACGAGGTTATCGCCAATCGGGCCTCCGTGCTCGCCGGGGCGGAGCGGGGCAGCAAGGCCGTCCACCCGAACGACGACGTCAACATGTCGCAGTCGTCGAACG
>CAYOWD010000018.1:9609-26552 GCA_964407535.1 uncultured Salinivenus sp. | reverse complement strand
CGCTTCCTACATCGCTGCGACCTCGTAATGTTCTTTCGCTGTCCTACTTAGTTCGGCAGCTCCGTTGGTGGCGAACTAGTTCGCCTGACACACGAGTGTGTCAGATGTGAGCAGTGTCCCGACTAATCGGAACTGGTTCCGAATCGGGGTGTGGGAGGATGTGGGTATTGTAGCGTCAAACCTCACTCTACACACAGACGAGCCGCCCGCTTCAGGATAAATGTCAAGGCGGAAGACGAGATTCGTGACCTCCGATGTGGGCATTCTCCGCAAAGCGCAGGCAGCCTACGCATTGCGCAGGCAGTCTCACGCAATACGAATTACGTCGATGGATGCTGCCTCCGAACGCTTGTGGTAGGCACAATCAGTGTTGACACTGCAGTAAGCAGATGGGCCTCACGCACATACCCACACACGCCCATACCTGAATGATCAGTTGGCGTAGTATGCTTGGATTAGGTCACGGTACACGGTCACGGCCCGCCGCACCTCGTCGACCTCGATGCGCTCCTCCGGGGTGTGAGACCGCTCGCTCGGGCCGGGGCCGAGCTTGACGGCGGGCACGTCGTGCAGAAAAACCCAGTCGGAGCAGGTGGGCGACCCGAAGGGCTCGGCATCGGGAATCGCCGTTTGGGCCGCCGTCGCGATGCGGGCGTCGTCCGGAGTCGCGCAGGGAACGAGGCGTTTGCTGTAGACCTCGACTTCGGCGTCGACCTCTTCTTCGAATTGCGCGATGATCTCGTCGTGCGTGTAGGCGGGCGTCGTACGTACGTCAACGGTAAACACGCAGTGCTCCGGCACAACGTTGTTGGCGGACCCGCCCTCGATCAGGGTGATCGTAACGTTCGGGGTGCCAAGATAGGGATCGTCCCGGTCGAGCGACAATGCCTCCACCTGCTGAATGGCGTCTGCGGCCTTCGTAATGGCGTTGCTGCCAAGATGGGAACGGCCCGCGTGCGCAGTTTTGCCGTGGGCGTGAAGCTTCAGAATCAGCAGCCCCTTCTGGGCCACGCAGGGCTGGAGTGACGTCGGCTCTCCCACGACCGCCGCGTCCAGGGAGGGCAGTTTCGGCCGCGTGGCCTGCAACCCGTTGTCCTGCCCCCCGGACTCTTCGTTGGTGGTGAGGGCTACCATGAGCCGTCCGTCGTCGGGCGTCCAGTTGTCCGCCGCCAGAGACAGAAGGGCGGTCGTCATGGCCGCCCCGCTGGCCTTGGCGTCGACGCTGCCCCGCCCGTAGAGCTCGCCGTCTTGTTCGACCGGGTCGTACGGATCGTACGGATGATCGCTGGACGGCGGCACCACGTCGAGGTGCGTGTTGAAAAGAAGGGTGTTGTCGCCCTCCCCCACCGAAAACACCACGTTGTCCTCGTGCCGTTGCACCGTCACGCCGTCGCGCTGCACGTGCTGCTCCACGAAGTCGGCAATCTCCGCTTCCTCGCCGCTGAGGGAGGGAAATCGGACCATCTCTTTGAGTAGACCGATGACATCGGTGGCCTGGACGGTAGACATGCGTATCCGAGTATGTGAGTATGGGCGTGTGTGAGTGTGGGCGCATCCTCGGAATCGCTGAGCAGCGTACCAACGATACCGCCCACCGCTTTAACGCGTCAAATGACAACCTCCGTCGTCCGCTCCTGAGAGTGCACATCGCCGGGGGCGCAGATGGCAGCGTGCTGCACCCCGTTGCGGAGGGCATCGAGGGCCGTTTCAATTTTCACGTGCATGCCGCCCGCAATCCATCCGTCTTCGACCCCCGCCTCAAAGGTCTCCGTGTCGCAGGTGTCGAGGTGGGAGGAAGCGTCCTCGGCATCTCGACGCACGCCGCCGGTGCCGGTCACGAAGACGAGTTGCCATGCCTGCAGGGCCTGGGCCAGGACGGAGGCGACCGTGTCGGCATTCACGTTGTAGAGCTGCCCCTCCTCATCAATCCCGAGCGGCGCCACGATCGGAAGGGCCCCGTCGTCCAAGAGGCTTTTCAACAGCGTCGGATCCACCTCTTCCACGTCTCCCACCCACCCAAAATCGACGGTCTCCCCGTCGATGGTCCAGGGCGGCCGTTTCGTCACGGTGAGGAGCCCGGCATCGGCCCCCGACAGCCCCACTGCCGTGAGGTCGTGCGCCTTCGCCTGCGCCACGAGCTGCGTGTTGAGCGCCCCGCTCATCGTCCACTGCGCAATCTCCAGGTCGAGGTCGGTCGTCACCCGACGCCCCTGCACGCGACGCGGCGTGTGGTCGAGGCGATCGGCCATGTCGCTCATCTGTTTGCCGCCGCCGTGCACCAGCACCACCGGCGCCTGCTCGCGGAGGGAGCGGAGGGCCGGCCACAATGCGGCCATCGCATCCGAATCCTCGATCAAGGAACCGCCGATCTTCACCACGACAGGACTATTTTCTTCGTTCGCCATAAGTCACCGTCGGACATCAATGTGCGTCGAATCTCATTTCTGTATGGGCATCTGTGGGGGTGTGCGTATGTGCGCACAATCGCGATGTCGGCCGGTCACGCACACACGCACTCACGCAACCACGCAGTCAGTCGAGCGACCATACGTAATCGAGCAGGGCCTTTTGCGCGTGGAGACGGTAGCCCGCCTGGTCGAGGTGCGCGGCGTGCGGGCCGTCCATCACCGCATCGTCGACCACCACGTTGCGCCGTACCGGCAGGCAGTGCATAAACGCCCCGTCGTTCGTAGCGTCCATCCGATCCGCCGTGATGCGCCAGTCCGTGCTCTGCGTGCGCACCTCTTCCTCCTTCTCAGGGTCGGTGTACACGAGCGGACCGCCCCACGACTTGGCGTAGACGACGTCCGCCCCGTCCACGGCCGCATCCAGATCATCGGTCGCCGTCACCTCCGCCCCGTGCGGGTCGGCCAGCGACTGCGCCGCGTCCATCACGTCGTCGTCCAGCGCGTGCGTCTCGGGCCGGGCGACCGTCACATTCATCCCGCAGCGGGCGGCCATCTTCGCCGTCGAGTTGGGAACGGCCATCGGCAGCGCCTTCGGGTGATACGTCCAGCTCAGCACAAAGTCCTTGCCGGCGGGATCACCGTCGAACCGCTCGGTAAGCAGCGAGGCGTCGGACACCGCCTGACAGGGGTGCGCCCAGGCCGACTCCAGGTTGATGACGGGGACATCGGCCACGTCTGCCACCCGGCGAATCAGATCGTCGCGCTTGTCGGCCTCGTAGTCGGATCCAGAGGCAAACACCCGCACCCCGAGGGCATCGTGGTAGCGCGAGAGCACGCCGATGGCTTCCCGCACGTGCTCCGCGGCGTCGCCGTCCATAACGGCCCCATCCTCCCACGCCAGGTTCCAGGTGCCCTCGCCCGGCGTGAGCGTCGTGCTGTCGGCGCCGAGGTGCGCGGCGGCCACCTCCATCGAGGTCCGCGTGCGGAGCGAGGGGTTGAAGAAGAGGAGTCCAATCGTCTTGCCCGCCGCCGCGTCGGTGCGGGCGTCGGTCTGCTTGTAATCGATCGCCGCGCCGAGGACCCGTCGCCAGACGGTATCCTCAAGCTCAGCGGCGTGCAGTACATGCCGGAGATCCGTGGCAGAGTCGGTGGCCATAGTCGCAGAAAGTCGTTCAACTAATACAGCGAGATCGAAAAGCCTCCCCCTGTCTATTTGTCTCAATCTATTCCTCCAGACTGCCCCTCACGTCGCAAGCATCGTTGGTACGTGTGTAAGTGCATAAGAATGTAGGAGGTTAACACCTACACACAATCAAACTGCCCCACCTACAAACCGCTAAGCCGCTTCCGCCGGGGCTTCCGTCTCTTCAAGAACGGCGTGGAGGGCATCGGCAAACTGATCCACGTCGTCGTCGCTCACCACGAGCGGCGGCATGATGCGCAGAACGTTCGGATCGGAGGACCCGCCGACCAAGACACCGTGGTCGCGGAGCGCATCTTTCACGTCCCCCGCCGGACGGTCGAGCTTGATCCCCATCAGACAACCGCGTCCCCGCACCTCTTCGACGACCGGTCCCACCTTCTCCACCACGCGCTCGTGAATTTCGGTGGCCCGATCCATCAGGTTTTCCTCCACCAGCGTCTCCAGCGTGGCCTTCACGGCTGCCATTGCGAGCATGCCGCCGCCGTAGGTCGAGCCCTGATCCCCGGATTCCACAGTCGCCGCCACCGCGTCGTCCACGAGCACCGCACTGACCGGGACGCCCGTGCCCAGGCTCTTGGCCAGCGAAATGAGATCCGGCGTGGCGCCAAGGTGCTCCGCCATGGAGAACGTGCCGGTACGCCCGACGCCGGTCTGCACCTCGTCGAAGGCGAGGAGCGTGCCGTACTCGTCGCAGAGGTCGCGCAGGCCCTGCACGTAGTCGGCCGGAATCTCCTTCATGCCGGCGATGCTCTGGATCGGTTCCAAAAGCACGGCCGCCGTTTCCTCTTCCGCGAGCACCTCCTCCGCAGCATCCAGGTCGCCCACCGGAAGCCACGTCGTCTCCGGCAGCACATCGGCGTAGGGGGCACGAATCTTCTCGTCGTCGGTCGTGGCGAGACTGCCGAGCGTACGACCATGCCACCCCTCCTTGAGGGCCACCACGTCGGAGCGCCCGGTGTACTTTCGGGCCAGCTTCAGGGACGTTTCGTTGGCCTCCGAGCCGGAGTTCGCAAAAAAGACGTTGCCGAGCCCGTCGGGCGCGAGGTCGGTGAGCCGCTTCGCCGCCTGCGCGCGGGTCGAGTTGTGCGCCACGTTTGAGTAGAACAGCAGCTTCTCCGCCTGCTCCTTGATGACTTCTACCACCGGCGCCGGGCTGTGCCCGAGCAGGGCCACGCAGTGCCCGCCGTAGAAGTCGAGGTACTTGTTTCCGTCGGCATCCCACACGTAGGCGCCGTCCCCCTCCTCCAGCGCCATCGGCATCTTGCTGTAGGTGGGGATCTCCAGCCGGTCTTCCAGGTCGACGATTTCGTCCGTAGTCATGACGTTGGCAGATTCGTAGGTAAGAACTGTATCGAAAAACGCTCCCGAGTGCTCTACGCATGTCCCCTCAGCGCATGGACGCATGAATGCGTGGACGCATACACGCCGTGCTTCCATGCGTCCGTAGCCTCCATGCTTCCAAGGCGTCCAGGCCTCCAGCGCCTCCCCGCGGAATACGCGTCAGGCAGCGGTACGCTCGGTCGAGGCGGTCTCCGGAAGCAACCCGGCGGTTTCCGAAAGCCCGAGCGCCAGGTTCAGGTTCTGCACGGCCTGACTGGCAGCGCCCTTCAGGAGATTGTCGAGGGCAACCCCCACGACGAGGGTGTCGCCTTGCACCTGCCAGCCGACGTCGCAGAACGGCGTGTGTGCCGTGGGCTGCATCGACGGCAGCGACCCCGAGGAGACGCGCACGAACGGGGCGTCCCCGTAGGCCTCCTCGAACCACTCGTCCACGTCCGTCGCGGGCCCGTCGTCGGGCCATTCAACCTGGGCCGTGCCCCAGATGCCGCGCGTCCACGGGCCGGAGGCCGGCACAAAGTTGAGGTCCACGTGCGAGCCCACCGTCTGCAGAATCTCCGGGCCGTGCTGGTGCGCCAGCACTTTGTAGGGGCGCACGTTGCCGTCGCGGCGCGGGAAGTGCGTGGCGGTAGAGGGTTTGGCGCCCGATCCGGAGGCCCCGGTGAGCGCCGTCACGTGCGTGGCGAACGGCACGTCCTGCGCGGCCAGCGGGGCCAGTGCCAGCGTGATGCCGGTCGCGTAGCAGCCCGGGTTGGCAATGAGCTGGGCCGACCGCATGCCGTCGTTCCACTCCGGCAGCCCGTAGGCCGCCTCGTCGAGCAGGTGCGGCGCCGGGTGCTCCACATCGAACCACTCCGGATACACCGACGCGTCCTCAAACCGAAAGTCGGCGCTCAGGTCCACGATCGGCCCCTCGAAGCCCGCCTCAAGCAGCTCCGGCACGAGATGCATGCTCTGGCCGTGCTCCCCCGCCACGAACACGGCGTCGAGCGCGTCGATCGGCAGATCCGCCGGCGCCACAAACGACTGGTCGACCTGGCCGCGAAGCGTGGGATGGGGCTCCGCCAGCGGTTGGTCCGCAAACGTGCGACTCGTGACGGCTGCGAGCGACGCCGCGGGGTGCCCCGCCACCAACCGGATGAGTTCGCCGCCCACGTAGCTGGCGCCGTGCAAAATGCCGATGCGGATTGCATCCGTGGCAGCATCGGCCACCGTTCCGTTCGACGAAGAGGGGGAGACACTCATGGCAGGATCGGGTCGAGAAAATCAGAAAGACGAACGCAGAACAGATTAGGCCGCGTGGGCCGGTTCCTCATTCGAGGACGACGGCTCGGGCTCATCGAACACGTTGCGGTCCACCTCCTCGGGAAAGGCCGAGTCCGGGAGGACCTGTACCACCTGATCGACGAGCTCGGTGCTCTGCTGAAGCGCATTGAGCGCCATGGTCCCAAGCCGTTGCTTGATGTACCGCCGCCCCACGTCGTTGTCGGTTACCGGCCCGGTAATTGTAGTGATCGGTGCCTTATAGCGTTCGCGGAAGAGCTCCTCGGCCGCCCAGGACCCGGACAAGTCGGCTGCCGCTACGACGTGGGCCTCGATAAACGATTGCAGTTCCATATCGGTGAGCAGATCGTCGACGCCGTAATACCCCACAAAGCCGTCGCCCATCTCGGCTACGATCACGTCGAGATCTTCCGTTTCGTTGAGGTGCTTGATGACCCCCTTCGCAATCGGCGTGATGGCATCTTCGACGGTACAGGCAATGCCCGCATCCGTAAAGGTCGACACCGCCGTTGCGCCGTGCTCTTGCATGCGACGCACATCGCGCATCAGGGACGCCCCCGTCAGCTTGGCCGCGCCCACATTCAGCCCCATGTCCGACAGTCCCTCCACAATGATGCTGGCGGCCTTCGTCTTGCCGGTGTCCATGGCCGTGCCGCTCACGTTCACGATGGGCACCGAATCCTCCAGTCGATGCACCATTTCGAGCGCATCCTCCTGGATCCGAGCATGCACCCAATGGTCGTTGCGCCGGACCATGACGGCCCCAATAACCTCAACCGGCAAGGCCGGTCCCAGGTTGGGATGTCCGGACGTGCACTCGCCGACGAGCCCGCCCAGATTGAGAATGTTGAGCGTATCGCCGGCGCTAATGTGGCGGGGCACCCGGCCGCTGTACCCCTTGAGCGCCTGACGGCCCCCGAGCGTACACACGAGCACGTCGCCCTCCTTAATGTGGCGGAAGACACCGTCCTGGCACTCCACCTCGTCGTACTGCTCCTTTTCGTTGAGGGCACGCACCGCCACCACGTAGCCGTGCTGAGCCACCACGTAGGGCGACACGGTCACCGGCGACTCGATGTCGCAGTGCGCCGTGCTCGATGCAATTTTGTCGACCTCCCCCGTCGAGAAGAATGCGTCGTCAGTCATGGCGAATGAGGATCTAAGCGGAAATAGCAAATCGTCAAAACAGTTAGGCCGCCGCGCGCTCGGGATCGTCGTCCGGGACGTCGACCTCCGAGCGGGCCTTCTGGGCCAGCAGGGAGGGCACGGCCGCAAGGGTCGTAAAGCCTTCCGCGTCCCGCCCGTCCCAAAGCGCATTCTCCTCGCCGTAGGTGGCGGTCCCGGCATCAAACATTGAGTGCGGGCTGTCCACGCCCTGCACGCGAATGGATCCCTTGAACAGCTTGACGGTGACCTCCCCCGCCGCCACATCCTGACTGTGGTCGAGGAACGCCTCCACGTCGCGCATCACCGGATCGAAGTATTGGCCCTCATGCAGAAGGCGCCCGTAGAAGGAACCGAGCTCCTCTTTTTGTACCTGCTGCCACTTCGAAAGCACTACCTTTTCCAGCTCCCGATGTGCCGTAATCAGAATCTGTGCGGCCGGGGCTTCAAAGCCAATTCGTCCCTTGATGCCTAAAATGGTGTCGCCGACGTGAATGTCGCGTCCCACGCCGTGTTCGCCGCCAATCCGATTGAGGGCCTCGACGAGCGCCACGCCCTCCATGGCCTCGCCGTCAATGGCCGTCGGCAACCCTTCCTCAAACGTGAGCGTCAACTCGCGCGGCTCGTCCGGCGCCTCTGAAGGCGCCACCGTATCCGGGTATGCCGCCTCCGGCAGTGGCTGCTTGCTGTCGAGGGTTTCCTTTCCGCCAATGGTCGTGCCCCAAAGCCCGCGGTTGATCGAATATTCGGTGGTGTCGGCCGGGACTGAGAAGCCACGTTCCTCAAGAAACGCGGTCGACTCGTCCCGACTCAACCCGAGGCGGCGAATCGGCGCCAGAATCTCCAGGTCCTCGCCTACCATCTGCAGCGCCACATCGAACCGCACCTGATCGTTTCCGGCCCCGGTGGAGCCGTGCGCAACGGTCGTCGCCCCCAACTCATTGGCGAGGTCGGCCACCCCCCGCGCCTGCACAATGCGCTCCGGCCCCACGCACAGCGGATACACGCCGCCGCGCAGCACGTTGCCTTTGATAAGGTAGCTCAGATGCGCTTCGTACAACTCCTCCCGCGCATCGACAAAGTGGTGCTCCGTCGCGCCGAGTTCGTTGGCACGATCGGCAATATCGGATCGGTCCGCCTCGGTTACGCCTCCGGTGTCGACCGTTACGGTATGGACCGCATCGTCGTAGTTTTCCTGCAGGTACGGAACGCAGAAGGACGTGTCGAGGCCGCCGCTAAAGGCGAGAACAAGAGCCATTGGACTCGGGCAATTATCGAAAAACAGTGGAGTCAATAGAAAAGGCGCTGGCTCAAAGAACCAGCGCCGTTGCAAGGCAGGAGTGCACGCCGAACGTGGACAAGTCACGTGTCGCCGCGGACGCCGGTTCTACCGGACCAAAAACGAGACGGTCGGGGCCGTCGCACGCCGGGTCGTCGTCGGGCCGTCCGGGCAATATAGAGGAGATTGCATTTCATAGTGGAACTACGGTACGAGTCGGCGGGGGATTTGTCAAGACCCACACTATACTTTTAATGCTGACCCAACAAAAGAGATCCCCCAGCGGACTATCGGACTGATTTTGGGCTGCTTCGAACGGTGCTCCGGCCATAAGCAGCATTTGAAGCGCTGCCAGTCGAAGAAGCGCCCCGAGACGCCGCCTTATGCTCCCTGGCACCCCGGCTGAGCGAGCATGCCCCCTTTACTGCTCAGGGAATGCATTGAACGCCCCGGTCACGTCCACCGACGGCCCATCGACCGGTGCTCCGTCAAACTCTCCTTCCATGAAAAACGAAAATTCGGCTCCCACCTGCTCATCGTTCACGTACGTAATCGTCAGCGCGCCGTCGACTGCGGTGAAACGTCCATTTCCGATCGTAAGAAAGGACATCACGCCCGGCCCCTGTTCCGGTCGGCGGGTGCCAAATACCTCCGCCTCCACTACCTCGTAGGTGTACAATCCCTTCGAACGCGGCTCCAGCTCAACCGACATCCCCGCTCCCTCACGCCGACCAAGTTCAAAGGCCTGAAGCGTATCGCCCGTCGCTCTGTAGCGCGCCGCCCCCGTAATGGTGTCGTCGAGCGTCCCCTGAACCCGGGCCGTAAACTTGCCCTGCTCAACCTCGGGCGGCCGCCCTTTTCCGTGGCACCCTGCAAGCAGGACGCCCCAGCAAACCAGCAGAAGCCCAAATTGAACGCCGGAAAGGCGTGTATCCATACTACAATGTCTCCCCAACCAAATGGAAAACGTGTAGGAGCTCCCATCTTACGTAGAACGGCTCACGGGTTTCCCCACAGCAACGTACGCCCGGGCGGTTGCCGCAAGCGAACAGCCCCCCATCGTTCTTTTCAGACCCAACTGGCGGACAGGGATTTACGGTAGTGTCAACGCTGGTTCTGCATACGGACGGAGGAGAGAATCCGTCCTCAGTGCGAATCGACGGCCGGTTCGTGTTGCGGGATACACACTGCACGCACGTGTAGCATCGGTCGCTTCGTCTTCGCTCTCGTCGTTTACGTCTGCCCTCTCCGGTACCGAACCGTCTGTGTAATGACGGTTGACGCTGCAATACCTACCCCCCCGAACTTTCATACCCGAATCCTTCAATCGGCTTCGGTATCAGGCGAACCAGTTCACCCCCAACGAGGCTGCCGTTCGTACAGCTACGGAGTTGATATGAGAGCCGCCACGTGCCGAACTCCTCAACGCATCCCCTGTAGCCTACACGGGTTGTCTACCCCGGCCGTTGCTTCGTTGTCCCCGCCCTCCAATCTGCCATGCCTCCATTCGTTGCGCTCGAATCGACGGTGATTGCCCACGGACTGCCCCACCCCGAGAACGTCGAGACCGCCCTCGCACTGGAGCGGATTGTCGACCGGGAGGGCGGGGCGCCCCGCACCATCGGGCTCCTCAACGGCGACGTGGAGGTGGGCCTCACGGAGGCGCAAATCCGTCACCTCGCGACCGCAGACGACGTGCAGAAAGTAAGCCTGCGTGATCTGCCCGTCGTCGCCGCACAGGGCCTGGATGGCGCGACGACCGTTGCCGGTACCATGCACCTCGCCCACCGGGCCGGCATCGAGGTGCTCGCCACCGGCGGCATCGGCGGCGTACACCGTACGCCTCCCGACAAACCGGCCTGGGACGTAAGTGCCGATCTGGAGGCCCTACGCCGCCTTCCGATGACGGTGGTCTGCTCCGGCCCAAAGATCATCCTCGACCTCGCCGCCACCCGAGAGGTGCTTGAATCTTACGGCGTGACGGTCATCGGCTACGGCACCGACGTGATGCCCGCCTTCTACAGTCCCTCAAGCGACCTGCCGGTAGACGTGCGCTGTGACACCCCGGAGGCCGTGGCGAATCTCATGCGTGCCCATGCTCGGCTCGACTGTGAGAGCGCCCTCCTGGTCGCCGTTCCGCCGCCTGCGGACGCCGCGCTGCCCCGATCCGATCTGGAGCCCATCATTGAGCGCACCCTCGAAGAGGCTGCGGCGCAGTCGCTTCGGGCCGCTGCGGTAACACCCTTTCTCCTCGAACGGCTCCGCGTCCTCAAAGGCCCCCAGGTCGTCGCCACAAACCGGGCCCTCCTGCGCCGCAATGCGACCGTCGCCGCCCGCATCGCTCGGGCCGCCTCCGAATAGGCTTCAGCAAACAGCCCCCCTGCTATCCCACGTCTGCCTCTGCCGGGGGCCGCTCGTGCTCCACTGCCTCAGTCCCCTCCGCCTGCACCGGCATGTCGTCGGAAAGGGGCACCACGTCCAGGATAAGACGTGCGCTTCGACTATACGTAAAGTAGTTGTAGGTCCAGTTCACGAAGGCACTGAGCCGGTTGCGAAAGCCGACGAGCTTGGCAATGTGGATCACCACCCACATCAGCCAGGCAATCATGCCCTTGAAGGTCACGCCCCCCGGCAGCTCAGCCACCGCGGCGTTTCGCCCAATCGTGGCCATCTTCCCGTAGTTGCTGTACGAGAAGGGCTCCGGCTCTCCGCCCGCCGCGCGGTACCGGATCTGCTCGGCGGCATGCCGCCCACTCTGGATCGCTACCTGGGCCAGTTGCGGCTCGTAGCCCTCCTCCCCACTGATGGCCGCCATGTCCCCAATCGCGTAGATCTCCGGGTGGGTGGGCACGCTCAGGTCTTCGTTCACAATCACCCGCCCGTCCCGGAGCTGCTCGACGCCAAGCATGTCGGCCACGGGACTGGCCTTCACTCCCGCCGCCCAAATGAGGGTCTGGCTCGGAAGGACGGAGCCGTCGCTCAGATGCACCGCGTCGGCCTCGACGCGGTCGACGGCCGTCTCGGTCTGCACCTCGACCCCCCGTTCTTCCAGCACCGCTCGGGTATACGTGCGGAGCGACTGCTGGTACGGCGGCAACAGATCCTCTTGCATCTCCAGCAGCACGCATCGCGCCTGCGCCCGCGGCTCAAACGACGCAAAATCATCGTTGAGGGTGTCAAATAGTTCCACGAGCGCCCCGGCCATCTCGACACCGGTGGGTCCTCCCCCGACGACGACGAAGGTCAGCGTGCCCTCCGCCGCTTGTCGTTGCGCGCGATCATACCGCTCAAACTGCCGGAGGACGTGATTTCGCAGGTTGACGGCGTCGGGGACATTTTTCAGCGGGTACCCGTGCTCCCGCACGCCCGGAATACCGAAGTCGTTGCTGACGGCGCCCGCTGCCGTGATCAGATAATCGTAGGGAATGGGCGCTCCCCCCTTCACGTGCACGAGTTGCTCCTCCTTGTCGATGCTCGTCGCCGTACCAAGCCGAAACCGCACCGTTTCGTCGCCCTGAAAAATGTTGCGCACATTATGGGCGATGTCATCCGGTTCCAGCCCTGCCATCGCCACCTCATAGAGCAAGGGCTGAAACTTGTGGTAGTTGTTGCGATCAACCAGCGTCACGCGGACCGGCGCCCCCCGAAGCTTCTTGGCCGCCTCCAGTCCCCCAAACCCAGCACCCAGGATGACCACGTGAGGATAGTCCGAATGAGACGGATTCGCAGTATGACGAGACATAGACAACGTATGTTAGGGCAGAGAATCAGCGTTGGGCGTGGTATGGTACCCTCAGATATGTTGAACGCCGTTCCCTTCGGAGATATTCTCCGGCCGAGCAGGGATACTCACTTCGTTACACGAATGCAACCACCCTGCTACGATAGCCCCGATACGTTACAGTCCTGATTGCTCATGAGCGCCTGCGGCCCGCTACCAACTCCAGGGAGTCAAGATGGACCGGGGGTCTTGACCAGTAAATCCCGACGACGCTCAGGTTGAACACCAGTTTCGTCCTCGCGCTTTTCCGAGGTGCTCAGGCTCACACAGACATCAGCTCCCTGCCACGGATTCTAGAATGCGATCGGCCTTCGTGGAGGTCTCTTCGCCCTGTCGCGTCATCAGCGAATCCCGGTACGTGGACGCCTTGCGCGGGCGCCCCGCCGCCTCATGCACCTCGGCCAGGGCCCGAAGAGCCCGCTGACAGAGTGGGGCCCGCAACCCAACCTGCTGCCGCCGGTAGCGATAGCCGCGCTTCAGGTGCCGCACCGCCGCTTCCCATTGGTTCCACTCCGCATAGAGACGTCCCTTCCCTACGTGCAGTACCGCCTTCATACGATGCAAGTCAACGGTTGTCGAGTCGGCCGGCGTACTCTGAACCACCGTCTCTCCCCGTTCGAATCTCTTTTCCGCCTTTTCCAGTTGGCCGCGTTCAACCAAGCAGAGGGCGTGATACAGGCGCGCATTGTGCGTCCAGATGTGATCCTCACCTCGGATCTGTTCGTGCAGCCGCACAGACTGCCATAACAGCGGCTCCGCCTCGGCAGATGCGCCGATGTTGTCGAGCAGATGCCCTACCTGTTGATAAGCCTTCGGCACCGCCGGATGCGACGTCCCATACAGCCGGCGCATCACATCCAGATTGGACTGCGCTACGGAAAGGGCATCCTCATACTGTCCCCGCTCGATGAGCGTCTGGTATAGATCCGCGCGGGACCGGCGCGCCCGAGGATGCCCCTCGCCCATGTTTTCCACGGTGATCCGCAGCGCTTTTCGGTAGTAGGTGGCCGCTGCCGCACTTTCTCCTTTCTTGTGCAGCAGATCGCCGAAGTTGTTGTAGGCCACCACCTGCTCCGCCGACGTGTACCCGGCTTTCTCTTCCATCTTCCAGAGGGCCGCCCGGTAGAGCTCCTCGGCCTCGCCGTGCTTGCCCTGTTCCTGCACGATCCGGGCCAGTTCCATCTGATCGAGCGGCAATCCATGGTACTGATCATTCCCGTCGTCCCGGTTCTGACGTCTCAGATCGATGGCCTGGCGCATGAGCACCTCCGCCGAGTCGGGCGTTCCTTGCCGGGACATCGTCTGGGCGAGCCCTTCGAGAATGTCAGCCTGCTGCTGAGGTCGACTGGTGGACAGATCCCGGTTCATTGAGAGGGCCTCCTCGTACAGGGGCCGCGCCTCCCAGTATCGGCGTCCGATCCACCGCGTATCGGCCACATGCACAAGACTCTCCACTAGGTCGGAGTGCGGCGCCTTAAGATGCTGTCGCCGCAGCAGAAGGGCCGCCGTGAGAAGCGAATCGGCCTGTTCCCACTCCCCAATCCCCTGACTGGCCTGGCCGAGCGCGTCGAGCATCTCCGCCTGCACGATGGGCCGGTCGCGGAGCCGTTCGACACGATCGAGCCCGCGCTGGACGAGCGTCTGCGCCGTCACCGTATCCCGGACGCCGTACGGGGCCCCCGAATTGAACAGGTCGACTAGATAGGAGGAGACAATTTCGGCCTTCTTCGCTTCCTGCTGCGCCCGCTCCCGCTGCTGCACTAGCAACACCCCAAACGTCAACACCAGCCCCATGAAGGCCGTCCCAATGGCGACGCCCCACCGATGGCGTTGCAGAAACTTCCGGACTCGGTAGCCCATCGACGCGGGGCGCGCCTGAATGGGAATGCCCTCCCGGTACCGATTCACGTCGGCAAGAAACGCCTCCACGGACGCATAGCGGCGGTCCTCCTCTTTCCGGAGGGCCTTCTGCACAATCTGGTTCAAATCCCCCTCCAGTTGATGACACAGTTCGCGGGGGGTCGTCCCTCGGGCCTCACTGATGGCTTCGGGCGTGGCCGGATCCGTACAGTCCTCCCGTCCAGCCCGAGGCGGCGGATCGGTAACCACCACCGACGGCGGCTTGGGAGCCGTTTCAAGAATCGCAGTTTCAATGTCTTTCGTGTCCGACTCCTCGAACGTCTCAAACGGACGCCGCCCGGTGAGCACCTCGTAGCTCAACACACCGAGCTGATACACGTCCGTCGCCGTACTAACCGAGTCATTCCGCACCTGCTCCGGGGCCGCGTAGGCTGGCGTCATCGGCCGTACGTCCGTCCGGGTCTGCGGAAGGGTGATCGACGACTCGGCCTCATCCAAAAGCTTGGCAATTCCGAAATCGAGCAGCTTGACGGTACCGTCCTCGGTAACAAGCACGTTCGACGGCTTGAGATCACGATGCACCACCAGGTTTTTGTGCGCGTGCTGGAGGGCCGTCCCCACGTCATCCAGCAAATCCAACCGTTCCGAAATGGGGAGCGCGTTGTCGTCGCAATACGTGGTGAGCGGTTGCCCGTCGACGTATTCCATCACGAGATACGGCACATCATCCTCCGTGAGCCCCCCATCCAGGAAAGAGGCAATGTGGGCATGTTGGAGCTTGGCAAGCACCTGCTGTTCAAGTCGGAAGCGTCGCCGGGCCTCCTCCGTATCGAGCCCGATTCGTAGCAGCTTAACGGCCACCGTCTGATCGAACCTCCCATCAGTCCGCACAGCGCGGAAGACGCGGCTCATGCCGCCACGTCCGATTTCTTCTTTGAGCTGATAGCCCCCCACCCGACGCCCCGGAGCCGCAAGCGGATCTTCCGCAATACTCTCCCCTTCGTCCGGCTCATAGGCCGGCGCTGCAAACGACACCGCCTCCTGTTCCAGAAAAGCCGACGAGTCGGCTTCCATCTCAAGCAACGCCTCAACCTCTTCCCGAAGCGCCGGTCGCCCGCCGCACGCCTCCTCCAGAAACGCCGCACGCTCCTGGGGCGGGCGATCAAGTGCCTCATCAAAGAGACGGTCCACTTCCTCCCATTCTGAATCGGAAAGCTCGTTCATGCCGCTTCTTCATCCTGTTCGTCAGACGACGGCTCTTCTTCATCCGACTCCTCAATACCCTCCTCCGTAATCTCACGAGCCAGCCACGCCCGCGCCTTTCGCCATTCCCGCCGGACGGTTCGCGTCGAGATGTCCAACACGTCCGCAATGGCCTTCTGCGTCATGCCCCCAAAAAACTGATACATCACAATCTGCGCCTTTCGGGGATCCCGATCCGAAAGCCGCGTCAGCGCCTCATCGAGCGCAAGAAGCGTCTCGCCGCGCTGATCCACCGGAATCCGTCCTTCTTCCAGCGAAATCGTAGCGGCTTCCCCTCCCCGCTTCTCGGCCGTCTGCTTGCGAAAATAGTCGATTAGGATCTGCCGCATGACACGGGCCGACAGGGCCTGGAAATGGGCCCGATCCTCCCACTCTACACGCGATTGATCAATGAGCTTCAGATAGGCCTCGTGGACGAGTGCCGTCGTCGTCAGCATGTGGCCGGCCGGGCGTTTTTGCAACAGACGGTGCGCAATGTCGCGCAACTCGTCGTGCACCCGCGGCATCAATTCATCCAGGGCCTCCTTGTGCCCCTGACGACTCTCGCGAAGAAGCTGCGTGGTATCGGTCGAGTGTGACATGGGCAGTCTACAGCTTGGAACGCCGGCCCCAATCGACTAGGCCGATGCAAAAACAGAAATGAACGGGGATACGAGGGAGTTGAAAACACATCCACCCGCACGCCGAATGCAAACAAGCCATCGACGCAACGACGCTGTTAAATAGGGAAAACAGATACGGCCTTTTATTGAATTTGATTTCAAGAAAGAATGCAAAAAAGATGATTCGAGCAAATGCCGCGTTCAGTCCTGTCCGAATTTCGATTGGATCTGCGTAGTCGAGGATGAGAAAGAGGGAGTCATTTTCCCTCCCGCTCTCCTTCTCTCCTTACCGAACACAACTCGGCTCTTGGCTCCTGTGGGGCCCCCTGCTGCCGGCAGGGGTGGAGCCGCAAGGGTCGAGCGGGAACGGCGGACCGCAGCCACATCGTCCTTTCCTTCTCGCGCTGCGGCCCTCACTTCTCTTCTCCGCCGTTCCCCCCCTTCACGGGGTTGCTTCACCGATTCCTCAGTCTCCCTACATGCATTCCTGCATGCACAGGTCTCGCAGGCAACCGCCTTCCGACGGATCGGGACCGCGGAACCTCCTTGCCCAATTCTTACGGGTGAGCTTTATCGGTTATGTCAATGTACAACCAGTTGCATGACTGACAAAAACAAAGACACAATGAAGAAGAAATAAATCGGGACCCTCTTTGTCCGGATCCCGACCGGCCTTTCGTACTTGGAGGGTGAGAAAGAGGGAGCCATTTTCCCTCCCGCTCTCCTTCTCTCCTTACCGAACACAACTCGGCTCTTGGCT
>CAYOWD010000018.1:0-9509 GCA_964407535.1 uncultured Salinivenus sp. | reverse complement strand
CCGCAGCCACATCGTCCTTTCCTTCTCGCGCTGCGGCCCTCACTTCTCTTCTCCGTCGTTCCCACCCCTTCACGGGGGACATTCCATTGTGATCCCGTGGGCGTTATTCAATCCACACGGTCTTTGTGTTAACAAACTCACGGATCCCGTGTTTTGACAATTCACGGCCGTATCCACTGTCTTTGATGCCCCCAAACGGCAGCCGGGGGTCGCTCTTGGTCATTTCGTTGACGAAAGCACATCCGACCTCCAGGTGTCGCGCCATACGTTCTCCTTTGTTCCGGTCTTCCGTAAATACGCTGCCGCCGAGTCCGAAGCGCGTGTTGTTGGCAAAAGCGACGGCCTGTTCGGCATCCTCCGCCACAACGACCGACGCCACGGGCCCGAAGATTTCTTCCTCGAAGGCCACCGTGCCTGGCCTTACGTCCGTTAGAACCGTAGGCGCGTAGAAGTATCCATCTCGATTCAGTGTGTGTCCGCCCGTTGCCACCACGGCGCCGTCTCCGATGGCGCGCTCGACCTGATCGTGGACGTTGTGTCGCAGGTCCGCCCGTGCCATCGGGCCAATGTCGGTTCCCGCGTCCTGCGGATCGCCCACATCGAGTGCCTCCACCTGGTCCAGCAGTCGCTCCGTAAACGCATCGGCAACGGACGCGTCGACGATAAACCGCTTTGCGGCGATACAGCTCTGCCCGGTGTTTTGCATCCGGGCCGTACACCCGACAGCGGCCGCCGCGTCGAGGTCGGCGTCGTCACAGACGATAAACGGGTCGGAGCCCCCTAACTCTAACACCGTCGGTTTCACCTGTGCAGCAGCCTGCTGCGCCACTGCTTTTCCGGCCCCGACACTTCCCGTGAGCGTCACGGCACGCACCCGCCGGTCGGCAATGACGTCGCTGACGGTGTCCTCGTCGATAAGCAGGGTCTGGACCGCATGCTCCGCAAAACTGGCCTCTTGAAACACATCTTCGATAGCCAGCGCACAGCCGATGACGTTGGGCGCATGTTTGAGGAGCACCGCATTTCCCGCCATCAACGCAGGGACTCCGAACCGAAAGAGTTGCCAAAACGGATAATTCCAGGGCATGACCGCCAACACAGGCCCCAGCGGCTCATACGCAACATAACTCGTTCGCGCATCGGTTTCGACCTCCTCATCGGCCAAAAAGTTGGCCCCGTTCTCAGCATAGTATCGACACACCCAGGCGCACTTTTCGACTTCCCCCTTCGCCTGTGCAAGCGGCTTACCCATCTCGCGCGTCATCAGTGTCCCGTATTCCTCCGTGCGCGCCTCCAGCAAATCGGCAACTGCCATCAGCCGTTCGGCCCGGGCACCGAACGACCGCTGCCGATTGGTCGACACGGCGGCCTCGGCACGCTGGAGCCGAGTCTCGACATCCGTCTCCGTATGCAGCGTATATTGTTCAATTTCCTCCCCGGTGGCTGGATTGATCGACGTAAATGCCATAACGGATTGAATAGACAACTCGAAAATTGCTAAACAAGAAGGGGTGATATATCATAACACTTATGATACATGAATTGATTCTTACTTTTCACTCTATGAACGCAACCCGTCCTTGCTCGTAGCACACTGGTTGTCGGCACTATTCGCCTGCGATTCCTCTGATATGACTTCTACGGACATTTCTAGGTCGGAAATCGAAACGCTCATCGGACAAACGGCCCATAATCTGGCGCTCTACCAGCGAGCCCTTACACATCGCTCTCTGCTCCGCAGTCCCTCCGATTCGCCGCTGGAATCCAACGAACGTCTGGAATTTCTCGGCGACGCCCTCCTCGACTTGATCGTGAGTGAGACGCTGTTCGAACGGTTTCCCCAAAAGAACGAGGGAGACCTCACGCGCATTCGCGCCAAGCTTGTGAGCGGCGCTGCCTTGGCACAGTACGCCCGTCGGATGAACCTGGGAGACCACATCCTCATGAGCGACAACGCGGCCGAAACGGAAGGGCGCAACAATCCCAATATTCTGGCTGATGCCTTTGAGGCCTTAACCGGGGCATTGTATCTTGATCACGACTACGGCGTTGCCGCCCAGTTCATCCGTGAACATGCCCTCGACCCGTTCGATCTGGAAGACATCGCCGCCCAGGACGAAAACTATAAAAGTCAACTGCTTGAGCGCATGCAGGCCGTTGGGGAGCCTCAGCCGACCTACCAGGTCGTGCACGAGGAGGGCCCGAGCCACGACAAAACGTTTACCGTGGAAGCGCTGATTGACGACACTGCGTTCGGACGGGGCACGGCAGGGAGCAAACAGGAAGCTGAACAGGAAGCTGCGCGCCGGACGCTCGAACAGCTTCAATCGTCCTCCCAGTAAACGGGGCTTGTCCTTGCGCGTCCCGTTGTGGGGTTCTTCCCCCAATTGGGACGAACAGTCCCACCTCAATGAAGTTGGGACCGTGGGTTCTACCGTTCATCGTCCGATTTGTCTACCTGTCTGCCATGTCGAATCTATCATCCGAACTGACACTGGCCCTTGACCTTGCCGAGACGGCCGAATCCGAAATTCTGCCCCGGTTCCGTACGGTCGCCTCCATCGAAAAGCCGGATGGGACGGAAGTAACCGAGGCCGACCGGGAGGCTGAGCGTGCCATGCGCGATCACCTTGCGGATGCGCGTCCCGACCACGCCGTGCTGGGCGAAGAGTTTGGGGCCACTGGGCCCGAGGACGCCCGGTACCAGTGGATTCTCGATCCGGTGGACGGAACCGCAGGCTTTACGATCGGCGTGCCTCTGTTCGGGACACTCGTTGCGCTTCTGGAGGATGGAGCCCCCGTCGTCGGCGTCATCCACTTTCCCGCGATTGATGAAACGGTGTACGCGGCGCGCGGGGACGGATGTACGTTCCGGAGCGACGGCGACGAAATGGACGTGAGCGTCGATCCGGTCGCGTCTATTCCCGACGCCACCATCACGACGACGGCCCTTCACAGCTCCGATGTGACGGCCACCGCGGATCAGACCCCGTACCGCATGACCGAGCTCGTGCGCCGCGCCGGCAAGTTTCGGTTCGTCACCGACTGCCTCCAACACTCGCTGGTCGCGCGCGGACGCACCCACGCAGCGGTCGACACGATCATGCATCCGTGGGACATCGCCGCGCTGGTCCCCTGTGTGCGAGAGACCGGCGGCGTGGCCGAACCGCTCGACCCCGAGGTGGACGACGTGGTCTTCGGAGGCAGTCTCATCTCGGCCGGAAGCCAGGCGTTGCTGGAGGATGTGCGCCGCCTTCTGCAACCGGAATCGGCCGAATAAGGCAATCTCGGCTACTCGATTCGGGCCGGGAAGGAGGAGATAACGGCGGACGACTGGATCCCGCCGCTGGCGTCGTAGAACGTCACGGCTCCATCCGGATCGCACGTCCATACTTCTTCGGCCCCTTCCTCGACGTAGAGGCGACGTTTTTCCTCGATTTCGGAAGCCGTGTTCCCTTCCGAAAGGACTTCAACGACGACCTCCGGCAGCACCGGACTCGCCTCTGCGTCCTTCGGCACCTGCGCATAACGTGCCTTTGACATCCAAATCACATCCGGCACTTTTATTCCTTTCGCCGTTGAAACGGCAAATTCGACAGCCCGGATGCCGGAGGAAGGCGCGTGGTCACGAAGTAGATCGTTGATCTGAGACTGACGAATTCCGTGATGTGGCTTGTGCGGACTCAAGAGGAGTTGGCCGTGTTCGTTCGTTTCAATCTTATACGGCAGTCCTTGGAGCTGCGGGTCGTGAAGGGCGCGATGCCAGGCCGTAGCGGTTTCCATGAATCGATCCATTGGATCTCCGAAGCGAGTTGTGGGTGTGACCAAACGCCCAAATCTACTGGGTTGATTCCGGCACCCGTTTTTCTCCCACCCTCCACGTCCCTATGCCCGATCGCGTTCACACGCTGGACCTGCACTTCCAGGACCGCCCCTGCACGATTGCCGCGTACCTGCTGCCGCACGCCGACGGCGCTACGCTCGTGGAAACCGGTCCCGGCTCCACGGCCGCTACGCTCCAGGCCCAGCTCGCCGAACACGGCCTCACCCCGAACGACATTTCCGAGGTGCTGCTCACCCATATCCACCTCGACCATGCGGGCGCCGTCGGCTGGCTGGCGGAGGAGCACGGCGCCACGGTGTACGTGCACCCGGCCGGCGCCCCCCACCTTGCCGATCCGACCCGCCTCCTGAAGAGTGCTGAGCGGGTCTTCGGCGAGGAGATGGACCGGCTCTGGGGCGAGATGCGCGCGGTGCCTGCCGACCAGATTGTGGAGCTGTCGGACGGCGACACGGCGGACCTGGGCGACCGGTCGGCAACGGCCTTCCATACGCCCGGACATGCCTCGCACCACCTGTCCTACGTGGTCGACACCACGCTCTTTACGGGCGACGTGGGCGGGGTGCGCCTTCCCGGCGAAACGTACGTGGAGGTGCCGCTCGTGCCGCCGGAGCTTCGCCTCGATCACTGGCGAAACAGCCTCGACACGCTTCGAGAGGTAGTGGACGAGTATAACGTCCCTCACCTCGCCCCCACGCACTTCGGGCTGTACGAGGACGTGGAGGCCCACCTCGACTGGCTGGACGAGAGCCTGACGGCAGCCGAGGACTGGGTCGAGGAGTCCGTTCCCAATCTCGTCGGTGACGAAGACGCTCTCCGCGAAGCCACCACAGAATGGATCCGGGAACAGGCCATGGCTCAGGGCGTCGACGAGGCCACCTGGGCCCTCTACGAGCTGGCCGATCCGAGCTGGATGGCCGCCATGGGGGTGCGCCGGTACTGGCAAAACCACGTGGCGTCGTCCTAACCGTTCCGCCTGTGGCCGGGCAATCACACGTTTCCGGCGTCGGACTCCGGACGGAGACGCCGCACTTCTTTATGATATGGGAGGCCGGTCCCTCCCGACGCCGTCCTTAACGTCCGCCGGCATCGGGGAGCGTGATCTCGGGCTCATCGGGATCGGGGCGGTAGAGAAGCGCCGTGCCGCCAATCGTGCGCACTACATGGGCATCGTCAAGTCCTGCCGCCACGTCCTCCGCCATGTCGCGTACGTCCCGCGGCGCGTTGTCAAGCACGCGGACGGTGACGAGCTCGCGGGTGTTGAACGCCTCGGCAATCGCCTGCTCAACGGCGTCGGTCAGCCCCTCCTTGCCGATGTGAATGAGGGGGTCCTGACCGTGCGCCAGGGAGCGGAGATGGGCACGCTGTCGCGACGTGAGTCGGTCGGGCATAGAAGAAAAAGAGAGACTCGAATAAAAAACGGAAAGACCAGCCTTCTCGGGCCTCGCCTCCTACCGATCCATACGGACGGTTGTTACGCGAACCCGTCTTCAATTCCCCGCTCGGGCGAACGGACTGTCGCCTTTCTCTCCTCGGCTCCGTCTTCTTCGCGTCTCGCACATGGACATTCGACCAGACGAGCCCGATTTCGAGTTTTGAAACGGGGATCAGGCGCCGGCAAACTGGATCAGGCCCCACCGTCCATTGACGAGCCAGTCGGGATCGGCGGCCTGCACGCGCTCAACCGTCTCTTCCGAAAGCCCCGCTACTACCTCCGCCTTGAGCGTCCGGAGTGCCAGCAGCGGCGCTGGAAAGTACGACAGCACGTCGTCGACGGGTGTGGTGAACGGCCATGCGCGATCTCCCAGAAGCCGCCGATAGTTTGCATCGCCCTTGCTAATTACGAGATCGGCCCGGGCGAGCTCTGCGTTGACAGCGGTCGGAAACTCCCGTCCCCGGAGGGGGGAGGTCCAGGTAAACGCGTCTTCGAGGCGCAATCGTCCGTCTCGGAGCGCCGCCCGGAGGCGTCCAGCAAGCGCTCGGGTCGCCTCATGCTCATCCGCCGCCAGTCGATCGAGCGCCGCGTGCACGTCTCCAATTGTGGTGTCGGACACGAAGGTCGGATGCGCCTTGACGTGCAACACCAGGGGGGCGGCGACCTCGTTTGCGAGCAATCCATCCGCCAGGGCCAGGTCCGTCACCAGCTCAAAGCCCGCGTTGTCTTCCCACATATCGATGCGCGCCGGTCGATCCAGCGCCGCCAGATGATCAAGGGCTTCCTCACTATGATCGGCCAGGAGATGCTCGTCCTCCGTTCCCGCACTCAAATGATCCGGCCCGTCCGCATCCGCCTCCCACATGCTCAGGTCCGCCTGGTTGCCCCAGAGGGCGACAGACAGAAGCCGAAGAAGCTCCTCGCGGACCGACCCGCGATCGAGGGCCTCCGCTCGTCCCTGCGCAAGCGTCCGGATCGCCGCTCTCGACTCCACATACCCCTTTTGCTTCTGTTTCGCAAACGGATCGTCTCGCCGTCCAGGACCGGATTGGAAATACCCAACGGCCTCTATGAGACGACGGTAAAAGTAGGTTTCGCCGACAAACCACGGGCATGTCGTCCAGGTCATGCCCGTGTACGGCGCGACCCATTCGTTCCAGAGCGTCTCGTCGGGCGCCTCCGGATCCTCAATGGCCCGAATCGGTCCCTCCGGGAGTTCATCGATAAGGGCCTGGATACGCGCGTTGATCGCATCCGAGTACGCGTTCTCTTCAATTACCTGACGGGCGATTCGAGGCCACCGGACGGTAACAGTGTTGTGGACAAAGGAGCCCGGCTCCGTACCCACGAGGGGCGCGGGCAGATCAGAATCAGCGGGGGAAGCGGACATACGGATTGCAATTGGAAATATCAGGATATCGAAGCGACCTGCTTCGTGAAAACCGGAGTGCTGTCCCTGGGCGTAGCAGGGCCAAAGATTTGGTGCCCCCCGACGGAAGACGCCGACCGCGACGTCACCAAAGCGACCGTCCGGATTCAGAAGCGACCTTGCAGAAGGGGTCACAGCTGCAAATAGACAATGGACTCCTCCTCCCAACGGCTTCGGGAAGTCCCCGTTCGGCCTAATCGCTCCCCACATGATACCAACTCCGCAAGCCCAGCAAAGCTGTGCGGCTCCATTGGGGTATGGGAGTATGTGGGCAATGTCCCGACTACTGTCGGGGTATGTGCTTGGGGCTCATAAGCTTGTGTCCATACCAATACCTCTGCAACCCCCAACGGAGCTGCCTTGCTAGCAAGGCGGTCTAACGAGTTAGGCTGTCCCACTAGTCGGAGCTGGTATCATATGCCCAGAAGGGATCAGCCAAAAAAGAAAGGGTCGTCCCCGCCACAGGGACGACCCTTTCCGGCACCCACCAAACGAATCGCCGCGTCTGAGTGATGGGTACAGGTGATGGAATTTACGTTAGGCAACGGGCTCGGCTTCCGGTTCAGACGTCTTCTTCGCCTTTCCGTTGGACATGCCGAACTCGGGATACGCGTCCACGTCGTGCTCCAGCTGGTCGAGTCCTCTGCGCTCTTTCTCGCCGTTGATTCGCAGGCCCCCGACCAGGTTGACTGCAATCGTGAAGACGACGTAGCTGGCGGGGAACGTCCAGAGGAAGGCCGCCGCAATGCCGATGGCCTGCACCCCCACCTGCGCAGCGCTAAAGCCGCTGGCGTCGAAGAGGCCGGCCGCGAGCGTGCCCCAGGCGCCACAGACGCCATGCACAGCAATTGCACCCACCGGGTCATCCACAAACGTGTCCAGCCAGCGCGTCGCGTAAACCATAATGACACCGGCGATCAAGCCCGCGAGGATCGCAAACGGCGGCGTCAGGTTGGCGCAACCGGCCGTGATGCCAACCAGGCCCGCAAGCACCCCATTCAGGGTCATCGTCGCGTTCGGCGTGCCCGTATCCATCCACGTAACGGTCATCGCGGCCACCGCTCCGCCCCCCGCCGCAAGGAAGGTATTCATAGCAATCAGCGCGATGTCGGTCGTGCCCGCCGTCGTCGAGCCGGCGTTGAAGCCAAACCATCCGAGCCACAGGATGAAGATGCCCAACGCCGCGAGCGGCAGGCTGTGTCCCGGAATCTCACGCGGGGTGCCGTCCTCCGCGTACTTTCCGGCACGCGGTCCCACAGCGAGCGCGCCGGCCAGTGCGGCCCAGCCCCCGACGCTGTGCACCACCGTCGAGCCGGCAAAGTCGATAAAGCCGAGGGCTTCGAGCCAGCCCGATCCGTTGAACAGACCGCCCCAGGCCCAGGCCCCAAACACCGGGTAAATCAGCGCCGTGATGGTGACCGAGAAGATGAGGTAGCCGCTAAACCGAATCCGCTCGGCGACGGCCCCGGACACAATCGTCGCCGCCGTCGCTGCAAACACTGCCTGGAAGAAGAAAAACGCCCAGACCCACGTCTCCGGCTGGTCGCCCGTGCCGGTCAAAAAGAACCCGTCGGTTCCAATAAGCCCTCCCCAGGTGGTGCCGAACATCAGTCCGAAGCCGACGCAGAAGAAGACCAGGACCCCGGCGGAGGCGTCCATCACGTTCTTCATGATGATGTTGACCGCGTTTTTCGCCTGCGAGAAGCCCGCTTCCACCAGGGCGAATCCCGCCTGCATGAAGAAGACCATCGCGGCGGCGATGATCGTCCAGACGTAATTCAGATTCGTTTGCACTTGCTCCATCGCCTGTGCAGCCTCAGGATTAGGCTCAGCCCCCAGAACGGACGGTGCAATCACCAGCCCGAGCAACACAAAGAAAGCAGCGCGTAGAGACGTAGACATAGAGCAATAAGCGTTTGCAGTAAAATGGTAACGAAAGAAAACGGCGAGGAGCCCGCCTAACACGGTCACCACTTTATCCGATAACGGGATATATGTCAAATAATCCCAGCCAGGAAGCGCTTTTGTCGTAATTTTTTTCTTTACTTACCCCAAAAACACAAATTTCCTTTCTGGAAGAGCTTCCATAGGGGACGAAACTGAAACCTCTTTCGTTTTTTCCGCCAATCCCCTCACTCAGACCACCACTTTTGGGTGTAATCGCTTTAATCTTGGGTTGAAAAGAAAATGAATGACCAATTTCCGCGACTTCTGCCTGCTCCAGAATGAACGAATTGTCAACGACTCACCCAGACCGGATGAATGGGACTGCACGGGGATCGAAGAGATGGGCACTCGCTTTTCTGCTGCGCCAGGGGCCTTCCCTGATCTCTACAGGGTGACCGTGGCGACACTGATCCTGGTTAGGTAAGCCGCTTCATCTGCAAACAGCGCTTCAGCCACTGCTTCTTTCGCCGAAGCAGCTTGAGACTCATGTCAGACTGCGGCTTGCTGAACCGCTGCTTCGCCTTGGCGTGAATGTCGCGGACGTGCACGTCCATGCCGCGATCTTGGAGGGCGTAGGCGAGTCGACTCGCCAGATTTGAGCATTCCTGTCGAAGTTCGTCTTCCTGGGCCGAGACGTTCAGGGAATCGGGATCCGGTCGTTCGAACGGCTGGCGCTCTACGTGTAGATTGGAGTCCTGGCCGTTGTCGTCCAGTTCGAGCCGGTGGGTTTCGATGTCGCTTTCGTCCACCCCGGTGAGGGCCCATTCGGAGCGCTCGGTGTCCTCCGTCGCCTTCTCCGGGGGCGTCCCGTCGGTCTCCGTGCGCCGCTGGATGCCCGCCTGCACCTCTCGCGTCAT
>CAYOWD010000017.1:0-26568 GCA_964407535.1 uncultured Salinivenus sp. | reverse complement strand
TGTAACGGGAACATGGCCCTCAACCATGCGCGTCTACCAATTCCGCCACTCGGGCAAGGCAATGTCGAAATGCGAGTATCGAATGTCGAATGAGAAGTTCTTGTTTCACCAATCGCAATTCGACACTCGAAAATCGCAAATGTTGTGACCCCGGATGGATTCGAACCATCGGCTCACGGATTAACATACTACTACAGCTTTCGCTGCTATGTAGCCTGGACTGTATCTTCACCGTTCAAGGTGTGGCACGTACAGTCTCTACGGACCCCACTCGGGGCGCCTGAGAATATCCCCAGCGGTTTCCTCGGTGTTGGCAGTCAAGCGTTCACCGATACAGTGCCATGCACTTCAAGGGTTTCCCCATGAAGGCTCCTATTGATTGAAGTCCGTTGCTCTGCCAGGCTGAGCTACGGGGCCATAAGTAAATTGCAGGCCTATATATGCCCCATGCTCGCATCTGTTCGCGGGGCAAAACGAAACCGTCTTGAATCGTGGCCGCCGATGTCTAGTCGCGCATTCGGGCCCAGAGGGTTGGCATGGACGTGCGCAGGACGAGAACCCCCTCCAGTAGGGTGCGGTCGTAGTTGATGAAGCCGTGCGCCATGTAGATCTCCGGCGGGGTGCAGTCCACGAGCAGCTTCGCCTCGCGGTCGTCCTGCCGGTAATCGGTCGTGAGGATCAGGCCCACGAGGCCCTGCGTTCCGGTGCCCACGAAGGCATCCACCGCCTCCCCGTCCGAGCCCATTGTGCCGGGCAGAAAACCGTAATCGAGCGGGTAGATGACGGAGGGGTAGTCGGGGTGGGCCGACTGCGCCGGGCGGTCGATGGTCACGCCTCGCTCGTCGAGACAGCGCGCCCAAGCCGACCACGGGAAGTGGTTTCGGACGAGTGGGCGCAAAGCGCGGGGGTCGAATGTGAGAGCCACATCGGGCACAAGAGTAGAGGATAGGCTATTTCTTTCCCTTCCGAGTCATTCCAACCCCGTATCGGTACAAGTCGGGCACCTTATAGCGTCGGATGTCTTTTTCAGTACCCTCGTAGATTTCTAGAAGCCCCACTTTCAAAGCCAGGTCAATCTCGTCGTCGAGGTCTCTGTCTTCAGGAAGATCATGAAGGTCTTCGGCGTCGACAGGTGTTCGTCCAATATCATTCAACTGATCAACCAGCGGTTGTAACTCCTGGAATTCTTCAGTGACCAGAGCCTGAAGGGCGCGCTCTGATACCGTATCCAGGGATTCAATCAATGCTCGGGGGCGAATGATACTCTTATCGTAGGATTTTCCCTCCTGTTGCTCCCACTCGTTTGCTTCTCGGAAAAGCTGCAGAAGCGGACGTGGACTGTGATCGTCGTTCCCGTCGGCCAACCGTGACCACACCCAGTTGTACGTATACGTCGTTTTTGCTCCTCGCATTCGTTCCCCGACGAGGAGATACCAGAGGTCATAAATCTCTTCGTCGGAGAGCTCGACTTCAGCAGGGACTTCCAAGTCGTCGGGTAAGTTACGAATGGACTCCGTTTGATCGGCCAGCGAACGAAAGGCTTCAGACCGTAGTGCGTGACGGACGATGACCTCAATGAAGTCTGCTTTCGAGTCCCATTCCAGTTGTACCGATCGCCCGAACAAGTGGCTCTTATTTTCGAATTCTAAGTTTCTCCAGATGTCTTCCCGCAAGAGAATTTTGAACCGTAAGTTGTCGAGCTGAACGTTCAAATCGAGAAAGAGGGAAAACAGGCCCTCAATGGCATCTTTTCGACGCTTGCGATCTTCTTCATTGTTTCCAAATCCGACATCCAGACGATCAAAAAGCAACAGGGTCTCCGGTTCCTCCTCTCGGTCAACCTCTTTGATCCATTCCTTGAGGAAGAGAGCGGATTTATCAAGCTCAAGAAGATTCTGAATGGTTTCGAATGTGTCGAGAGGGGAGCCAATATTTTTCGGGATACAGCTGTCGATTTCCTCCGGAATATCTTCGGCACTCCGGGAATGCTTTCGTTGAAGGTGGCATGCCAGTCCAATGTACGCGGCCCAAAATACGCTCCAGGACGTGTCAGTCGTGTCAATAACTCCTTCGACGTGCTCGAATACGTGCTGGTCTGGTTGCCAATCCGGGGTTTTCTCGATAGACGGAGCAAGCACTGAAACGGTCGATGTATCGGAGTCCTCGAGAAGCCGCCGAAAAAGGGCCGTTTTTCCCGTTCCTTTTCGTCCTCTCACCAACGGAATATTGGGAGTGAGCGCTTTATTGATGCTTCGTGTGCGCACGTACGTTTCAAGCAGGCGCGGTTGATCCTCAGCCATGCCCGTGGAAAAATCAAATTCCTCCAGGGCTGTTTTCTGAAGTTCCTGTTCGGACTGCTCGCTCATCTCGCGCTCTTTCTCCGAAGGTAAGAACCCCTCGATCCAATCGGCAACGGGCGTATAGTTGCGCCAGATGTCTTCGTCACTGCGAATGGCATCGGAGGTTGCGATCGCCTCCTGGTATGTAACGTAGTGCGTGAGGTCTTCCGGATTGTTGCTGAACGATTCTCCTCCGCTTCTTTTGTCATCAATGGGGGCCAGCCATTTTTGGATCCAGTCTGCCGATCGGAGCCGGTACCGTTCAACGACTTCTGCGGCAGGACTTGAAGGAATGGGCGAAACGATGAATCTGGGCTCAGGGGTAAGGCGGTTGCCGTTCGTTCGGTTGGTATACGAGGACAGAAGTCCGTTTATGAGAGACCGAGTCCCGTCTCGTGCTTGAGGATGCGGGAAGAAAGCAATAATCGCCAGGTCCGAGAGGTCAAACAAAAGAGGACCGTTCAGCGCGTTGAGTCCGGTTCGGGCGTCGAAAAGCAGGACATCCGGCTTGAATGACAAGCCCTCCTTGAGCTGTCCAACGAGGTCGCGCAGGGGATTTTTTTCTTCCTGGTAGTAGGCAGTCGGATCAATAAATCGGAGCATGCGAGCGTATTCGGCACTCGGACGTCCGGCCGGAAGGCAATACAACTCGTCTGTTTCGGAGACGCGAAGTATATGATTCATGATGTCTGGATCTCCTCCCTGATCCAGATGGAAGAGAAGCGGAACCAGTCCCTCTCCTTTCTGGACATTGTCTCCCTGTCCAAAGAGGGCTGCAAGCCCCGGAGCCTCCAAGTCCATGTCCACACAGAGAACAGTGTGGCCGCGGTCGGCCAAGATTCGCGCTGCGTATCCAAGTGCGGTCGAACGGCCGACCCCACCCCGATGCGAGTAGAAGGTAGCGGTGATTGGAAGTGCAATGTCCGTTTCAAGATCGGACAGGAACGTAAGTTCATCCTTCCGATCGATCGATCGACCCATTGCTTCCGGCCACAACGGCAGATCATCGATATCAATGTCTGCCGGCAACGTGCCGGCCCATTCGCGTTCTTGAGGGGTTAGAAAATCAATCCATTCGACATCGATCGAAAGTGAGTCAAGAACAACTTCTTCCCGATCTTCCAATGCGACCCCCTCGAAGTCACTGGAGATAACAACAATATTCCATCCCCCGTACGGATCCTCCTGGACGCGCAGGTCAGAGGCTTCTATTTCTGACGCATTGAGATTTTTCTGGATCTGTGTTCGTATCTCGTCGCGATTCATAGGGATCTGTTTCGGCGCATACGATTTTGTAGATTCCCAGCGATTTGCTTTGCTGCTTGAACCAACTCCTCCGACGTATGATTTCGAGGAGCGTCAGTTTGGTATCGCATGTCTGTTGTCCAGTCGCTTATAAAAAACGTTCTATTACCACGTTTGTCTCCCAAGTCTGAAAGTTGGAGTCCGGATTGCTTCCAAAGCCCGCGGAGGTTGTGTCCTTCTTTTCCAGAAGTTGGAGGAGAAACACCAGCTTTCTGCAAGTAGGCTTTCAGCATGCACTCGACTGCATAACCTGCCATATACGCGGGCCCGATAGATTCGGAGCGCTCGGGTAACATTGCGTCTGCATCTTCCCCGCGTTCCAGGGCGATCGCTCTCCAATGCTCATGAGAATCAGGCATCTCACCAGCGCTTTTCCTGAGAAAACAGAGTGATCATTACGCCGCCTCCCGATGAGGGGCCAACAGGTAGAGCACCGCCATGCGCAGGGCGACGCCGTTGGTCACCTGGCTGAGGATGATGGCGCGCTCGTGGTCCACGACCGCGTCGGCCAGCTCCACGCCCCGGTTGACCGGGCCGGGGTGCATAATGAGCAGGTCGGGGTGGCGCTCCAGGTGCTCCGGCGTGATGCCGAACTGCATGTGGTACTCGCGAATGCTCGGGAAGAGCCCCTCGTCCTGCCGTTCCATCTGGATGCGCAGGGCCATGGCGATGTCGCAGCCGTCGAGCGCCTCGTCGAGGTCCGTTGTAGTGTGGACGGCCAGGGCCTGCTCCATTTCTACCGGCAGCATGGTCGGCGGGCCGCAGAGGGTCACGTTGGCCCCGAGCGTGGTGAGGGCTTGCACATTGGAGCGCGCCACGCGGCTGTGGGTGATGTCGCCGATGATGGAGACGTTCAGCCCCTCGAACGTATCGACGTGCTCCTTCATCGTGAGCGTATCGAGGAGGGCCTGCGTGGGATGGGCGTGGGCCCCGTCGCCCGCATTGAGGATGACGCTGTCGGTGCGCCGGGCTAGGAAGTGCGGGGCGCCGGGCGAGCTGTGGCGCAGTACCACCACGTCCACCTTCATGGCCTCGACGTTGCGGGCCGTGTCCTTGAGCGACTCGCCCTTCTTGACCGAAGACCCGGATTTCGAGAGGCTCACCGTCTCGGCCGAGAGGCGGCCGGCAGCCAGGCCGAACGAGAGCTTCGTTCGCGTGGACGGCTCAAAGAAGAGGCTGGCCACGGTCGTCCCCTGCAGGGTGGGCACCTGCCGGATCGGACGGTCCAGCACGGCACGAAACTCCTGCGCCGTCTCCAGGATGTGGAGAAGCTCCTCCCGCGTATAGGTCGAGAGGTCGAGCAGGTGACGGTGCTCCAGTGGGGAGGTATGTTCGGCGGGCGAAGGGGTATCGTCGTCCATAGAACAAGTCGTCGGGCAGGCAAATCGGCAGGACGAAAGAGCGAGCAGGCAGTTGGGGGCGGCTAGCGGGACGAATCGGTCGGCGTCTCCACGAGCCAGACCCCCTCCCGGTCGTCGATCTCATCAACCCGTACGCGCACCTCCTCGTCGGGAAGCGTCGGCACCTCACGGCCCACGATGTCGGTCGCAATGGGCACCTCGCGGTGGCCGCGATCGATAATAACAAGGAACCGAACGGAGGCTGGGCGGCCCAGGTCCATCAGCGCATCGAGCGCCGCGCGTGCCGTACGACCCGTGTAGACCACGTCGTCCACGAGCACGAGGTGGCGATCCGTGACGCTGAACGGAATGCGCGTTTCCTGCATCTGCGGTTGCTTCAGTCGCATCCGCACGTCGTCGCGGTACATCGTCACGTCGAGCATGCCCAGGGGCAGATCGAGATCTTCTTGCGTCTCGATTCGGTCCTGGAGGCGCCGCGCCAGGTACACGCCGCGCGTCTGCATGCCGACGAGTGCAAAGTCCTGACCCGCACCCGGGGTGTCCGGATCGACGAACTCGAGAATCTGCTGGGTCATGCGGTCGAGGGTCCGGCCCAGGTCGCGGGCAGACATCAGCTGGGCCTTTATGCGATCGTCGGGCACCATGGGAGGCAGGTTCGGGTTTCGGATTTGCGAATGTCGAATGGGGCGAGCGTCGGGACGGAGAAAGCGGTCATTCGGAATTCGACATTCGACACTCGGCATTGACAAGGAACCGAACAGAATCGACACTTTCTAGTCAGTGCGAGTGGCGCCGCACGGCTCATCGGTTGCATACAGAAAACACGCGTACGCGCTGATTTTTTCAGCGTTGCCCTGAAGAGTGTGTGCGTTTGTGCGGAACAGGAGGCGTTGGGCGTTATGCGTTGGGGTTATGCGTTGGGCGTTGGGGAGGGGGCTGGGTTATGGACGAACATCCCGGAACAGGCCCGGACGAGCAATCTGAAGAGACGATTTGTGCCCTGCTCCTTCCGAACGAAGATCGGGCCGTCCCGAGATGTACGTGCGATACGGAGTCCGTTTGGAAATGTCGGGGGACCCCGGAAGTCTATTGCTCTCACAACGGGCCGATCCCCCGATCGGCTCACAGTGTTGGCGGGCTACCGAACGTTGAACGGGGATGGCAAATGTAATTTGGGGGCGTCCTGCTGATCTCGGTTGACGATCCCAGATGTCGTGATCTGGACACGGCATCATGTGGACAGCGATCCTTTGTGCGGGGCGTCCGTTTGTCTCACGGCGGCCATGTTCTCACGCTCCTTCACTCGTCCGTTGCGCCCGTCATGCCCGATTCGGACTCCGCGCTCCGCTACCTCGATCCCATCGTGCTTTCGCAGCTCGCTACGATGGAGCTGCGGGCTCGCCTCATCGTTGAGGGGTTCATTACCGGTCTGCACCGCAGTCCGTACCACGGGTTTTCGGTGGAGTTTGCCGAGCATCGGCCCTACAACCCGGGCGACGAGCTGCGGCACGTGGACTGGAAGGTCTACGCCAAAACCGACCGCTACTACATCAAGCAGTACGAGGAGGAGACGAACCTGCGCCAATACGTGGTGCTCGATACCTCCGCGTCGATGCGCTATAAGGGCGAGGCGGAGCTTTCGAAGCTCGAATACGGATCCTACCTCGCCGCGGGCCTCCACAATCTGATGCTCAAGCAGCGCGACGCCACCGGCCTCATTGGCTTCGACGAAACGGTGCACACGATGCGGCGCCCCAAGGCCACGCCGGGCTATCTCAACCAGCTGCTCGTGGCCCTGGAGCAGATGGCCGACCGGGCGCCGGAGGGAGAGCGCACAAATGCCGCTGCGGCCCTCGACGAGGTCGCCGAGCGCATCGAACGGCGCTCCCTCGTGGTCGTCATCACGGACCTCTTCGAAAATGTCGCCGAGCACGAGGATCTGCTTAAGTCCCTGCGGCACCTCCGCCATCGCGGGCACGAGGTCATTGTCTTCCATGTGCTGGAGGGGCAGACGGAGCGGCGCTTCACGTTTCCGGATCGCCCCATGTTGTTTCGGGACGTCGAGACGGGGGAGGAGGTGACCCTGCAGCCGGCCCAACTCCGCGACCACTACGAGGATGCCGTAGAGCATTTTACGGAGCACTTCCGCCGCAGCTGCCGGGAGCACGACATCGACTTTGCCGAGCTCGACACCAACGAGTCGTACGATACGGCGTTGCGGGCGTACCTCAACAAGCGATCACAGCTGGTATGAGGGGGGCTTTGTTCTCCGTCCGTTCAGGTGAGGCCGATGGCGTTGCGGAAGCCTGCATTTCCCGTGTCGAACGCCACACTGGAGGCACTTACGCCTGGGGAACGGGATCGGGAACCTCGCACTCGGCGTCGGTGAGGTGGCGGCGGAGGGCCTCCCGGTCGTCAGTGTTCGGGAGGGCCACCACAATGGGACCGTCCGGGGTGCGGAGCAGCAGCACCTCGTCCGGGAGCCGACTCACAAAGATGGTGGTGGCGGCGTAGCGCCGGTAATGTCGGTGGAAGGTCGTCGCGGACACAGGTTCGACGTGCTCGATGTCGTTGTACGGGACAATCTGAGAGCGCGTGCCCTGCTTCAGTGTCAGCGCCGAGTCGATACAGGACACCGTGACCCCGGGCCGGAATCCAATGAGGCCGATGCCGGCCCAGACGCACACCGAAAGCGCCTGGCCGCCCCAAAACATCGTCTGCCAGGACGGATGGGCGGTAAAGAGCGGACGTAGGAGCGTCCAACTCAAATAGTGACTCATGAGCAGTGCCAGTCCCAGCCCCGTACACACAATGATGTGGAGCGCCTCGCCCTGCAATCGGTCGCCCGTCCAGGTCCGAAGCGCCCGGCCCAGGAGCGAGTAACTGGGGTCAAACGAGCGAGGGGCGTAGAAGGAGGAAGTCACAGCGGCAGCACGAAGGACGATGGTGGGGCGCGGCGACACGGAAGGAAGACAGGGACGCCAACGGACGCGTCCCGGCTCGCGTTCTGTGGTAGAGACCGAACCGAGGAGACGTTGACGCGATCCGCGATGCGGTTCCGCGCATGCTGCCGCCTGGACGATGCTGGGACGGATGCACTTACTGAGTCGGGGCGGCCTCGCTGCTGTACTCGTTGAGCTCCAGCGTGAGTTCTTCCCGATAGGCCCGATAGCCGGTCACGAGAATGGCCGTGAGGGGAACAGCGACGAGGAGTCCGAAGACACCCATGAACGTGCCGAACGTGAGTAGGGAAAACAGGACGAGGAGGGGATGGAGCCCCACCTGGTAACTCAGGATGTTGGGGGTCAGGACGCTCTGTTCGAGGAAGCTTTCGCCGAGCAGGACGGTAAGCACGATGACGGAGTCAACCAAGCCCCCGAGAACGAAGGCCAGCAGACTGCCCACAAGCATCGTGATGATGGCCCCGAGCTGCGGGATAAAGTTGAGAATGCCGGAGAGCAATCCAATCAACAGCCAAAAGGGGACGTCGAAGAGAAAGAGGAGCACCGAAACGTTGAAGGCAGCAATCGAGCTAATCATCAGTTGTCCCCGAAGGTACTGTCCCACAATGCTTCCTGACTGAACGAGATAGTCGCGTCGCCCTCCGGCCGTTGGGAACAGTTCCATGAGGCCCTGCTGGATGTCGGGGTAGTCGCGAAGCGTGTAGAACAGCAGAACAGGAACGAGTGCCGTGATGGTGACAACCCCCAGCACCGAGCCGAGCGAGGAGGCAACCCCCTCCACCGCCTCGGGCAGGCGGCGCGCCTGTCGCTGCACGATGGCCTGAATTTGTTGGAGGACTTCCTGTTTGTTGATGAGACCGGTGCTTGAAAGGGCGTCGAGGACCGGGGAGGCGGCCAGCCAGGAGCGCAGGCCGTCGACCCCTGAAATCAACCGGTCCGAAAGCACCTCGATCTGGTCGATGACACTGGGGGCAATGATGAAGATAATGAGGGCAAAGGTGCCCACGACCAATCCGGTAATGAGAAGGGAGGAGGCCCAGCGCGGAAAGCGAAGACGCTTCCGGAGGGATTTGACGACGGGATTAAGCAGATAGGCAAGCAGGTAGACCCCGGCAAAGGGAATTAAGACCCGACTCAGTTTGTTGATCGCCCAGAGCAGCAACAGCACGCCGCCCGACATCATCAAGGCCCGGGCCGCCTTTTGTCGTCGGAGCGGCCACAGCAGAAGGGCGCCGGCCAGTCCCACGAGGGGCGGGTTGAGAAAGCCCTCCTCCGGCGAGGGCACCTGCATTTGGTACAGAAGAACCAGAAACAGAACGACGCCGCCCGCAATGAGGACGGTTTCGAACGCCGTAATGCGGTCGAAGGCCGACTGGGCGAGACTGCTTACCGACGGAGAGGAATCGTCGGACGCCGGGGGAGCATCGGCCGATTCAGCATCTGTCTGGGCGGCATCGGGATCGGAATCAGCCGGAGACGTATCGGACGAAGAGGACGACATAGAATCCGTTCAGCGAACAGGAAGTGCGCGCGACAATGAGAAGCGGATCGGTTCTGACTATCGTGGAACTTCCGGAGAACACGCTGGGTCCAGGCCGGGATTGCCGCTGCCGGAGGGGATGTCTGTAATACCGAATCCGCCTACAAAGTTCGGGGTTGCAAAAATGTCGGCATAGGCGCAAACGGATGGGCATCAAGTACATACCTACACACCCACGAACTTTCATCCCCAAATCCTTCAACCGGATTCGGTATCAAACCGGACACCCATTCCCCAAACGGGTGCGCGTTAAAACGTTGAGCGTGATAAGGTTATGGAGAATATGATTTGCCGGCGTCCTGTTGGTCCCGGTTGGTGACGGCCAGACATCATGATTCGGAAACGGTATCATGTCGCCTCATGAATGCAGAGCGATATCAATAGGCGTATTCAAACAGCAGGTCGAACTGAAGGGACTGCTGGTTGTTGAGAGCCCGAAGCATCAGCGTGTCGAGAAGCTGGTACTCCACCGTGAGGTCGGGCAGATACTGACTGCTCTGGAGGGAGTTCAAGTTGGAGGTGGATACGGGTTGTTCGATGGAGACGAAAAGACGGGGGGTGAAGTACCGTCCCACGGTGAGGTACGAGGCCCCCGAGGTGCGAAGCTGGACCCGTACCACGTCGAGCCCCAATTCGCTTGCAGCGAGGTTTTCGACAAAGTTGGCGGCCTGCCCCAGGGCCATTTGAGCCGCCATGTTGCCCCCTCCCCCGCCCTCGTCGCCGCCGCTCAATAGCTGGTCGGCCGGACGTCCTGTGGCCAGATACGAGAGGATGTTGCGGGTATCCATCGGCGGATCGGACGACAGAGTAGGAGTGAGGCTCTCCGGGCGCCCCTCCAGGCTCAGCGTGATTTGCACCTCGGCGCCCTGGGAGCCGCGGGCCCGTTGTTCGTATACCGCGGTAAGGTTGAGGTAGGGCGTGGCTGGGTCGCCGTTGAAGGTCAGAACGCCTTCCGTAATCTGGAATTCCTGGCCGAATTGGCGAAGCGTGCTGCGTTCGGTGACAACCTCAATGGAACCGAAGATCTTCGCGTCTTGGCCCGCCTCCTTCGACAGATCGAGGTCGCCCAAAAACTGCACGTTCATTTCCGGATTGCTCTTCGACCGAAGCCACGTGTTGCGTTTGATGCGAACCGTGAGGGTCATGGCCAGGGCATCGTAGGCGTCGAAGGTGCTAACGTCGCCCGCGGAGAGGCGAATGCCGAATCGGTTTTCGAGCGTCAGCTGGTCTTCCTCGGTGAGGGGCACGCTTGTCGCGCCCTGTTCGCTTTCCGCCAGGGCTTCGTTGTAGAAAATATTGGCGCTGCGGACCTGGACGGTCCCGTTGAGGACGGGCTGCTCGGTGCTCCCTTGCAGGCGCATGTTTCCACCGATCACAACGCGCCGATACGCCCGGGTGTCAATGGCAATGAAGTCGTCCGCCTTCAGGTCAATGTCGAACTCGCCGGCCGTAAGCTGCGGAAAGTTGACGGTGCCGCTGGCTCGCAGGCGTCCATCGTTGGAGGAGTGGAGCACCGCCTTTTCGAGACGGAGCTGATTGTTGGAAAACTGAAGGGACGCCGCGGAGTTGCGGTAGGTGGTTTCGAGGGCCGGAAGCGTAAGTCCGCCATTGGCCAGCGACGCCGTTCCGGCGAGGGTGGGATCGGACAGCGTCCCGCGCACGCTGACATCGGCATTGAGGGTCCCCCGGATGTCGCGTACAGTGGCCGGGTCCAGAAAGGGGTCGATCCAGTTGATCGAGAAGCGATCGGCCGACAGGGTTGCCTGGACCGGACGGGTGGAGACGTCGACGGCGGTCGGGGCCTGAAGGCGAAGGTCGGTAGGAAGGGTGCCGTTGGCCGTCAGCGTGCTGCCATCCGTGTGGGTGAGGGCAGCGTCCACCGTGAGCGCAAGATCGTCGTAGCCGGCATTGAGGCGCAGGGTGCCAACCGGCTGGTCGTTGGTCCGGAGGGCGAGCGACAGCCGACTGTCAAGCGTCGGGGCAGTGGCCGGCCCCGTTAGGTCGAGGGAGCCGGATAGGCGGCCGTCGAGTCCGGAGAAGCCGAACAGGGAGGAGATGGCCCCCAGCCGCACTTCTTCGATGGTCGCGACGAGGCTCTGAGTGCCCTGCGGATCGATGAGGCCGTCAACGGCAATCTGCTGGGGCCCGCTGTGAAGCAGCAGGCCGCGAATGCGGTACTGATCCCCAACCGTCACGGAGGCCTCCTGAAGCAGCGTCCACTTGTCGCCCTCGAAGGTGAGATTCACCGTCTGGAGGATCACCTCCAGATCGGTCTCGCCGGGATGCACCTGCGCCGTCATTGAGGCTCTGTGCGTAGGGTCGATACGGAGCTTCGTTGACAGGTCCGCCGTTGTGCCGTCGTACGTGACGTCGAGTTGCGTCTGGTCCACCGACAGAGCCGGAAGCGAGAGATATCCCAGGGTCCCGTTGGCCTCGAACCGTTGCAGCCACTGGTCCTGCCCGCGCCGTCCATTGAAGTTGAGCTCCGCGTCCGCCAGGCGCACGTCGTCGTAGAGGAGGCCCTTCATGGTCAGTTCCCCATCGAACCGCTGATTGGCGAGCGAAGAGCCGTAGATGCGGGCCTCAAGCTGCCCATTTTGCAGCCGGAGCTGGCTGGCTCCGAGAAGCGATTTCAGCGGCTCGGGATCCGTAATATCGGCCTCAAAAGAGAAGCTGGAGCTCGCGTCCGTATTGGTCAGGGCAATGGTGCCGCCGCCCGTGCCCGTTGCCACATTCGACTGAACGTCCAGGGTGTCGAGCGTCAGCCGTCCCCTCTGAAGACCGCCTCGCAGGGACAGGGCGCTGAGGACCACGTCGTCCACCTGCACGCCCGCGGCCGAAAGGCGGGTGGAGGCCGTCAGCGTCTCCAGCTCCGTTCCCTGGGCGTCGAAGACGCCCCGCAGGGTGTCGATGCGCGCAGTGAGGGAGTCCGTCCCGGCGAGCGCCCCCACGTTGAGCGACGAGACGGTCGTCTCGGCCGTGTAGGAGGGCGTTTCAGCGAGGTTGTCGACCTGCCCCCGGAGCGCGATGCGCCCGCCCGCGACCGACAGGCGACCCTCGGCGCGGCCCTGCCCGTTCTGGGCGGACACTGTAAGCGTCCCGTCGTTCACCGTTGCGTTGTTGATCTGCGACGACGCAAGCGACAGGTCGGCGTCGAGCGCGATCGTCTCCGCCGTTGCGCCGCGTCCCGTGAGGGCAAATGAGCCGGTGAGGGCCGTACGGAGCGCCGGCAGATCGGCGAGGGCGCCCACGTTGAGTCCCTCAAACGTTCCCTCCGTCACCTCGAACGTCGGCACGTCCGCAAAGGGCTGTGCCGTGGCGGCGAGGCGCGTACGGCCGTTGGGCAGGTCGAGCGCAAACTCCGCGTCGACCTGCGCATCGGCCAGGCGGAGGTCCAGGGACGCGGACTCGATGACCTGCCGGTTCACGCGGGACGAGTCGATCGTGAGGCCGGCGTCGGCCGTCATGGTGGCGGGATCGGTGCCCTGCACACGCCCCCGGAGGGTGCCGGCCAGCCGGCTTGATTGCGTCGTGTCCTGCAGCAGCGGTCCGATATCGACATTGTCGAAGCGGCCGCGGACCAGTTCAAATGCAGGGGAATTGGCAAACGGGGTGCCCGTCAGCTCAAGCGTCCAGTCGCCTCCGTTGAGCGTCGCATTGGTGGTGGCGGTAAGCGTCGCATCCGAAAGGGTTGCCTGCGTGGTGAGTGCGGACAGATGATAGGGGCCGTAATGCGTATCCTCCAGCGAGGCCGTGGCCTCCAGGCGCATGGTCTCGGGCGAAAACCCGCGTCCCTTGACGGTGGCGGTGCCCGTGAGGCGACTCGACGTGGTGTCCCCGAGCAGGGCCATTGGGTTGACGTCGACGAGGCGCACCTGCTTCAACGCAAACTGCTCGCTGCCGTCGAGCGCGGCAACCCCCGTAGCCTCCACCGCCCCGGTGGGAAAGCGGAGCTGACCGTCAAACTGAGCGCGATCGGGCTGGAGGCCCAATGAGAAGCGGCCTTCCGCAATGGACTGTTTCCCCACCGTCGAGGGGGCGAGCCCGAGCGACAGATCAAGGGTTTGGGCCGCGGTCCCGAGCGATTCTCCCGTCAGCTCGGCCGTGAGGGAGAGGTCGCTTTCAAGGCCGGCGTCCGGCGCAAAGCGAGCAAGATTGAGTGCCCCGACGTGTGCGGTCAGCGTGGCATCGGGGGCCTCGTCCAGTGGGCGGGTTTCCCCGTTTACCTCAAGGGTGGCCTCGTTAAGCGTGCCATTGAGGGTGAAGGGGGCCGTGCCGTCCCGCAGCGTGGAGGCGAACACAAGGTTGTCCGTATGCAAGTCGTTCCAGTGCGTGTCCGTGAGCTGGAGCCTGACCGGGCCGTTGAGGGAGGTGAGCGACGGGCCGCTCAGGTTGGCCGACAGGGTGGCACTGAGGCGGTTTTGCGTGGAATCGGGCGGTCCGAGGAGGCTGGTGGTGAGACGTCGCACCTCGGCGTTGAGCTGGTAGTGGCGGTCATTCTCCGCCTCGTTCATCCCCGGTACGGGAGCCATGACGGCCTTCGCCGAGAGGGTGCCGCCGTTGCTAAACTGGCCGTCGGCCCGAACGGTCATGCGGCGGCTGGAGCCCGTAGCATGAAGGTCGAGCCGAATGGTCTCGTCCGGATCCACGTCGAGCGCAGGAAGCACCGGCGTTAGGTCCCGAAGCGCAAACGGAGCGGCCCGGAGGTGCAGGTTGATGTCGTCCGTCGTTTCGTTTGAGCCCCCTGCTAGTTGAATGGTGCCGTTCCCCCGCACGTGGCTCCGCGGCGAGTCGAGCTGGAGGGTGTCGAGGGTGAAGGCTGAGGCCGAGAGGGCGCCGCGCAGCCCCAGCTGGAGATCGGGGACGTTGGTGTCGGGAAGCTGGGTGCGCAGCCCGAGCGTGTCGATCCGGCCCGTGATTGTGGAGTCCGACGTCAGGTCGCGGGCCCGGAGGGTCAGGTCGCGGACGTGGGCGACCGAGTCGCGATTCTCGGCATAGAATACGGTTGAGGCGTGGCCCCGGCGGACCTGTACCCGATCGACCCGAATGGGCATGGCTGCGCTCGTGTCGGCCGGTGCTGGTTGCTCGTCGGACGCCGGGAGGACGTGCTCCCAGTCCCAGGTCGAATCCGGCGCCTCTCGGGCCGTTACTTCGGGGCCGGCCACGGTTACGTCCGTCACGTGCAGGCGGCCCTGCACGAGGGGCCACAGTCGGTAGCGGGCCGCGAGGGTGTCCACGTGGGCCATTGTGTATGTGGCCCCGGTACTGGTGTCCGTTCGGGACAGCGTCACGTTCGTCAGCCGGATCGACCGGATCCAGCTGCCCGAGGCGCGTTCCACGGTGAGCTCCGTATTCGGCAGCGGGTTGGCCGTGCCCACAACCCATTGTACGGCCGCCGTGGCCCCCGATTCGGTCTGCAGTCCAAGCAGCAGTCCCCCGACCAGCAACAGGAGCAGTGCAATCCCGAAGCCGATGACCTGCAGCACGCGGCGGCGCCAGTGTTGGAGCCGGGATGGCGCCTCGTCGGATGCAGCGGCCTCAGAATCGGAAGCGGGAGAAGCGTCGGACACGAGCAGGAAGTACAATGCATGGAGGGCAGCGAGCGGCCGTGCCTAAAACGATCGGCCGATGCCGAAGTGCAGCCGGAACCGCCGAATGGGACGGGTGGGGGTGGCCGCCACCGGATCGTCGACGCCCTTTTCATCCGCCGCGTTCCCGAGAGCCCCGGGCCGGCGCAGGTCGAGCTTATCGGGGGTTAGCTTATACGCCACGTCGAACCGCAGGAAGCCGAACGGCGTCTTGTAGCGCATGCCGCCGCCCGCCCCCGCCAGGATGCCCGAAGAGGGGGACGTGATTGCCCCGTCGTCCACCTTCACCACGTCCTGCGCGGACGAAGGGGGCACCAGGGTGAGGGGATCCGACTCCAGGTAGGCGCCGTCCAGAAAGAGGGCGGTGCGCCAGCTGGAACCCAGTCCGGGAAACGGGAGCCGGGCCTCCAGGTTGATGCCCACCTTCAATCGCGCGCCGATCGGGCGGTACACGTAGTCGGTGCGCGCGATGCTGGAGCGCCGGAGCACCTTGCCCCCGGCCAGGCGCGACTGCCAGCCGCGCACGTCGCTGCCGCCGCCGGCGTAAAACAGGTACTCCGAAAAGCGGTCCTGGTACGTGCGGGTGCGGCCGTCCCGGGTGCCCGGGGCCGCCGTCAGGTTCTCCCGGCTCGTGCCGAAGGGCCGGAGTACACCCCCGGACAGACGCCCGGCCAGTTCGATTTCATCGGAGACCGGCAGGTAGCCGCTCAGACCACCGCCCAGCCGGATGAAGTCGACTCCGGACGCAAACAAGAAGCCGCCCACCTGCAGAGAGGGACGGAAAAGCACCCCCTTCGACGGATTGATAAAGTCGTCGGCCTTGCCGAAGGTCCCGTTGAGGGCGAACACGCTGCTATCGAACAGATCGTCGCCTTGATCCGCGTCGGCTGCGGAGCTGCGAAACTGCGTCACGCGGGCGAAAGAGTGTTCGAGGGAGAGGGTGCGGAACGGCAAAAAGTCGTAGGTCAGTTTTGTATTGAGTCCAATCTGGCGCTCGCTGAGACTCAGAAACCGGGTCGATTCGGCCCCGACGTTGGGATTGATTCGTTCTTGGATGAACGGACTCACGGAGCCGGACAGGCGATCGACGAACAGGTATGGTTGACGAAGAGTCACTGAGGCCTTGAAGCGTCGATTGGGGTCCTGCGTTGCAGAGCGCGACAGAAAAGACGGAATGAAGCTGGGCGGGTTTTCGGGGTATCCGGTATCGGCAATGACCCCGACGTTGAGTGTGCGGGCGTCACCGCGAAAGTTGCGGTGGCGCCAGCTGCCTTCGAGGGTCACGCCCGGTTGCGTGCCGTACCCGACCTTGCCGGAGTAGGCCCGGAGCTTCGTTTCCCGCACTCGGTACCGGACCGTCACCGTGCTGTCGCGGGACTGGTCCGGTACGTCGGCAATCACCACGCGAAACAGATTGAGGTCGAAGAGCTGCTGCTGCCCGCTGAACACGTCGGCGGCGGAAAATCGATCGCCCACCGCGAACGGCAGTTCCCGGCGAACGATGTCTTTGCTAACCGACTCGTTGCCCTCCACCAGAATTTCGGAGACGTGGGCAAGTGGGCCGGGGTCGGCCAGAATGCGGAGGTCAACGGCCGTGCCGGCCGTGTCGACCTGGGCCTTGCTCTGGACCTGGGCAAAGGCATAGCCCTGGTTGCGCAGCCACGTCCCCACGTTGTCCTCGATGGTCGTCTTCTTGAACTCGGTGTAGCGCTCGCCCGGTTGTACGGAGGGAGACGCCCGAAAGCGTTCCCACTTTTCCCGGAGAGATGCGCTGAGTTGAGGCGCGAGCGGCTCGGTGTCGTCCCCGTTCCGGAAGGTGAGCGTGCGAACGGTGAGCGGCGTCCCTTCCTTTATGGTGAAGATGACATGAATGGTGTTGGCCGTCGTGTCAAGCTGGGAGGCCGGATAGTCAATCTGGGGCGCCGGAAAGCCGTTCTGCTGGTAAAACTGGCGCAGGCGTACGACATCCTTTTGCAGGGCGATCGGGTTGAATTCGAACGACCGGGGCGTGAGGCCGGGAAGGAAGGAAAATCGGTTGCGGAGGCCTGTAAAGAAGCCGGGAGCGCGGGTGGCCAGTTGCTCCTTCAGCCGATCGGGAGCAAACGTCTGGGTGTCGACGAAACGAAAAGAGATCTCGCTCACCGTCGTGTTTTTGTTGACACGGTGCAGCGGGGCCTGGGCATGTGTGGGCGGGGCAAGTGCCAGACCTCCAAGGAGCAAAACGAGGACCAGAATACCCTTCCGGTTCCGTGGGGCACGGCCCCGGGAAAGCGACGGGACAGTCACAGACGGACTGATTGGGCGGGCAGGAAGGATAGCACAAAAGGGCGTACACCTGAACGGCCGTTCCGTTCAGGGGGGCAGGTGATTGTATGTCAAATCTTGGAACAGGGAAGGGCGACTCGTCTGCGCGCATTCTGCCGGTCGCGCCGGAAGGTACAGACGTATGATACCAAACCCGCCTGCAAAGTTCAGGGTTGTAGAAATATCAGAACAGGCGCAAATGGGTGGGTATCAAGTACATACCTACACACCTACTCACTTACATACCCGAATCCTTCAACTGGATTCGGTATGATCCCAACTCCGCAAGCTTCGTTGAGAAATGAGTTTGGGCGCAATGTCCTCTTGCCATTGTCGGGGGATGTGGGCGACGCGCAAGTGTGTTGACGCACAAGTGCGCCTGGCTCGTAAGCGTGCGTCCACACCAATACCTTTGCCCTCCGAATCCTCCAATCGATTCGATATGACGTACGGCGTCTCCCTTTCAGAACCGTAGCGTTTTTCGACAGGCCGCCTCCGTTCGCCTCGACGGTTCCGGTGGGACCGGTGGTCCTCCGTCTCTCGGATCGTCTGCGTTCATGCTAATCGGAGGAAGAGTCGAAGGACGCCGGATCTTCGGCGGGCGGGGTGTTAGGTGGGGACGTCTCGGCCGGATCGTGGGAGGGAGACGGGGTGGAGGGAGGCGTTTCCGTGACCGGAAGGGACTCGGGCGGAGGCTCGTCCCCCGGGAGATGTCCGTCGGTGACGTGTCTGTGCTCGTGTAGGGAGGCAATCACGGCGCCGATCATGAGCACGATGCTCGAAAAGTACACCCAGAACACGAAGGCGATGATGAGGCCAAACGCATTTCCGAGGGCGCTGAGGCCTTCGATCCCCGTCTGGTACTGGTCGAACTGCCCCACGTAGGTCGCATAGTACGTGAATGCCTGTTTGGTTACCTCCCAGAGCAGGCCTGCGATGACGGCCCCGGAGAGGGCACTTCGCTTCCGAGGATGGGGCTTGGGCACGAAGTAGTACAGCTGAAAAAACATGGCCGTCGTGATGAGGAACGGCAGCAGAATGCTCGTCGTGTAGAGGAGGCGATTCCAGAGCCACCGCAGCAGGCGGACGTTGTCCCCAATTTCGCTGAGGACGATTGCGTGGTACACGGAGGGAAGAATTACCGAGAGGCCCACCGTAAGCAGAAAGAGCAGGCCGACCTGTATCACCATCCGTACGTCGAAGGCATAACCCAGGAGCAGGGAGCGCTCCTCGTGCCAGTTTTGTTCGAAGGCATTGCTCACGGCAATGCGCAACGTAATGAACAGGGACATGGCCGAAAGAAAGAGCCCGACGCCCCCGAGCCCCACGATGGTGCCGCTGGCGCCTTCGACCTGTTCGAGGAAGATGATGAGTTCGTTGCTCTGATTTCGGGGAAGCAGGCCTCGGATGAAGCCCTCGACCGCACTGAACGCATTTTCGCTCTCCAGGATGCGTCCGACGACCCCCGTCCCCAGAATGACGATCGGCACGATGGTCACCAGCACCTTGAAGGCGATGGCCTGCGCCCACAGAAAGACATTTTTGGCCGTCAACTCGCGGTAGAGCCCCCGAAGGTAATACTTGACGCTCTCGACGAACGCCGCCTTCTGAGTTCGGAAAAGCTCACGGCCGCGAGACATGTCCACGCGCATGGATGAGGTTGGGAAAGGAGAGATTGAGAGCCTGTGCGGGGACCTCTCCCTGGCCTGCGACCGCTGGGGGCGGCGTTGCATCTGCCCGCCACACAGGTGCTGGAGACACTGCTTGTATTGCCCCGCGGCAGGGGGACGTTCTGAATTCCCGAGAGCGGCGGTCCTAGTCGAAGATGGGCCAGTGCACCCCGAACCGAAATTGGCGGGCGGGAAGCGGATACAGGGGCACAACAAACGTACCGGGTTCAATCGTGGCCCGTCCTTCGAACGAGTCAGGCGGGGCAAAAGAGGACAACACGTGTTCGAGTGTAAGAAACAGTGTAGCGCCTCGCAGTTTCATCTCGGCCTGGAGGTCGACGGTTCCACTCGGTCCAACACGCTGTTGGGCGCCCAGGACGGGCACCGGTTCGTTTGCGGGCGGGACGACGAGGCGCCCCGTGGGGGGATGGAACCAACGGCTGTTCATTGAGGTCCAGCCGCGGGCCTGCAGGGCGAGGTCGGTGCGAAGGTCGGTGAAGAGCACGAACCGCGCCCCGATCCGAGCCCGTCCGTGGGCGCGGGGAACGGTACGGGCGAGACGGTCGTGCAGGGCGGAGGCATCGTCGTTGAGGGTCGTTACGGTTGTTCCGGTGCCCGTTGCGTAAAGGCCCCGCGTGGCGGTGCGTCGCCATCCGACGGTTACCGTGGCCCCCGCGCGGCGGACGGGGGAATCGGTACGCCGGGCCACGACCGAGTCGCTCGATGCAAGACGCTGCTCGAAACCGGGGGCGGGGGCGTAGAGGTCGACGGCGTTGCGAATCTGGTGGGCAAATCCCTCCACCGACAGGTCGATGGAGCCGGCCTGGTAGCGGGCCCCGAGCCGCCCTCGGAGCACCCGACCGACGGACGTCGGGGCGGTGTCGTTGAGCGGACGAACGAAGCCGGGAAATCCGCTGGTTTCGAACCAGGACCGTCGCTGTCCGGTGGCTTCGAGGTCGGTGAATACAGTCAGCGGGCCGAGGGGGCGACGAAGTTGGAGGGAGGCCGACGGGTACTGTTGATCCGGCGTTGCGTGCCAGCCGGCGTCGGCCACGACGTGCGTGGCCCCAACCTGCACGGAGTCGCGTGCGGTGGCGTGCGCCGACCAGCGCCGGCCCGCCACGGAAGCAACGTTGCTCCGCTCGATGCCCCAGAGTTGGCCCTGTGCTTCCAACGTGAGGGCATGCCGCCCGATCTGGAGCGGCTGTCGGATCAGTCCGTGTCCGCCGTTCAGGACCACCGACCACGTCGTGTCCGCTTCGGGATCGAAGTCGAACGTGTTCGAGGTCCAGGTGGCCGAGAGGGTGGTGGGGGCGTCGGTGCCGGGGACGAGCGGAGCCTGTAGGCGGGTGGTCAGGTCGTTCCGAAAGGTGCGACGACTCGCGTTGGGGGTTTGGCTGCAGGTGTTGCAGAACGGAAGGCGGTAGATCGCGGAAAACGGTGTGTCGGAGGGCGGCAACACGCCGCTGTGCGCCCCGAGGCGGCGACGAGAGGAAATGTTACTAATCTCCACCGCCCACGCCTCGCGTTGATACCGCAGGCGTCCCCAGAGTTGCCGCTCGCGTCGAAGGTCGTCGCCCGCGTAGAGCCCGCCCGTGCCGCGGCCCCCGTATCCCAGCGTGGTATGAAGGCGGCCCGGGGCGCCGAAGAGGGACAGCCGATGCATCTGGGAGTGGCTCACCGCAATGGCATTGAGGCCGTTGGTGTCGCGCTGGTACCGCAGCTCGGTGAGGGGGCGCCGTTGATCGTAGTCGCGCCAGGCGGTGTGCACCCCGACGCCGCTTCCGCCGGGGTCCACCCCGATGCGGGGCGGGGTCAGGAAGGCGAGGGGCAGGAGATCGAACCGCGCGCGGCCGGTGAGGGGATTCTGGTAGGGCCGTCCCTCGATCCAGAGGCGCGATCGATGCGGACCCAGGCCGGACGGGCTCCAGCCGTGCGGCCATCCCGCGGCGCCCAGATCGTACAGAAAACTGCCCGGCTGTTGAGCGAGGACGTGGGCAAGGTCGGTGTGGGGCGTGAGGGCCGGGAGGGAGTCCACGACGGGGGTGCCGCGGGAGCGACTCGGAAACGGCACGGGCAACTGCAGGAGCGACGTCGACGACGGGGTGTCCGCATCGGTCGTATCGGCCGGAGCCGTTGTTGAGGAAGCGGCCGTATCGGCGGGGGCGGTCGCTGTGGTATCGGCCTGGCCGTGGGCGGGGAGAGGAGCCGTGAAGGCAATCAGAAGAGCGCCCCCCAGAAGGCTGTAGCACAGGGACAACGCGGCGGTCCGAACGGAGTGAGGCATAGCGGGCACAGTGCACTGCAAGAACTCCCGAGGGCGCGATTACTCGTCGGAGAACAGGCCGAAGAGGCGACTCTCGATACGAGAGAGCACGGCCCGGCGGTCCGCTTCGTCGTTGACGAAGTCGAGCTCGTCGACATTGATGATCAGCTTCGGCCCGCGGTCGTAGTGCTCAATCCAGTCCTCGTAGTGGCTCTGTAGGCGTTCGAGGTAGTCGAGGCGGATGGTGGATTCGTACTCGCGTCCCCGCCGTCGGATGTGATCCACGAGCGTTGGCACCGAGGCGCGCAGGTACACCAGCAGCGTCGGCGGCGACACGTACGAGGTCATAATCCTGAAGAGCCGGGTGTAGTTTTCGAAGTCCCGGCCGCTCATGAGGTCCATTTCGTAGAGGTTGCGCGCAAAAATCTGGGCGTCCTCGTAGATGGACCGGTCCTGCACCACCGAGGACTCCATGTCTTCAATGCGTTGCAGTTGCTCGAAGCGACGGGAGAGGAAAAACACCTGCAGGTTAAAGGCCCATCGCCGCATGTCGTTGTAGAAGTCGGTCAGGTACGGATTGTCGTCCACCTTCTCGTAGACCGGGGTCCAGTGGGCGTACGTGCCCATTACCTCGGTGAGGGCCGTTTTCCCGGCGCCAATGTTTCCGGCGACCGCGACGTGCTTCTTTTCCTGGGCGGAGGGATTGAAGAGGTCGGGCATGGCGCGGGGCGTATCCGGAAACAATGGAATGCTCCAATCTAGGAGGAGACGATGGCAATCAACACCGCTGACGGATTGCTTTCCTGCAAAAAGGCCATGGGGGGCGGGGTCACTGTGCAGGACCGGGCGGCCCGTCTGCGCGTTGCCATCGGTTGGACGGCGGCAGTGGACCTACTGCGCGGTCGAGGGCTGTTGGGGGGAATGCTGGGCCCGAATCCAGGCAACCTCCAGCCCAAACACGCCGTCTTGCTTGTCGGCGATGAGAAACCCGACCGAGTACACGGAGGAGGGGGCGAACGGGGGGGCATCGGGGACCCGGGTGCCGCGGTGATAAGGCGTGAGGTCGTCGAACGGAATCGTGACCGTTTCCCAGGTCGGGGCCGGCTGTAGGCGCGCCCGGTAGCTGGGGCTGTTGGGGCCGGTATAGGTCGTCCACCAGTAGCGTTGTTCGTCTCCCCGCAGTCGGAGCTGGAAGGCGTCGTATGCGCTGAGGTCGCGGGCCTCGTCCGGGGCACGGACCGAGGCGAACCCGCCTCCATTCTCCAGCGACACCTCGCCGGTGAAGGTGGCGCCGTCGTCGGTGGACTCGAACGTACTGTCGGACACGCCGCCCATCACTACGTCATCAATACTGCGCCAGTTGGTGGCCTGGGCGTCGTCGGTCGTAAAGTCGAAGAGTGAGAGGGAAGGCATCGGCGGGAGGAATATGAGGAGGAAAAACAGGGCAATCGCAGCCGGGCAGCGCTCAGAGATTGGCGCCGGAGGCATGCGAGGGCATTTCCTACCCCTGCTGTCGCAACGTGCTCCCAATCGTGCGCGGGCCGTGCAGAGGACCCTCTGGGAGCCGGGCGGCCGGATGCGAACCGACCGGAAGCAAAAAAACCGCTCGTCTCGGTCTGGGCCGGTGGGGCCGAACGGAGACGAGCGGGCGAGACTTGGGAGAAAGCGGGCGTTGTCGTGGAGAGAAGGGGGGAGGAGGTCTTCTCGCCGGTTGGGGCCTATCGCACACGGACCACCTTCTGTGTTTCCCGCATGGTGCCGGCCTCCATCCGCACGAAATACACGCCGCTTCCCACCGGCGTCCCGTATCGGTTTTGCCCCTTCCACTGCACCGTGTGGAGGCCTGCTTCTTTCTTGTCGTCGACGAGCGTCTGCACCCGTCGCCCGAGCACGTCGTACACCGTGAGGGTGACGGCGTGCTTTTCGCTCAGCGTGTACTCCAGAGTTGTAGTCTGCTCAAACGGATTTGGGTAATTGCCGCGCAGGTCATCCTCATACCCCGACAGCGCAACCCCCTTGCTCTCCTGTGCGGCGTAGCGCTCCGTTCCGACAATCACCCTTAGGCGTTTTTCCTCGCCCGGATCGAGCGCAAATTCGGCCCCGGAGGCCACCCGTTTTTCTCCCGACAGATCCACCACGTAGCGACTCATCTCCGTCGGGAGCGTGCCGTCCGCACTCAAGTTGAACTGCACCGTCGAGGGCGCGTCTCCGCCTCCCGACAACCGGAGGCGCCACGTCTGGCCGCGCTCCTCGGCCGGCTTGAAGCTGCCGGCATGGGCGACCGTGCGTTCCCCGACCGGCTCCATCACGCTGAGCCGCACGTCCGACTGCACGGGCGGGGCCTGGGCCACATCCAGGCGGTCGCGGCCGTCTGCCGCTCCAGGAAGAAGCCCCATCCGCACCGATTGCGTCTCCGCGTTCGTCCGGGCAGTGGCCGTCAGCGTATAGGACGCCGCGTCCTTCGACGACGCATGGGCTTGTGCCCGAGACGCGGAGCGGGACGACGAGCCGTCCCGGCCCCGGCTCGTCGGCGGAATCGTCAGCGTCTGCGGCTCCGACGTGGCATTGAACACAAAGTAGCCCCGCCACGGCGCCAGGGCACCGGCCCGTTCGTAGTTCCCGTTCCGATAGGTTATCGGGCCGTCGAGATGCTTGGCCGATAGGCTGGACGCCGCCTGAATCGTGTCCCACGGAACCGAAAAGCCGAACGGAGTGCCCACCTGGCTCCAGCCCGGCGGCAGCTCTACGGTCGTCGGCGTCGAGGCCTCTGCGGTCGTTCCCGGCCCAATTGAGGGGCGTTCTGCGATTTTCGACTTCACCCAGAAGGCCTGTCCCGGATCAAACGCGTTTGCGTCCAGCTCCTCAAACGCGTTGTATTCCCCCGAGGAAGCGTCCCACTGCAGCAGGCGCCAGACGGCGGGATTGTAGGCGCCATAGGTTGCAGTAAGGGCACTTTCCACATCGGTGCTCCCAGGAACGGACACCATCCGGTACGAGCGCGATTTGAAGGGGCCCCCACCGATTGCCAGTGTGTCGAAGGACACCGGGAAGTGGAACGGGGCGCGCTGGGCCGTCCGGGTCCCGCCGGTCGGCAGTGTTAGCGCATCCGGAGGGCCGGAGATCGTTGCGTAATAATCCACCCCCCGCGGCACCTCGATCACCGATTCGGGCACCGTCACCTCCAGGCTTGTGCCCACGTCGGATGCCGAGGTGATCTCGTCGTAGGACGTGGTTTCGTTTCCGCCCGGTCGAGCATAGACGGTCACGTCTTGGCTGCGCCCCGCCAGATTGTCGTTCGTCTTGATCCGCATCGTGGCCGACTGCTCGCCCGAGTCGTTTTGCAGATTGGGGGCGGGCGGTGTGCGGAAGGACATCGTACTCGTGGTGGTCCCCACCGGGTTGGTGGCCGCCACCGTCACCTCGTATTCGGTGTCGGGCTTCAGGGCGCGGGCGGTGGCGTCAACCCGTTGCGAGACGGCCCCGCTCAACGTATTGGAGGACAGCAGGGTGCGCTCCTCCGACCCCGTCGCCGAGAGCAGGATCTTCGTCGTCGTCTCCGCCCCGCTCGGGTTGACCGTGCCCGTCATCCCGGCGCCCGTCAGAACGGCGATTGTGCTGGGGGCCGTCGTCGGCTGGACGGGGTGCACCGGCTCGTACGCCCCGATGTTGACCGTGGACGTGCCGTCGCGGTCAAGGTCTTGGATCCGGCCGGCACCGGTGAGGTCGCTCGATACGGAAACCGAATCGTTCAGCCCGGCGTCGAGCGCGGGAGCGTCGGGCGTGACGTTCAGTCCATCGTCGCTGGTGCGGGGGACCCCATCGGAACCGACGAGGCTTCCAACATCGGCGAGTCCGGGATCCTGATTGAGATTGTTCGTGCCGTCGCTAAAGGCGGTCCCACTGGCCTCCCCATCTTCGTCAATCCCCTCGTCTCCCCCCTCTACAATGGAGTGGGTGAGGGTGACGGCCCCGTTGTTCGCGTTGTAGACTTCGGGGCCGCTGTCGGGGGCGGTGTTGCCCCACAGAATCGTGTTCGTGAACGTGGGGGCGGCCACTGTGCCCTCCCCGCTCGTACTGTCGTACACCGCTCCCCCGCGAGATGCACTGTTGCCGGCGATGGTCGTATTGACGAACGTCGGCTCGGCCGTTCCGGCGTTGCCGTTTCCGGCTTTTCCGACGACGTCCACGGCCCCGCCGACATCGGTGGCCTGGGCGTTAGTGATAGCCACATTCTCGAAGCGCGGACGGGCCTCCTGTTCGTCGCCGATAATGCTGACGGCCCCGCCTCGTTCGGCAGAGACGTTGCGGATGGTGACGTTTTTGAATGTGGGACGGGCCAGACTCGTCGCCTCCGAATCTGCTGTCGTATCGGCGGCAACGAGCACAGCGCCCCCGAACTGTGCGTCTTGCCCGGTTCCCCCCGCAATGTCGATGTTCGTAAGCGTCGCGTCGACCTCGCCGCCGCGCTCGGCAAGGAGGCCGATGGTTCCGCCCCCTCCCTTGCGGCCGATCAAGTTGTCTTCGCCGTCCACGTCCGTATCGACGACCTGATTCCCCGAGAACGTCGTGTTGGTGATGGACAGGCTGTTCACCGTCTCCGCATTCTGGGTCCCTCCCCGAAAGCCGCCAATGCGAATCGCCCCGCTCCTGGCCGCTGTGTTCCCTGAAAATTCGGAGCCGGAGATTGTCGAGTGCACGTCTCCCCCACTATACCCCGGCGCAATGCTGAAAACGGCCCCGCCGGCCCGCTGTGCAAAGTTGTTCTCGAAGGTCGTGTTTTGGACCGTAAGGTCGCCTCCGGAATTGTAGATCCCGCCCCCGTCGGCCGTATCCGTGCTTGGGGAGGCAACAGCCCTATTGTCTCTGAACTCGGAGTCAGAAATGGACGGGTTGGCCGTCCCTCCATTGAAGGCATTGTTCCAGATGGCCCCACCGCCGAACTCCGAGCCGGCAAAGGCATCGACCGCCGCCCGATTTCCTTCAAAGGTGACATTGTTGAAGGTCGGGTTGGCCTCGCCGCCGGAACTGCCGGAAAAGGTGTCAATGGCTCCTCCGGTATGGTCCGCCTCGTTGTTGCGAAACGTACTATTCCGGGCCGTGAAGTTCGCCGTTCCGTCCCCCCCATTGAAGATCGCAGCGCCCCTCTTTGCGGCATTGTTCACAAACAGGCAGCTCGCGCAGGGCAATCGCATGAAGAGTCCGCGTTGTATTTGTAGGTTGTAAAGTCCATGC
>CAYOWD010000016.1:0-26724 GCA_964407535.1 uncultured Salinivenus sp. | reverse complement strand
CAGGGAGGCGGGTTTCTACAGCAAGAAAATAGGACATCGATGTCTTCCTTAAGGGGATAGAAATATCAGCTCCCTTGGGACGCTCAACCCCGAACTTTGCTCCCGGATTTGGTATCACAATTAGAAAGTGCCTCATTGCGTTTTCGTCGTGAGTTGGACGTGCTCCAAACGACGCGGGGGGGGATTCTGACGAGGAAGGGTCTACTGCGCTGTCAAACTTCAATCTTCGGATAGAGGTTCTTCAGCTAAGTAGACCGGAAGAAGAACATTACGGAGCAGAGTCGATGTAGACGAGCCGTTTTCGCTCTGTGCCTAATCCTTTCAGCTATGTCCTATCGAACCGTTCGCGAGCCAACCGATGATGAGACCGAGGAACTGAAGCGCATGAAACGTCAGGAAGTCGGCCGCGTGGCGATGCGTGCTCACATGGTTTTGCTCTCGGACCGGGGGTATTCTCCGTCGAAGATCGCAGACTTGCACGGGGTTTCCCATCCGACCGTCTACAAATGACTCGACCGCTTCGACGGGAAAGGTCCCGCCGGTTTATATGATCGAGAACGAGAAGGGCGCCCCCCCGTCCTCGGCGAAGAGGCAAGGGAAGAGATCGAGCGGCTAATATGTCTGGCAGAGTTCGTATATTGCTCCGAGGAGGGGCAAAACGCAACGCGCTGGACCGCTCCTCGCATCGCGGAGCATCTCGAAAGAGAACTCGGCATTGAGGTCCATGAGGACACGGTTCGAGACGCATTGGAACAGATGGGATACAGCTGGACCCGTCCAAGGCGAAAGCTGCCTCCAACCGACCCGGAGGCGTATCGAAAGCGGCTTGAGGCGATCGTCGAGGCGGTAGCAGAGGCTGATTCGGAGACGTCGGTGCTCGTGGAGGACGAGACCTGGATTAAGCGGTTTCCTCCTCTTCGCCGCCAGTGGCAACTGGTTGGAGAGCAACGCCCCGTCCGGGTGCCGGACAAAAACAACGAGGCGGCCCTCTACGGAACGCTCGACTTGACCTGCGGACAAACCCACGTTCGGGCCTATGAGAAAGGTCGCTCCGACTACACGATCCAGTATCTCGAATCATTGCTGGAGAAGACCAAAGGCGAACTTCTTCTGGTCTGGGACCGGGCCACATGGCACACCTCAAAGGAGGTGGCTCGCTGGCTCGAAAAGCAGGATCGGATCGACACCTATCTGCTTCCAGTCCGGTCCCCGGAAACCAATCCAATGGAAGATCTCGGGCGAGAGCTCAAAGAACAGGTGGCCGATTGTCTGGAGCGCTCCATCGGCGCCTTGCTTGAAAGCTGCCATCGGTACTTTGAGGCGCTTGCGCCGAAGCAGGCGCTACAAACGGCTGGAGTCTTCCTCAACAAAGTTGTTTTCTCTGGTCTACTTAAATACGCTCCTGGAAAGCGCTCAGGAGTACCTTGGGAGCCTTTCCGGCAAGCAGGCCCTTCGTGCAGTGGGTCTGTACGTGAACTAACGTATTTTTGCTGTTCTACTTAGAAGGGTCTGGATAAGAAAACGTAGTATCCTGAGATGCCTCAATCATGTATGCTTCCCCTGGAGAAAGCTTATCAAGTTGATTCTTGGGGCTGTCAGGGAGAGCAGGGTAATAGAGATCGCCCGCGTCGTTTTGTACTACATTAATAATATCCCCAAATTCTTTGAACGCGGAACGGGGATCCATGGATGAGGTCGGATAAAACGGAATCAGGTTCCATCCGTCTTTAAGGTCGATAGAACGTGTTGGGGTAATAGGATCTCCAGTAATTAATACGTCTTGCTTCGTATCAACGTCCAATACATATCCCTTCGAGCGATCCCAACTCATATTTTGGCCCGTTGTAGAACTATCGTTTTCGGACGAGGGAATATAAACATCCCCTTGTCGTATACTCTTAATCTTATTCAGCCCATCCACCTTGGAGGCAATCGTCTGTATGTCATAATCAATACGCTTTTTTTGTGCATCTTTATTAGAGGTGGAGGGTGCAATCCGTAGAGAGACGAGGTTCTTCCCCTCATCCAGTGAAAGCGTCTGGGTAACTGGTTCCTGTGAGGCGGACGTATCTTGTGGAGAGGACGAAATTTCTACGATTCGATGGAATGTACCGTCAGCGTACTGGCCGTTTTCTCGGCAGATCGGAATGTCGATGTCTTCGCATGAAGCGTACTGCACATTCGAATCGAGAGAAAAAGCAGTGTCCGCGGAGACATCAAACACTTCGAGTTCAATAGATTCTCCGTTCGAAAATCCTTCAAAATTGACGGGACTTGTTCCTGCAACTGCAAACGTCACTCCGTTCTTTTTCCAAACCCCAAAGCCAGCACATTTTCCTTTTTTTGTGTATACCGCTAAGGTGTCAGGGCTTTGCAATGAAGCTCCAGTAGGAATCTCAAGTGTGCCCGTCGGAGGGACGTGCAAAGTTGCATTGCTGGTGCTTGAAATACAATCCTGACCGTAAAAGGTCTGTGCGGACGTCGATGTTGGGAGGAGGAAAACGATTCCCGATAGCATGGCGACGAGAGTCGGAAGAAGGCGGGTGGACATTCTGAGGGAAAAATGTATAGCTCAAAATTTAATACAGAAAAACCACTATTTAAGAAGAGGACAGTTCCGAGTGCGGTAAACGAAAAACGGATTCCCTGTTGGTCAACGGACTGCTTCTATGGAGAAGGGATGTCTTCCTCAGGGAGATAGAAATAGTCAGCTCCCTTGAGACGCTCAACCCCGAACTTTGCTCCCGGATTTGGTATAATAGGGACTGTATCCGGACACGTCCGTCACAACTGGAGAGAGCTTTTGCCTCTACATGCAACACCTCGACGGGCCTTGCTTCGAGGTGTTTTTGAGGGAACTTCGGAAGGCCTATCCGAAGGATCGAATCGGGTTGGTTATGGACGGAGCCGGTGGGCACCGCAACAAGTCCGTCGGATGGCCAGAAGGAATCGATGGATGGACGCTACCGGCCTATAGTCCGGACCTCAATCCCGTCGAGCGCTGATTCAAGGAGCTCCGCGAACCGTTGGCTAACCGAATCTTCGAGACCGTCGAGGCAATCGAGGAGGCCCCCACTGAAGCGCTTCGTTCGTACTGGAAGAGTCCCGATAAGCTTGCCCGACTGACCGGATATCACTGGTGGATGGACGGTCTTGCCGACATCATGAGACGGAATCCGTATAAGTCTATTATTGCTACCATTCCCGTCTCCGTTCAGCATACGCACGTCAGGGAGCCCTGAATCCTTTTATGTCGAACCCGCTGTCGGTCCCGGATTCTCATCGTCTTGTTCATCGAGCGCCCGCCAGCCATGCTCTACCTGGCTGCGCCACGACTCCGCGTAGTATCCGTTCTCGTCGAGAAGCTCCTCATGCGACCCCGACTCGATGATCTCGTGGTCGTGCATCACGTGAATCTGATCCGCGTGCATGGCCGTCGTGAATCGATGCGTCACCACCAAGCCCGTCTTCTCCCGCACCAACTCCCCAAACTGCTCCAGCCACCGGTTCTCTGCCCAGGAGTCCATCGTGCTCGTCGGCTCGTCGAGGACAACCACCGGTGCCTTTCGATAGAATGCACGCGCAAGGCAGACCCGCTTCCACTGGCCCCCACTCAGCTCACGTCCACTTTCAAACCAGCGCCCAAGTTGCGTATCGTACCCCTCCGGAAGCGCCTCCAGAAACGTATCGGCCAATCCCTTTCGCGCTGCCGCAGCAATGTCCTCCCGGTCGTGGGAACGGGTTACGTCTCCGTAAGCGATGTTGTCGGCGGCCGGGTCCTGGTATCGAACCGGCTCCTGGAAGAGAACGGCGCAGTGACGGCGCAACACATCGGGGTCAAAGCGACGGATGTCGGTTCCGTCAATCGCAATGCGACCGGCGTCGGGGTCGAAGAATCGACAGAGCAGCTTGATGAGGGTGCTCTTCCCTGCCCCGTTGGGACCAACGAGCGCGACCGTTTCGCCCGCCGGAATCGACAAACTAAAGTCCTTAAGTGCGGCGTGCTGCGTGCCCGGATAGCGGAAGCTGACATTTTCGAATCGGATGCCTTCCTCCAACGACGCAGGTACCGGCTCCGGATCGGCCGGCGCCGTCAGCTGCGGCTCCACGTCCAGGAAACGAAACAGGTGCTCCAGAAAGAAGCTGCTTGAGTAGACGGTCCCCACGCTTCGGAGCAGGTCTCGCATGAGCGTCTGCCCGCGGTTGAACGATCGATAGAACAGCCCAAGATCCCCGAGCGTGGCGGTCCCCAACAGTGCACGCCACACCATCCATCCCATGACGGCGGCCGTCACCACCAGCGCCCCCAAACTGGCGAGCAGCGTTGCAAGGGCCTGGCGACGGCGAAGAGCAATTTGCTCCTCTCGGAGGGTTGCCCGTAGCGCCTGGTAGGAGGACCGAAAAAGCGCCCCGAGTCCAAACAGACGCATCTCCGCCGCGGTCCGCCGATGCGTCAAGAACCGGTCGTAGTAATGGCACTTCCGGCGGTGCGGGGTGGTCCGATCCCACCAATCGTGGTATTGTCGTTTATACCGTACCACAACGACGAGGGCAGGCACCGTGCTCACGAGAAGCGCGACGGGAACCCACCATCCGTACGGGATCAACAATCCCGCAATGGACACCACCGTCGTTCCATTCTGCAGGAGGGAGCCCGCATTGTTCAGCAGTTCAATCGGCTTCTGACTTGCGTTCCCAGTAGCCCGCTCCAGAAGATCGTAGTAGTCCGGCGACTCGTAGTAGATCATGTCGACGTCCACGGCTTTCTCATGGACGAGCGACTGGATGTGGTCCCGCACGAGTTCCCCCTGTGCCGTCTGGATCCACGTCGTAATACTGCCGAGGCTCCGTTGTCCCACAACGACGGCCGCCATGAGGCCGGCCGGAAGCAACAGAATCCGAACGTTGTCCCAGGCGAGGCCATTGCCAACGGCCAGTTCAGCGGCATCCAGCACCCACTTCGTCAGATAGACGCTCGCCGTCGGCAACAGTCCCTGCACGAACAGTAACAGCAACCATGCGATCATCCAGCCGGCCGCCGCCTCCCAAACAAGCCGGATTGCCGCTGGGAGATACGCAAGCATCTCCGGGACTTCTCGAAGACGATCGACTGGTCCGGCGTTTTGGGTTGTCCGCTCACTGGTAGACATTCAACGATAGATGCCACATTCGTAGTCGCGGGCCTTTTCGGCCCAATCGAAGAAGAGAGTGCTGACCACCGATCCAAGGCGGTTCCCTTCCGTCCTTTCCCCCGGATGCTTCCGCCGTTTTCCTGCAACGCTTCTATCTTATTGGACGGAGGCCTCACCTATTGGGCGGAGGCCTCTTCTCGGGTCTGTGCTCCCAGCCCGAGAATACGAAATGGCCGAATCAGATAGTACAGAAAGGAGAGAGACGGAGGCAAGTCTATAAGCGCCCGATCCTTCTCCGTCGGTGTGAGGGCCAACCCTCCATACTCTCGCAACAGCGGCCACCGATTTCGCCAACGCCGACGGGTGCGCAGAAAAAACCGGAATTGCTCCCACCGCGGCGTGCGATCGAGGCCCTCCTCAGTAAACAGCCACCGCTTCTGAACCCAATGCGCAAGATCCGAAATCGTCGAATCCCCGTACAGTCGCTCGTGCAGCGACGTCGGGACAGGCGCATCCAGACACTCTTTAGCAAGCCGCAGTCCCAAAAACAGGATCCGTTCGAGATCCAACCGAACGGCCCGGTCGACGAGTCCGTCCCAGTCCAGGTCCGAGGCGTGTCGACACATCTCAGCCACGTCGCAGATCCACTTGAGTCGCGCCCAGTGGTGCTTCGTCCCGTGAGCACAGAGATACAGAAGCTCGTCTTCTTTCGATAACACCCGCACAGCCGTTTCTCCGATCTCGCATCGCTGACACCGTGCCCAAATCCCTTCTGGAGACAGCGGAAACGCAAAGCTCCGATTCAGGAGTGCCCAGTGAAGTTCAACCTGGAGATTGTCTTCCGGACGGATGAGCTCGAGTCCGATTTGATCTTCAATCCGTTTTGTCACCTCCTCGTCCGAGCGTAGCTCCGGACCCTCGAATGCGTGCCTCTTCAGTAGCGCCTCCGCCTGACGGAGTTGCGACCGCGGCACGAGCAAATCGAGATCGAGAAAACGTCGAAAGGCCAGATTGTTGTAATATCGTCTCGCGAGAAGGGGGCCTTTAAACGAAAGAACCGGAATCCCCGCTTCTTCCAATACCTCCACAACAGCCCCCAATGCCCGAAGACGGTGCAGATTGTACGCAAGCATTCCTTCCCCTCGACTCTGTAGTTCCTCCTCCACGCTAGGGGGAAGCTCGGTCCCCTCGAGCTGACCAAGGTGATGATACACCATTGGGTCGATCCCATGGCGCGCGGCCTGGTCCAAGATGACGGACCAGTCGAGATCGCGGGCCAGGTGCCGACGAAGGTCTTCCGGCTGGACCACCGTCCGGGCACACGCAAGCAGGAGAGCAATCTCGTCGGCGTGCTCCGCCCAAGGAGCACTGTCGAGGAGAGCAGACGAATGGGCGGGGGAATCGAACACCACGCTGAAACGGAAACCTGAACAGTGTGACGATGAACAGTAGCTCTCACGCAGAGACAACCTGGATGAGTCCATGCTCATGCAGGTCGGTGAGAAGATCTAACACGTCCTGCTCTAGCACCTCGGGATCGACCGCATATTTGTTTTCCAACTCGTCGCAGATCTCGGTAACGCGATGGGGCGACGAGATCAGGTCCCATACGTCGGCCCCGACTTCATTCAGGCCGTAGTACGTCTGATCGTTGAGGTCCAAAATGATTTCTTCTCCGGCGAGGTCGGAAGAGACGTGATCCGACACGGCGACTACAGTAGAAGATGGAGATATGGGAGTCGACATGAGGCTCGACATCTGTTGTAAAGAAAGAGAAGCGAGTTCAACTATCCGTACCGGTCTATAAGAACATGGATATGTGGGCGTCTCGAATACGGTGAAGATTATTCAGGATCAACGAGAGTAGACTGTAGAGAAGTCTTCACGGATCGGTAAGGACCTGGTAGTCCGATCGGGCGTCCCTCCCTCCAATCAAGACATCGCCGCGTCGCTCAAGCCATGCATGGGCCTGTAAGGTGCCGTCTTCGCGTTGAACACCGATTTCCAGATCAGTGGACGCGCCGAGAACGCCCAATAGCGCGCGCGCCGTGAGCGCCGTCGGAAGACAGGGACGATCCGGGAAGAGATGATGACCGGTCGTCCGAACCGCCCACACAATGTGTTCGACCTTTTTTTCGTCTACCTCTTCCGACCGGGATCCAACGCGTCCCGTCCAACGGACGAGGGTCGGCAATGAGAACACCCGAAGTGCCACCCACATTGACAGGCAACAAAGGGCAGCCCCTCCGAGCACCGCGCGTTCTGACCACGCATGGTGCCGAAGCCGACGAAGTAGCGAAGACGTGACGCTCATACCGATACGTGAATAAGTATCTGAATTCCGTTTCTACCTACAACCAGGTGCCTCCTGCACTCGGGAAAATGTGCTCACGTATGTTCTCACGGATCGGCACTCCTCCTGAACGCTTAGGTAATATGCAAGTGAATTGAACCGAGCGGAGAAGACAGCATATTCGGCGTCACCGTAACTAACACATTATATCGTTTCCGAATCATGATGTCTAGTTTTCGCCAAACGAGATCAGCAGGATCCTCTAAATTATATTTCCCATAACCTTCTAACGTTCAACGTTTTAAGATTTGCTCGTTTGGGAGGACGATTGGCCGGTTTGACAGAAGCAGCTATCTGCGGCCTCTCGACATCTCCAGTTGGAATCCGTATTACTTAACCCAACAAGAAGGATTTGTTCGATTCTGTTTCTCAATCACAGTATCTACTTACGCAGCCCTCAACTCGTCCGCTCACCGACATCTGTCTGTAACCGTCTAGCGTTCCGAGACGTGCACGACAACAGATGACCGGGCGAGCGCGATGGATCCAATCCCCTTCCCAAATGCGTCCTGTTACTCGTCGCGTTCATTCGACCGAGATGCGTCCCGCCGACCCAGACGCTGCTCCAGGGCCCGAAGTCGGGTGCGCATCCGTTCCAGTTCCTGCCACGGATTGACGCCGAACACCGTCCCGATGGGCCACTCTGGCACACGCTCCTTATGGAGCTCCCCTTCTTCGTCTACATCCGCCACCCGACGCACCTGAATGGTCGTATCGCCCGTTTTCACGACAACCCCGTTCTCATTACGCCCCACCACGGTACCCGGACGATCGACGTACGCCGGCGCTTCATCAATGAGACGAGTCTCCAGAAACGCGACTCGGTCCTCGCCGAGAAGCGTGCGTGCCCCAGGGCCCGGCGGCGCAATGCCCCGAACAAAGTTGTGAATCCGACGGCTCGTCCACCGCCAGTGGATCCATTCGTCCCCCTCTCCCCGCGCACTGCAATAGAACCCCACCGGATGAACTTCCTCCTGGGGCGTGGGATCGACCGCTCCGTTCCGAATCTGCAGGAGCGCCTCGTGGAGGGTTTCGGCACACAATTCCACAGCCGTGTCGAGAAGCGACGCATAGTCGTCATTGGGCGCGATCTCGGAAAATCGCTGCCGAATAATGTCGCCGGTATCGATCTCTTCCTCGATGTAGTGCACCGTGACGCCAAATCGATCTTCCCCGTTGATAAGGGCCCAATTCAACACGTTGCGCCCCCGATAAAAGGGGAGGGCCCCCGCATGACAGTTAATAAAGCCCTCCGGGGCACAATCGATGAGGTCCCGCCCCAGAATCTGATCGAAGGACATGGACACGTGAAGGTCCGCCTGGTAATCCCGAACGGTTTTCCGAAACGCAGGCCGATTCACGTCCGGATCGGTCATAAACGGCACGTCCATCTCCCGAGCATACGCCCGGAGCGTGGGATCCGGCTCCGCGTGACGTCCGACAATGAAGAGCACCTCCAATTCCGGGGTGTCCCGAATTCGATCGAGGGCCCGATGCGCCCAGCGACCGTCCGCAAAGTATCCAATGGTTAGAGGACGTGTCATCGTGGGTTACTCGTCGATTAATTCGTCCGGCGAATACGCCTGCGAGGCCGTTTCGGTAAGCAGGTCCCAGTATTTTATGGGCGAGAGCCCGTGTCCCGGCCGCTTCGCCGCAAGATTGTCGGGCGTGAACGGCTCCCCCGCCGCGATGGGCCGGGCAGCCACGAGACTTTTGCGAACGACGGGCCGGTTCTTTGTCTCCGACGGGGTGGGGCGCTTCCGCGCGGTTCCGAGCGCGCGCTCTACCGTCCGAATGCGGTCCACCATGGCGGCCAGTTCATCCGGCTCCAGAGACGCGTGATGATCAGGACCCGACATCGACCGGTCGAGCGTAACGTGCTTCTCAATCGTACGTGCCCCCCGCCCCACGGCCGCCACGGGCACCGCCGTTCCGCGGGTGTGGTCGGACAGCCCAACGGGGCACCCGAACGCCGACCGAAGCGTGTCGAGCCCCCGCAGGTTGACCTCATCCGCCGGCGCCGGATACTCCGATGTACACTGTAGCAGGACGACGTGCTCTCGGAGCTGCTCCTGTCCTCGTTCCGACGCATACGCCGCCCGGAACGGGGCTGTCCCCGGCGCCTCGTCGGTCGTCATATACCCAAAGGCCAGCACCCCGAGGGCCGTCTCCACCTCTCCGAGCGTGCTCATGCCCGTGGAGAGGAGAACGGGGCGTCCCGTCCGCGCAATGTGCAAGAGCAACGGAGCATTGGTGATTTCCCCGGAGGGAATCTTGATTCGGGGCACCTCGAACCGATTCACCAGCAAATCCACGCTGTCCCGGTCGAACGGAGACGACAAAAACTGAAGGTCTCGTTCATCACAATGGGAAACGAGCGCCTCGTGAAACGCGGGCGGGAGTTCGAGCGCACGGAGCATGTCCTGTTGGGACTGCTCCTGATCGGTCGTCTCCTGCTGATACGCCGCTTTGTCCGCCGTATCTACGGTAAGGGCCTGTGCCCGAAAGGTCTGGAACTTGACGGCATCCACCCCGGCCTCAGCGGCCACATCGACAAGTTCTTTGGCGCGATCGAGCGAACCATTATGATTCACGCCCGCCTCAGCAATAATATAGGTGCCTGTATCGGCCTCCGAGTTATCGCGATCCATAGAACGAAACGACGACGTGCACAATAATTTACTGAATCGATTGTCCGAAACTCTTATTGCCCTTATTCTGACGCCTCCGTTCGGCTTTTCCCAACACGGTTATCCCTCGGCCTCCCCGTTCTCACCGAGATCGTGAAACGACTTCGTCAGCACCGACGCGTCGAGCGGCTGTCGCTTAAGATGACGGGTGATGCGCTCCGCGGCCTGCCCCTGCCCATAGGGCGATTCGGCCCCCCGAATGCGCGCCTGGAAGGCTGGACGCACCGCCTGCTCAAGGGCCTCGGCAATCTCGTCCGCCTGCTCCGCACAGTCGATGACGGACGGTCCCCGGAGCCGCCCGCGTTGCCGCGCCCCCACGTCGACGGTTGGCAGGTTAAAGGCCGGGGCCTCGATCAGTCCGCTCGATGAGTTTCCAACCACCACGTCCACGTGTTGAAGGGCACTCAGATAGCGCTGCTGGCCGAGCGTATCGTAGAGCCGCGCGTCATCCCGGTCGGCACAGTAGGACGCCAACACCTGGTTGATTTCGCGTCCCTGCGGGTCGGCATTGGCTTTGGTGAACAGGAGATGGGCGTCGTCGAACTGGTCGAGGGCCTGAAGAAGCTCGTGGACGGCATCGACCGGATGCGCGTCGCCGAGCGTTGCCGGATGGTACGTCACCAGAAATGTCGGCTCTCCTAGCGTCCACTCGATGGACTGCTCAAATGATGTCCGATCCAGCAGGTCGACGTACTGAATCTGATCGAGCCCCGGGGCCCCCACCGTAAACACCCGGTCGGGCGCCTCTCCCATCTGGATCACCCGACGCCGGTATGGGTCCGCTACCACGAAGTGATAGTGGGCCATTTTGGTCAGGCTGTGCCGAATGCTCTCGTCAAAGGCCCCCTCCGTCACCTCGCCTCCGTGGATGTGCGCAATCGGAATGCGCATCACCAGAGCGGCCTGTGCAGCGGACAGCATTTCAAAGCGGTCGCCGAGCACGACAACCACGTCCGGCTCCAGGCGGTCGAGCGCATCGGCCATGCCCATCACCCCTACGCCCATGGACTTGGCCGTCCCGACCCCGGTGTCGCCGGCAAGAAGCATTTCGACCCGGGCATCGATCTCAAACCCATCCTCTTCGATCGTCTGCTCCGTACGCCCGAACTCAGGCGATAGGTGCATGCCGGTCGCCACGAGCTGCAGGTCCAGCTCGGGGTCGGCCTTCACCTCCCGAAGCACCCCGTAGAGGAGACCGTAATCCGCCCGGGTGCCGGTCACAATGCAGATCCGACGAGACGCCATAACACAGAGACTCAGGATTCGACAGACGCGAGAGACGCACTACTCGGAAGATTGACGATCCGCTGCTCCAGCCGTTCAGCCCCGGAAAGATCATCCATCCGGGGACACGTCTCGTACATCGGCAATTTCGACATGAGGGTCCATGGGGGACGCGTCATAATGCCGGCCTCATTGGTGCGGCGAAGGAGCTCCGCCCGCTGCTCAGTATGGCGCTCGTCGAGCATGATCGCATTGAGCCAGTAGTTGCTCCGGGCAAACGACGGCTCTTGAACGACGGTCACGCCGTCAACCGAGGCGAAGGCCTCGGTGTACCGCGCCGCCAGTGTCCGCTTGCGCTCAAGAAAGGACGGAAGTTGCTCCATCTGTGCACATCCGAGGGCGGCATTGATGTTGGGGAGGCGATAGTTGTACCCCACCCGGTCGTGATAGTAGTAGCGCTGGTCGACCTTTGCGGTCGTCGTAAGGTGCTTCGCCTCCTCGGCCAACGCCTCGTCGTCGGTCAAGATAGCCCCCCCGCCCCCCGTCGTGATGGTCTTATTGCCGTTGAAGCTCAGGGTAGCCAGGTCCCCCGCCCTGCCAACGTGACGTCCTTTATACTCCGACCCGAGCGCCTCCGCCGCATCTTCCACCACCGCCAGCCCAAACGCATCGGCCACCTCGACGAGCGAATCAAGGTCGACCGGGTGCCCGAACGTGTGCATCGGAAGCACGGCCCGGATGGGTCGCCCCGTCTGCTGATTGTAACACGTCCCGTCGCGAACATCCCCGATCTCGCCGAGGTAATCCGCAAGCGCGTCGGCGTCCATCCCAAGCGTATGGGGCTCAGCGTCGACAAAATGAGGAACGGCCCCACAGTAGCGTACCGCATTGGCAGTCGCGACAAACGTAAGTGCCGGCACCAACACTTCATCCTCCTCAGTCACCCCGGCAAGCTGCAGCGCAATATGGAGGGCCGCCGTGCCGTTCACGACCGCCACGGCCCGCTCCACCCCCGTGTAATCGGCGAGTCGGTCCTCAAACCGATCCACGTACGCTCCGGCCGAGGACACCCATCCGGTGTCAAGGCACTCCTTCACGTATATCCATTCCTCTCCCTCGAACGCCGGCTCGTGAAGTCCGACCTCAGCATCATCCGGCAGGCATTGACGGAGCGTAGACAGAACGTCGTCTATATCAAGCGATGTGCTCATACACTATACCGGCCGACATCGTAGTGAGATAGATTCGCGGGGTCGGAAAACCATTCCGCCGTTACAGAAAGCCCCCGTCGCAGCCCTTCCTCCTTCGTAGCGGGCGGAGTCCACTCCGTATGTCGTTGCAACTTGGTGGGATCGGCCACCAGTCGATCGACTTCACTCTTTTCGGGACGTACCCGTTCCTCATCCGTCTCAATGGTCACCTCCATCCCCATCACCTCTGCAATCAGATGTGCGAGGCCCTCAATTGAAATTTCGTGCCCACTTCCAACGTTGAGCACCTCCCCCACCGTCTCAGAGGAGGCTCCAATCGCGAGAAGACCGTCTACAGTGTCCTGCACAAAGTTGAAGTCCCGGGTTGGATGTAGCGCCCCCAACTGAAGGACCCGTCGCCCGTCGGCGATCTGGGTGGCAATGGTCGGGATTACAGCCCGCGCCGATTGGCGAGGCCCATACGTGTTGAAGGGCCGGGCAATCGCAACGGGAAGATCAAAGGAGGCGAAAAACGATTCCACCATCTGATCGGCTCCGATCTTCGAGGCGGCGTAGGGCGACTGTGCCTGCAGAGGGTGGTCCTCAGTCATCGGGACGAACTGTGCGGTGCCGTACACCTCACTCGTCGAGGTATGAACGACCTTCTCCACCCCCAGGGTCCGCGCCGCCTGCAGGACGTTGAGCGTGCCCTTCACGTTGGTCGCGACGTAGGTGTCGGGAGAACGGTACGAATACGGAATCCCGATGAGTGCCGCGAGGTGATAGACCCGATCACATCCCTCCATAGCCCCCTGCACGGCGTGTGGGTCGCGAATATCGCCCGCCGTTACCTCTACGGCCTCCTGGATCTCAGCAGAGACATGATCGAGCCATCCCCAGGAGTTTTGGGCGTCGTAGCGGACGAAGGCCCGTACCTCGGCGCCCTCCCGCACCAACGCTTCCACCAAATGGGAGCCAATAAAACCACCGGCCCCCGTGACAAAAACGGTGTCCATAACCAAATCTCGAGTTCGCTTCAACAAACGCGTGTATCATGAGATGATGGGAATCGCTCTGCTAATGGCCATGTCCCCCGTCCCCGTCGCGCACCGTATCCGTCGGCACCGGCCGAAGCTCAATAAACCGATTTTTGTCGGTGTACAACAGAAACGATCCGTTCGCCATCTGCTCCAGATCTCGGATTCGACGCTCCACTTCGATGCGCTCAGCGAAAAGGACGCGCTCATCCCGCACGCGAATCCGGAAGAGGGACCGTCCGGCCAACGAGGACACCAACAGGTCTCCGTCCCACCGCTCCGGGCCTTCTCGTACCTGAATTAGGTTAGAAATGCCTGTACCCGGTTCCCATACATGATAAGGATACTCATACCCTTTGTGCCAGCCCACTCGGTCGCCGTAGGGCCATGTGTATGTACTGAACCATCGCCCGTAGGTCACGAAAGGCCACCCGTAGTTCTCATCCTTCTGTATCAGATTGAGCTCGTCTCCGCCGTACGGACCATGTTCCGTCTCCCATATTCGTCCTTTTCGATCGACGTGCAATCCCTGAGGATTTCGTACGCCCTTGGCAAAGTGAGTGGACTGGAACGTGTGAAGGTCGATACGAATGATCTTTCCGTAGCTACTGGAATCGACCTGCGACGCCTTAGGAGTGTTGCGGATGCCGTCAAACCGGTAGTCCCCGAGAGAAAGGAAGAGCGTTGAATCGTCGCGAACGGCCAGCCGCCCGCCCGTATGCCGCGTAAACATGGGATGATTGATCCCATAGGGCGGACTCCCGACCTGGATCGGCGGCTGGCTCTCGTAAATGACCTCCCACTGCTCCGCATCAACGGACGCCCCATTCAGGGCCGCGATGACGTCATCAAGGGGAAGCCGCGCGACGCGAATCGTTTTCGTACGATTCTGGGGATCCCAGTAGTGATAGGACGCGAACAAGTGCGCCGAATCCGCCTCCAGTGTGGTAATGTCAAGCACGCGGAAGCGACTGACGACGTCGAACACCTCGATGTCGTTTTCTTCCAGATAGGCCAGGAAACGGTCGCGGTTCGTTTCAAGGGCGACATCGAGCTTCGAGATGTTTCCGCCGGAACGGTACCGAAAGAACGTGGCATTGCCGTCGACGCCAAGCATCCGGTCGCCCACTCGGGTCAGCGCAGCGGCGAATGTGGATAGATTTGCGTCTCGTACAAGATTGTATTTCTCTCCCTCCACCGGAAGCAGGAGAGTGCTTTGAGAAAAATGCCTCTGCTCGCGACCCACGGCCTTTTCGGCCGTCTCTGTGACCAGTCCCCCCAGTCCCTCGGTCGCCGACACGTACGCATTCCGAATCGGGTAGTACGGAAAAATCTTTAAGCGGCCCACGAGCGTACCGTACCCGAAGGCGCCTACGAGAAGAACAAGTAGAAGCGGGACAACGGTGTACTTGCGCAGCGTTGAGGACATTCGAGGGGACTGTTTCGATTCGTGCCGACAGATAGTACCAAATCCGCCTACAAAGTTCAGGCGAGCAGAGATATTGAGTATGATCTCAAACGGTTGATCCTCAAGTAGATACCTTCATACCTATATACTTACGGACCCGAATCCTTCAATTGGATTCGGTATAATGGGGAAAGATCGGTGTAGCAAGAGCGTCTGCAACGACACAGTCGTATCACATCAAAAACGCGTTCCCCCCGACTTCGCAACGCGCAGTTCGTGGGAACGACCGAGTCGAGAGCCGTCTCGTCAACACTGGAGATCGACCGAGGGTATCGCTGACGTCTCACGACGAGTCGGGAACCAATTCCCGCCTGTATGCGACGTTTTCATTGCTCGAATCGGCCAGTACAGGCGCTCGAACCTGCACGTGCCTCAGCGACTCATACCCATCCTCGGTCTTCTCCTCGTACACGAGATCAATGGTCGAATTCCGAACCACCATGCTACTGTACGCAAACCCGCCCTCGGTAAGCTGCAGGTGTCCAGAATGCCAGTTGACGGCGCCCGGTTGACTCGGATCGTACGTTCCAGTCCAGAGCTGCCCCTCGCTGCGATTGACCGTCCTCGGTCCAGCGAGAAAAAGCTGATTCCCACGCGCCCGCATGCTCTGTTGACACCATACCCCCGGAATCACCGAATCGAGATTTCCGGTCTCCGCCCAGGTTTCTCCCTGATCGACGGATCGGAAATATCGCTTTCGCCCATCGTCGTCGCTGCCGTCGCGGGCGACAGCAAAAAGGTCGCCGTTGGGCACCTGTACGACAGCGGTCTCATTCACGGATTCCCCCGTGACGGCGTCCTCGCTACGGGTCCACGTCTCCCCCCCGTCGTCGCTGTAAATTACCGCTGGTGTAAATGTGTTCGTCGACTGATTGGCGTAGTACATCGGAACCACGAGCCGCCCCGACTCAAGCTGGATGCCGTTGTTCGGCCCGAACATCGGAAGCTGCTCATTCCCCCAGGGCAACACTTGGCTCGTAATCGTGTCTGGGGCCGACCACGTCTGTCCATTGTCCTCACTGGCAATGTGGATCCCGTGCGCGTCGGACGCTGTCCCCTCCAGATAATCCTGAAATGTCCGGGCCCCGGGCCGCTTCTGGTACAGCAGATGAACGCGTCCCTCTCCGACTACGACAGCAGGGTCGGCGGCCGTGTCAGTCCCGTTGTCGGCCACGAGAGTCGGGGCATTCCAGGTGTGCCCCCCGTCCGTCGAGCGGATCTGGACGATGTCGATGTTTCCGAAGTCGCTTTTCGTCGCACGCGCTTCGCAGAACAAAAGGAGATCGCCGTTGGGCGCCTCCACCAAAACGGGGATGCGGAAGTTCGCGTACCCCTCCGTGCCGGCCTCAACGACCGGCGTCCGACGGTCGGAAATCACCTCAAGCGAGGTCTCGCCCGATGGATCAGTGTCGCTCGCAACGGGATTGCATGCGCCGATCCCGAGGACAACGATCAGGAGAAGCCCTACTCCCACACTTAGCACCTTCTCCCTCCGGAGCTCTCGTCTATCGTCGGGTCCCCGTTCGGGGTGTTGGCTCGCACAATACAGCATCAGGACTCAGGCAGTTGTTTCAGAGGCAGACTCGGAGGCCACGCCCTGAAGAAGGCGGGTGATCTCAGCGTTCAGGCGATCACGCGGAACCGTGAGGCGCTCCCGACAGCGCTCAAAATTACGAAGGGCCTCGTTCCGACGCCACTCCAGTTTCTCCAACGGATCGTCCATCGTGTAGTAGAAAAAGCCGTCATAGAGGGGACATCGATTTTGAATGATCGGGATGGCTCCGCATAGCATAGCTTCGAAGAACCGATACGTCCACACGAACTTGCCATCCGGACAAAGCACGTATTTCGAGTCCGCCAGAAGCCGAAAGTAAGAGGCATCCCACGCCTTCGTAGGATGGCACCATCCGCGATCCGAGGTGGCAAAAACGATGTTCCGATGCGTCATTCGTCGTTCCGTCGGAGGCACCTTTACATACTTCAACAGGGGACGAAGCGGCCCTCGCAGAACACGCCGCGCGTAGGTTTTCACCCTGTCTCGAATCCACACCCGACGGTCGACGGCCTCCTGATTGGGAAATGTCTTCTCAACATCCGAAAACTGCCGGCTCAGCCACTGGCGTAGCACGTACCGCCGTTCCTGATGGAGTCGTCCCACAAAACACGCTCTTACGGCCCGATCCGTCGACCAAAACGACCGGCACTGGTCTGCGAAACCATGTGCAAAGATGAGCGGACGCGTAATTTGCCCGATGCGGGTTTCCGGCCGTTCATGATCAATGTCGAGCCCCGGCAAAACGGGGACGTTCTCGATGTCGCCGGACACTGAAAGTCCAAACACGTCCTCCAGCTTTGTGAGTTTTGTCCGATCCCAGGGATGCACGCGAACGTCCCCCTCTCCCTCAAGCAGGGCATGAAGTAACCGAATCGACTGGATGAGGTCGAAGTTGAGCTCAACTTGAAACGTCAAACCGTTTTCCATCTGCAAGAGTGGCGTAAACGAATGTCTCGTGGAGGATGCCGATCCGTGAATAGGTCTCTGAAGTTCGGTTTCGCTCACAACTGAGCAACAGTTCACACCAGACCAAAGAAGATCGCTTACGTACTTTCTCACGGATCGGTAAGCGCGACCGCCGGCTCAGTCCGCCGCAGATTGATTGGGACAACGGAAGGTCGTTTGTATCAAGGCGAGGAAGTGCAAGGGGATCGTCCCGGTGCAGATCAGCGGTCTCCCCCCCCGTCCCCAACCCAATCACGCACCCCCGATCCCGCAAACAGGCCCGGAGGGAGGCGTCGTGTGCCCCGTACGGATAGCACATGATCCACTGACTGGTCGACGTGCCCACCTCGTCGAGAAACTGCAGGGTGCGCTCAACAGCGGCACGTTGCTCATTTCCCTCCAACCGGGTCATCCAGTCGTGGCGGTCTCCGTGTCCGCCCACGTACATTCCGTGTCGGCGGAGACATCGGACCTGGTCCATTGTCATATACAGTTCCCGAGCCAACACCTCCTCTGATACGTCCACAAACTGGTCGAAAACGTGATCGAGAATCCGACGGCGCAGTCCGCTCGGGAGCTCCCGCTGCAGCAGCCGCTTCACGAGCACCACCTGCGGCCGATCAAAGCGGTGGTCGCCCGCCACTGCCGATCGGTATGCCTCCCGGGATCGAAGCTCAGAGGACGTTCCCCACTCCTCCATGAGCTGGAAAATTCGATCCTCAACTTTTCCGACATCGGAGATTGACGCCAACACGTGGTGGATTTTATTGACGTCCAACATCTCTCGATCGAGCACGCATCGAGCCGGGGGAAAGAAGCATCCAGGCAACCCCGCCTCATCCAGAAGCGGCAAGACCGTCGTGAAATGATCGAGATAGCCATCATCAAATGTGAGCACGGCCGCCTTGGACGGCAGGTTGACATCTCCCCTCACGACCGCCATCAGGTGATCGGCCCCGATGACGTTGTAACGCTCTCGGACATACGTAAGCTGCTTCCGGAAATCAGACACGGACAAGCCGTTAATCCGGGGGTAGCGGGAATGCTCCAAATCCCGCACGTAATGGTACATTATAATCGTAAGCTGTCCCATAATCGGCACCTACTACGAACCATTCATGAGTGTCGTAAATCGAGAAACGTCCTGCCTGCACTGCCGCACCGCTTGCTGGGTGGCCTCCCGAAGCGACCGTCCTCGCTCCAACAGTTTCCGGCTCCATGCCAAAAGGTCGTCCCGTTCCGTCGCGTCCGGAATGGCCGAAAACGTCCGGACGTCCTCGTATCCAAGAAGGCGTTGGAGACTCGACGTTTTGTGAGAGTCCGCCCCTAAGAACACACACGGCGTGCCCCCTGCCGCTGCCATGATGGACGGATGATATCGGCCCGTTACAAACAGTCGGGCGTTGGCCAACACCGCACCGCCCATCAACACAGGCACCTCAACCGGGAGAATCGGGGTGTCCGTCTCGCGCGCAACGTCGTGCAGAAACTGATCGCCGCCACACGTCGGCACCAGGTAAACCGGGTCGCCCAGTCGCTTCAGCCGCTCGACCAGTTCGCAAAATCCATCAACGGCCTTCTCCGGCGTAAATGCCGCCCGCGATCCGCCCGTGACGCAAATGTACGGCGAGGAAAAGTCAAGCTGCCCATAGCTTACGTCCGCCTCATGCGGGTACGGGATGAGAAAGTCCCCGCACTCCGGAAGCTCCGACCGGGACTCAGCAAGGACATCGTACCAGTAGAACATTGAGTCGGGAATCCATTCCGCGTCCAGCTCCGAATCCATCTCACGCGCGAGCTGCAGCGACTTCGGGTCCCGAAACGCAACGCCATCACACTTCTTCAGCATCTTCATACATCGGTCGGCCAGCGCCTGATTACGTCCCGTAATCGGACAGTCCGAAAAAATCGAGTTGACGTAGTACACCTCTTTGCCAAGATGATCGGCCAACTCGATCATGGCGAGATCGACGAGGAGATTTCGTCTCGGCTCCTCCTTAAAAATCAAATCCCCGTTCCCGTCCACCACGACGGTGTCGTGGCGCCGGACCGCCTCGTAGAGCCCTCGAATGTATGCATCGTCGAGATGATCGAGGATATTGCGCAGGCTGACCTCCGGCCGCGGATCGATAAAATCGGAACGGGCACCACACTTATACTCCAATTCGAGGTAAGCATCAATGGCCCAGTTTCCACGTCGTCCCCAGAGCGGACGTGCAATCGCGTCCGGAAGCAAAAAGTCAATAGGTTGAGCACGGACTTGATATTCTCCCGCAAGGCATTCTACGTCGTCGAACGACTGAAGAAGCAACTGGCGCATTGCTACATGGGACCCCCGCGCCCCCCAATTCAGCCGGTTGCTCGTATCCCATGCCAGTAGCATTTCGGTATTCCGTTTATCCAAGACACAGTGTGATCCACATTATAGTCGGCATTTTCCACTCACGCGTCTCCGAGCAGCTCCACGTGCTCCCAAAAAATGTCGGGCACCCAGCCCGACACATTCGTCATTCTGCGCCGCTTCCGATCCGATCCAACATCGGATCCGTTTGCCGAAAAGATGTCGTGGAAGGAATAGACCGTCCCCTCCGAATACAATCCGCAGTAAAGCCCCGTAGAGCTAATGTTGAGGATGACATCATTCCCTGCCTTGATCGCAATATCTTCGATACACGCAGATCGTTCGATTTCCTCCGACTCAGGACCGTAACGTCGAATAATATTTTTCAGGAGCTGCTCCTGCCAGTTTCCATAACTATCGGGATGCAACTTATAGTACACCTTATCGTACTTTTCATTTATCGTCCTCAGCACATCCATAATCGAGGATGAATACACTGAGCACATGCTTTTATGATAATGAGATAGGGACTCTAGTATGAGTATGCAGCTCCTATTTTCCATATCGACACGACAATCCACCTCTCCGAATTTCACATCTAGTATATTTTTCTCCCTTTTTTCTGGGAAGGCCTTTTCGTGTACAGAAAATATCTCGTCGTACCCCTCCCTGCACCGCCTTTGATTTCCTAGCCTCCCTCGATATTTTATTTTCTCCCTTACACTCTCTTCTCTCTTTGGAATATGAATATCTATATACTCTTCGTGGCAATAGCTCACTAAACCCTCTTCAAACACCGAAAACCCCTCACACATTGGATGTGACATCAAAATTCTAGCTCTCGTGAAAGAAGTGTGAGGCGTATATATCTTAAACTTCCCCCCAACTATAGACTCTATTTCTTTATCCCCTTTGTATATATTTATCCAGTTACTCAAAGCTTTTTTCAAATTGTCCTCTAGGTTGTACAATTTTTCCACATTTTTTCTTTCTTCTACGCTGCTTTCGAACCTCCTCTTATCTAGAAACAAATAGTCACGTATTTCTTTTTTCTTTATAATGGAGAGAGCTATTTTTTCAGTTATAGCGCTGTGAACAAAAAATACATGCTTCATGTCTCGAAGTATTCCCTCATATCCTATTTGTCGTATTCCCGATCTCCTACTGATATAACGCCCAGTGGCCCGAACGGCGGCCTATAATACCGTCAATCCACCATCCACTGTAATCTCTTGCCCGGTGACGTAGCTGGCCGCGTCGGACGCCAGGTACACCACCGCCCCGACCAGCTCTTCGCGGTCTGCCATGCGCCTCAGGGGGACCCGGTCTCCGTACTTCTGTTGGAAGACCTCATTCTGCCCACTCTCAACGCCGCCGGGGACGAGGGTATTTACCCGAATGTGGTGCTGTGCCCAGGTGGTTGCTAGGTGCCGGGAGAGCGCGATCACTCCCCCCTTCGACGCTGAATACACCGCCGGATTCCGTATCTCTCGGCCCTGATACTCAGACCCTTCGTAGATCCGCTCGTCGGGTCCCACCGTTCCATAAATGGAGGCAGTTTGGATGATCGCTCCTCCCGTATCCTGTTCAATCATGTGGTTTCCGACCTCACGGGCTACGAGAAACATGCCGTCCAGATTTACAGACATGATTTTTCGCCATTCATCCAGGGCATACTCCTCATCCGGCGCGTAGAAGTTGTCTAAATCGTCGGACTTGGTCGCCGCGTTGTTGTGTAGGATGTCGATCTGTCCGAAGGCCCCCACGACCGTATCGACCATTTCCCCAACGGACTCGGGATCGCTGACGTCACAGGGCACCGCAATCGCTTCCACCTGCTGCTCCGTCCGCAGCTGATCGGCAAGAGTCGTCGCCGCCTCTTCGTCGACGTCTACGACCGCCACAGACGCCCCGTACGTCGCCAGCGCAGTACAAAACTCCGTGCCCAGGATGCCCGCCCCCCCGGTCACAATGGCCGTTTTGCCCGTAAGATCGAACAGACCGTCGTACTTCGACATGAGACTCCCCGTTGACGTGATGAAAAAAACGGCTCAGTGTGTTGCCTACGCTTCTCGTACCTCGTCGAGCGCGACGGCACGCTCCCCTGCGAGCGCCCGCCGACCCGCCCGAATCGTATGCAGCACCCGCAGCGTGTCCGCCGGATCAATAGGGGGCGTGCCGGTACGAATCATCTCGAAGAAGTGCCAGAGGGTCCGTCGAAACGCCGAGAAGTTGTCGGTAATCTCGTGCGTGCTTCGCTTCTCCGTTCCCCAGAAGTCCACCTGAAACGTGAGTGGGACCTCTCCGAGAGCGTCCACCTGAAAAAGCGTTCCATCGCTCATCGTGATTGCAACCGACGCATGCTCGGCCGGCACCGGGGCCACCGCGACCGGGGTCGACGGCACAACATTCGAGACGGCGTCGAGAAGATGGATGCCGTACTTTTCCCATTCCAAAACGACCGCCCCCCGGATGCACCGGAGCGTTCCATACGTGTCGAGGGTAGCCCGTACGGTGTCGAGCTCTCGCGCAAACCGCAGTCCCGAGCAGGACATCAGTTGCGCGTTCTCCAGATAGGGACGGAACTGACGCAACTCCACTGCATCCAGCGATAGCGGCTTGTCCACGAACACGGGCAGACCGGCCTCCAAGAACGGCAGTGCCATCTCGGCGTGACGCCGGTAATCATCCCGGGCCAGAATCACCGCATCCACGGCCGCCGTCAGATCATGGAGGGCATCCACGGTATGCGGAATCTTACAGGCCGTCTGCAGGCGCCGCGTCTGCTCGGCGCTCTGCGTCCAGACGTGCGAGACGCGCACGCCGTCAAATCCAAATTCGGACGGGGGGCGCTCCCGTACGTAGTCGTATATGACATCCCATCCGGACTGTCGCAGTCCGGCGGCGTCGTATCCATTTACAATCGCGGAGAAGGAAAACGGATGACCGTTCCCTGGACTCACCCCGACCATTCCAACGTCGAGCATGGGCTATATGACCTGTTCGTATTGATCTCCGGCTTCGCCTTCGAGCCAGTCGATGTCGCTGAGATCGGGGAACAGCGGAATTTCGTATCCAAGCCAAAAGAACCGGCCCGTTGGTCCCTCCGAATCGAGATGTAGTAGATAATCGACCGTTGGATGACACGCCGACGGGTCCATCGGGGCCTCTGGCGCCATCTCAGTCTGTACCGGGCCCGGACTCATGAGGTTGATCTTGATGTTGGCCTCGGCGTGCTCTCGAGCGGCCGTCACCGTCAGTGCATTTAGCGCCCCCTTCGACGCGCTGTACGCCCCGTATTCGGGAAAACAGTTGAGGGGCGCCCCCGAGGTGAGGTTGATAATGCGTCCGAAGTCCCGCTCCTTCATGGTCGGGAGCACCGCCTGCATGAGCCGCAGCGGCGCGAACGCATTGACCCGGAACGATTGCTCAACCGCCTCGTCGTCAAGGTCCTCCACGCAACCGCTGCGATTCACCCCTGCGTTGTTGATCAGGTAAGGGACCGGTCGGTATTGATCGAGAAGCTCTGTAAAGCGATCGCGGAGCGCGTCGGTCTCAGCGAGGTCCAATTGATGACAGAACACCGCTTCGTCGTCCCCAAACTCCGTCTGCATCCGATTGAGACGCCGAGCAACGGCAATGACCTCAAATCGATCTTTCAGATAATGGACCAACGAGCGCCCCACTCCACTGCTCGCTCCGGTAATGACAATTCGCTTCTCGACACTCATAGGAGACGGCCGATTGATGGGCGTTATTCCGAGTCCTGTCGCTTCTCCGCGAGCAGATTGGCGAGCTGCAGGTCCACCATCGAGTCAATGTCAACGGACCGCTCTTCCGGCATGTATACGGCCGCCGTCCGTCCGAACAAGGGCGCGACACTGTCCTCCGGAAGCCGATCGGCAAAGAACGCATAGACCCCTCCGTTGAGTTGATAGGCATCCGGAAGCTTCTGCCGGGGTTGCCAAGGAACTGCCCCGTCGACAAAGGACTCGGGCTGTCCGTCCTCGACGCGCCAGGTCCGGTGCGGATTCAGGGCTGCATCCGTGAACGTAGCCACAGAGTCAACTTCTCCCGTCGAGAGGCAGCGAAGACAGGCCTTCACGTCCTCCGTCTTTCGAAGCGGACACGTCGGCTCAAGCAAGACCAACACGTCCGACGCCCGTTCTTCCTGCTTCCAAACGGCAAGATGATGACGAACTGCGTCGATGACGAGGGCCTCGTCGGTGGCCAGTTCGTCGGGCCGCTCGGCACATTCCGCTCCGTACTCCCCCGCCACTTCTGCAATTGTCTCATCGTCGGTTGAGACGACAACCCGATCAATCGCCCCCACAGCCTGCGCAACGTCGATCGACCAGGCCAGCAACGGCTTTCCGCCCATCGGACGCACGTTTTTGCGCGGGACCGATGTACTGCCTCCCCGGGCCGGAATGAATGCCACTACGTGCTGATCATTCATCATTGAAAGACGTGATGATATTCTTCTTTGGCCTCGTACAGATCTTCCTTCTGTCCCACATCCCGCCAGTATTCCTGGATCGGGTACGCGGTGACCTCATCGCTCCGGTCCACGAGATGCTGAAAAAGCTCCGTCATGTCGTAGAACTGATCGGCGGGGACGCAGTTCAGGACGCCCGGCTCCAACACATAAATGCCTGCATTCACAAAATACCGGTCGGTCGGCTTCTCCTCGATGTCGGCGACTCTTCGATCCTCCGTCTCAATCACCCCGTACGGAATGTCTACATCCTGGCTTCGCACACACATCGTGGCCACGACGGACTCATCCCGGTGATAATCGATCAGCCGACCAAAATTCAGCGTCGTGAGGAGATCTCCATTCAACACTAGTATCGGATGCTCCGGTCGATCCGGAAGAAGACTCAATGCCCCGGCGGTGCCGCGACGCTCCTGCTCCCGAAGGTATTCAATCCGCAATCCCAAATCGTCGCCCTCCCCAAAGTGCTCTTCGATCATGTCGGCCTTGTAATTCACCGACAGATACACGTCTCGGAAGCCCTGCGCGGACAACCGCTCAAGGATTGTCTGCAGGATCGGAACGCCTCCTACCTCCACAAGCGGTTTTGGACACTCCTCCGTAATCGGTCGCAATCGAGTTCCCAATCCTCCCGCCATGACCACGACCGGATTTGGCCGCCTCTCTGGAAAAAGAGCGTCCTCGATAATTTCCAGTCGCACAACCCGTTCGCGAGAATCTACGACTGGGACCTGATGGATTCGGTGGTCTCTCATGAGTTGAATGATCACGTTCCGATCATCCTGCTGTTGAGCAGTGACGGGATCCTCGCTCATAATCTCCGTAACGGAGACCTCTTTCGTAAGCCCATCGAGGATCCCTCGCCGAATGTCGCCATCGGTTACCACTCCCAGCAGACGATCCTCACCCGTCGTGACGACGGCAATGCGCAGGGCACTGTCCTGAATGCACTGCATCGTCTCCTCGATCGTAGCGTCCGGCGGCACCCGACAGGTACGCCAATCAGACATGACCATAGTGAAACCCATTCTGCCCTGTTTGCGGTTTACGATTTGATGTGTAGACAGGCCCCAAAATCTCGGCGCAGGGCGAGAAGATAGAAATAACCTAAAAGCCGAAGACAGCTAGAATAAAATGTCTGAAGAGATTAGCCCATACTCGTACGAATTGCTTCAATACTTGGAATCGAATGTGCATCGTGAACGTTCGGGTTTTGTAGTGCTCTGTATCTACCCACATGTCAATTTTTGGCACATATTGGGTAGAGAATTTGGATTATCTATCTGGTCTCCTATCCGGATCTCAGCACAAAATTATGCCCCTCGGACCGATACTAGACGGCCCACGTGGATGGATCTGAGCGTTTTGCCTCCATTAAACCAGTAGGGGCTTCCCCCTGGACTGGAAACAAGACCACCAGACCTTACCCCTCTGAATACTCTAAAGACTTCATTATCGGGAAAACCTTCTCACGTATTCTTCTGTTCTAAGAGTCTCATCTTCTTCTGTGACGGGTAGAAAAGGGGAAACGGGAATCGACCTGCGGACAACTCGTGGTTTCTGTTTCCCAGAAAGCTACACGCCCCATTCCCTCCTCGTCTTTCCGGCAGGATAGTTTCTCAACGTAGCAGTCGTGCTCTGAACAGAACGCTCGATATGGATTAAGAAAAATATCCGCGCGCCCTTTCTTCTTCTCTCTTCTCTTATCTCCATCGGCAGGATCGTATCCCCCCGCCTGCCTCTTCTGAACAATTCTTCCGCATTATGCAGAAGGAACATCGACTGATATTTCAGAGCTTCCGGAAGTTCTGGCCCCTCATTGCAATCGCCTTTCTTCTATCTCTCGTATCGGCGATGTTTGAGGGCTTGAGTATCGGCATGCTAGTTCCCTTTCTGCAAAACCTCTTCGGCGACTCCGGCGAGGCCTTCCGGACGGGATGGCCCTGGTTCGACCTGCATGTGCTCGGGGTGGAATCCTCCCGAATTGATCGTCTTTACCGCATCTGTGGCCTCATTCTCCTCTCCACGTGGATGAGAGCCGGACTGAGCTATTCGGCGAACTATCTTGGCATCCGCGCCCGCCAGAGTATTGTTGAAGATCTTCGAATGCGCTCATTCGATCAGTTGCTTGACCTCTCCGTCCGATTTTACTCAACGACCCGTACCGGCGCGCTGATAAATACGCTGTCGAAAGAAATTAGAAGAGTTGGAAACACCCTCACGATCACCCTTCAAGCATTCAGTACGAGCACCCAGCTGGTGGCGTACCTTGCTATTATGGTGTGGGTCTC
>CAYOWD010000015.1:0-26894 GCA_964407535.1 uncultured Salinivenus sp. | reverse complement strand
GTCGAGTCCGAGGTATGCTGTAGTCATAAGGACGGTTGTGGTGGTTTGTAGGAGCGCGATTACTCCCAACGTAGCCACCACAGGCGTCCTTTTCTTTCAATGATACCCGGTTGAAGGATTCGGGTTTGGAAGTACGTAAGTGTGAAGGTATGTACGTGAGGCTCATTCGTTTGCGCCTGTGCTGATATTTCTGCAACCCTGAACTTTGGAGGATTTGGTATGACAGGTCGAATGGGACCGGGGCATGTGTAACGGCCGCTCGTCGTTCGAACGCAGCCGGCCCCGACTTCTATCGGCAATGGGGAGTGGTGGACGAGGCACAGTCTCCACCGTTACAATCGGAACGGCGCGCTCCGTGCCGCCCCCTCTTGCACAGCCCCCATCGTCTCCTCATTACGATGAGGCGAGAAGCCGAACGACGCATACACCGTGTCGCATGCGCTTTCTGGGGCATTGTTCACCGCTGAACGCGAACGAGGCACCGAAGCGCCCGCGAGGACCCGGGTCGACGCCGCCGCCCGGAACGCAAATGTATTGAGCAACGGTTACGTGGACGTCCCGGCGTCTGTACGTTCCGACAGCACCTCCGACCTCGTCGCCTCGGGGGATTGCTTCCCGATCACGAAAAAGAGCATGCCCGCAAGCAAAATGACGGCGGTGACCACCCCGAGCTTCGGATAGGAGTGTTCGAAGCCCGTCCACTGCTGGAGCACCGACACGTAGCCGCTGTCTTCGAGGAAGTAGAGGACGGATCCCGCCCCGGCGACCCCAAAGGCGGCGACGTAGCTCCACCGGGCCACGGCCCAGTCCAGGAAAATGGAGAAGAGGATGACCGGACTCAGAAAGAGAGAGGCGGTGCCGCTCACCGCGACGGCGGCAAAGAGGTCGTCGGTGCCCAGGTACACCAGCAGCAGGCCGCCGGCCGCAAAGCCGGCCATGGCGATGCGGCCGTTCCGCGGCGTCGGGGCGCAGAGGTTCATGTCGCACACCGCGAGCTTCGACGCACTCGAAAAGACCGAGTCCATCGTGGACACGGCGGAGAGCACCAGCGCAAGGCCGACGAAAAAGGTGGTCGTTGTGCCGAACAGCTGCTCCACCCCGGACAGAAAGTCGCCGCCCCCGGCGTGGAGCCCGGCAAACACGCCCAGCAGGCCAAAGCAGAGGATGAGGACGGCCGAAATCCAAAACGCGTGCAGGAAACTGCGCCGGGTGGTGTCGCGATCGGCCAGGAATCCGCGGTCCATCATCACGGGGTCGTGCATCGGGTAGCTGAGCACCTGAAGCAGCGCCACACCCAGGAGCGCCCATCCGGGATTGGAGAGCTCGGGACTGCTGGCGACCATGTCGCTCACGGCAAACGCCTCGTGCCCCATCATGAGGCCCGTCGGCACGGCAATGATGAGGAGCAGCAGGCTCGTCTGCAGCACATCGGTGCGCAGCGACGCCTGGAGCCCCCCCGTCATGGAGTAGACGAGGGCAATGCCGGCCACCGCCACAATGGCAATGTCGCCCACGAGATCGCCCGCTGTCTCAAACACGATGCCCACCACCAGCAGGTTGGCAAACACCTCCGAGAGCAGCCGAAGGGATACGAGCGCGTTGTAGCACGTCGCCCCGACCGCGCCGAATTTTTGTCGCAGAAAGCCCTGCACGTTGTCGGCGCCGTGTTTTTTGCGCAGGTGCTCCACGATAAGGGCGCCGGTCAAGAACGACCCGTAGTAGGCGGTATACGCTATCGCCCCGGCAATCCCAAACACATATCCCAGAATGCCCGCATTGAGTAGGGAGCGGGCAAAAATCCAGGTCGTCACCTGCGAGAACGTGAGGGTAAGAACGCCGGGCGGCTGTCCTGCCTCCGTCTGGCCGGAAAAGAAGCTCGCGGCGGTCTGGGACCGGGGCGCCAGAAACAGACTGGCCACCCCGACGAGGGTCAGAACGCCAATAAAACTCGGAAGGTGAATCGTCATGAGTGACGCAGCGCCGGATGGTTAAAATTTAAATTGCAGTTCCGTCAGGAGCGACGGGAAGAGGTTCGATTCCTCAACGCCCTGCTCGGCCGACGGTCCGTTGAAGTAGGTCAATCCCGGATTGACCTGAAGGCGAACGTTGGGGTTCACGAACCAGTTGATCCCGGTCGTGACCCCGTACAGCGCATCTCCGTTGGCGCCCGTGTCGGGATCGAGGACGGAGGTCTCCAGGCGGAGGAGGGCCTCCACGCCCTCGTCGTGTGTACCGGCCAGAAAGACCGAGGGCTGAACGAAGCCGCCGTACAGGCCCACGGACGATTGATTGACACCGTCGAAGCGAACCCCGATTCCCTCCGCGCGGAGGCGCCAGCGTCCGGTCTTCCATGCCACGTCGCCGCCGAAGCCGTAGCGCTCCCCCTGCACGGGAACGCTCACAAATCGATTAAAGCCCACGTCGACGAGACTGAGCGTTTGCCGCTCCTCGCGGGAAAAATTGAACGCGAGCGACGTACGGAGGCCCTCCTGAATGCGGTATCGCAGCTTCGCCTGTAGTTCTTTGCTGTCGTTGTTGTCGCGCACGTTCGCGCCGGCAGATCCGTTGCCGTTGTATACGCCGACGGACCATCCAACCCGCTTCTCCGATCCGGCTCGCCCGTGCAGGAGAACGCCGTACTGGGTGTCCAGCGCCGGGAGGAGAAAAAGGCTGTTGAGGGCGAGGTACCGTTCGACCGTGTCGATGGACCGGGAGCTGCGCGCATTTTCGGTGCTGAACTGGGTCACGAATTTTCCGGCGCGCATCTTCAGTCGGTCTCCTGCAATCTCCCAGTCGAGCCGGGCCACGACGAGAGCCGATCGGTCATCGGGGGCGCCGTCCACCTCCAGAAGAAACTGGAAGTCCTCATAGAACTGGACGATCACGTCGAGGCGGGCCCGACGCAGCGAAAAGTCGTTCGGTGCGCCGAGGGGAGCGTCGAAAAGCGATCCCATCGCCTGAATGTAGCCCAGTAGACGCAACTCAAAGTCGTCCTGTTGAAGGTAAAATCCCCCGCCGCCGGGCGTAAAGCCCACCGAGGACGCGCGTCCGTCCGCTCGGGATGGGGCCGTCGTTTCGTTCCGTCGGGCGGTCGAGTCCGAAGAAGCGTTATCGTCCTGGGCGTTGTCCCGAGACTGGAGGACCTTCTCGGCGTGCTTCGCCTGCTCTGCAGGGAGCACCGCTCCATTCTGCTGAGAGACATTGGGGGATCGCGCATCGGATTCGGCTTGTGCCGGCGCCGGGGAGGCTCCAAGGAGTCCCCATAGGATCGTGAGGACAGCAATCGAGACCCGACGGGTTCCACAACGTGAACAGGGGAACGTCAGTGTCGTCACTCTACAAAATCGAAATCAGGCAAAGAACCATCGTGAGATGAGAGGGCGGCCCATCCGACCGATTCGAGAATCGTTCGCGGTTGGGGCTCCGTCCCCGCGTACCGTTCGGGCTGCTATGCCCCGACCTCCTGGACGACACCTTTCATGATGCGGCTGAGCTTCGGACGCGCCTCGGCGGCAGCCTCCATCGCCGCCTCCACGTCGATCGGGTCGAGGTCGTCGGGCAGGCACTCGTCGGTAATCACGGAGAGGGCCATGCAGCGCACGTCCATGTGGCGGGCAGCAATGACCTCCGGCACCGTGCTCATGCCGACCACGTCGCCCCCGATGTCGCGCATGTACCGATACTCCGCCTTCGTCTCCAGCATCGGGCCCTTGACCGACAGGTACACGCCCTTGTGCAGCGCAATCCCGTGGTCCAGGGCCGTCTGCTCGGCAATGTCCCGCAGCGCCGGATCGTAGGGCTCGCTCATGTCCAGGAAGCGCGGGCCCCAGTCATCAATGTTTGGGCCGATGAGCGGATTGGTGCCCTGCTTGTTGATCTGGTCGGTCACGAGCACCAGGTCGCCGGCCTCGTGGTGCGGGTCCATGCCGCCGGCCGCGTTCGAGATAAGCAGCGTGTCCACCCCCAGCGTGCCGAGCACGCGCACCGGAAAGACGACCTCGTGGGCCGTGTATCCTTCGTACAGGTGGAGCCGCCCATTCATCGCCACAACGGGCACGCCCTCCAACTCCCCGAAGATGAGCTCGCCCTCGTGCATCTCCATCGTCGACGGCGGAAACCCGGGCAGGTCTTCGTACGAAAGGGTGATCTCCGGATCGATCTCCTCGGCCAGGGCGCCGGCCCCCGTGCCGAGAATGATGCCGATTGCAGGTGCGTGATCAATCTCCTCGCGGATCGCGTCGGCGGCCTCGTCCACGCGCGCCTTGTAGTCGTGAAGGTCGTCGGACGTGTAGTGCATGCGGTTGAAGAGTGAGAACTGTGAATAGAGAATCGGGATGAACAAGTGGAATATGCAGGGGCAATCGCGTGTTGGTCCCCTTCCGGGCACGGGGGAAGGCGCTTCTGCCGTTGATCGCCCCCTCTGCCTGGAATGAGTGGGGGCATGGATGCGTGGAGGCCTGACGCCATGCTCCAACTGTCTTCCCGACACAGCAAGATGCTGTTGCTGTGAGCGGACGTGTTCCCAAAACGTTTCAACGTAAAACGTTAAACGCGAACATGTTATAAGTATAGAACCTCTATTATGAAGCAGCGACTCCCTCAGCGAAAACAGCCTCTTCAACCCGAAGACGGTGTTACTCCTCGATGGCGCCGCCGCAGCCGCTTCCGCTTCCGGCGGTGCAGCCGTAGCAGTGCCGGTGCGTCTGGATCGAATGTCGCTTCCACTCCTCCAGGTCGAACTCGCTGATGTGCGGCTGATCCTTGTCGCCCAGGTCCATGTTCATCTCCAGCTGCTGGTTGAAGTCGCAGTCGTAGAGATGGCCGTCCCACGAGATGGAGAGGGTATTCCGGCACATGAGGCCGGTGATGGTGGAGGGGTTAAAGGCGTTGACCAGACGCTGCAGGTACTCCTCCACCTTGTCCTTTTCCATCAACCATTCGAGGTACCGGGACATCGGCATGTTATTGAGCGCCAGCAGCTCGTCGAAGGTGACGCCGTGGTTGCGTTTGAGCGCATCCTTCCACTCCTGCTCCAGCGACGCCTGATCGCCCGCGAGGTACGCGCCCACCGGATTGGTGAGCAGGGTCAGCTTGCGGTCGGGGTTGCCCTTCCCGTAGCCGGCGTCGTTCAACATTTCGAGGGCCCGGATGGACTTCTTGTAGGTACCGTCCCCCCGTTGTGCATCCGTGTTCATCTCGCGGTAGTGCGGGAGCGAGCACACGACCTCCACGCCCCGTTCGCCCATCCATTCCGGCAGATGCCGGTAGGGCTCGGTGGTGAGGATCGTCAGGTTGCAGCGGTCGATGACGTGCCGTCCGTTCTCGACGCAGGTGTCGACGATGTACTCGAAGTTCGGATTCAGCTCCGGCGCCCCCCCGGTAAGGTCGACGGTGTGGGCCTCCGATTCGAGAATGACCTCCAGACACTGGTCGACGGTTTCCCGGTCCATGTTTTCTTCGGTGCGGTCCGGGCCGCTGTCGACGTGACAGTGGCGACAGGTCATATTGCAGAGCTTGCCCACGTTGATCTGGACAATCTCGAGCTCGGCGGGCGTGAGGTCGTCCCAGCCGGACGCCGCCAGATCCTTTTTGAAGTCCCCGGTGTCGGTGGGGCCGCCCGTAAGATCGGCATCGCTCAGCACCTCGAATTGCTTCTCGGGCTCTGTCAGCGGGACGCGCCGCCCCTTCATGCTGGTGGTGCTCTTCGGCCCTTCCGGCGTGGAGGAGGAGCCGTTTTCGTCAATTGTCTCCAATTCAATAAAGTCCTGGTCATCGGTTGCCATAGCAGGGAGGACAGGTTGTTCGGGAAAGCCGCGGAGGAGAACGCCGAGGGCGAGGAGGCGCTACATCATCAGGTCCTTGACCTTGTCGATCATCTGCTCGCCGTGGACGAGCGACGCACCGCCCCGGATGGCCGTGGCCACGTGCACGGCTTCTTTCATCTGTTCCAGGTCGGCCCCTTTCTCCAGGCAGCTTTCGGAATAGGCGTCGATGCAGTAGGGACACTGCACGGCGTGGGAGACGGCGAGTGCGATGAGGGCTTTTTCGCGGGCGGTGAGGGCCCCGTCCTGAAAAACCTTTCCGTAGTACTCGAAGAAGGCCTCGGAGAGCTCATCGCCGGGGTCGAAGTCGCCGAAGTCATCGAGGTGGTCGGAATCGTAGTAGTCGTCGGACATGGTGCGTGGATGCGTGTGTGGGTATGTGCGGGTGTGAGTGTGGGGGACAAGGACATCTGCCCCGCCAGTGTGTCGGTCGTGAAGCCAAGTGCTTCCATTCGTGCCTTCCATCTATACTCCCAAACGCTGCAGTCGAATTGGGGGCTACGCCTCTGCCCCGTGAGCGTGTTGGAGTCGGATCGCGTCGGCGCGGGTGTGGGCCGGTCCGTTGAGGAGGCGGTGTCGGTAGTTGGTCGATGCGGGCGAGTCCGGTGGCCACGTGTCCTCGAACCACTGCAGCCAGGCGTCCGGTGTGCAGTCAAATCCAATTGCCTCCCAGTGGACGCCCTTGAGCGTGGTGTCGTAGAGCACGTCGAAGGGGGCCGCCTGTGTACTGATGCGCGTGATGACGCCCTGCCGACCGCCGCGGAAGTTGGGCATGCCGGCGGCGCCGTTGTTGATGACGAGGCGACGCGTGCCGTCCACCTCGACGTCCTGAAGGTGCGGCAGACAGGTGTGCGTGCAGGCAAATCCGTCGACCTCGGCGGCCCGGAACCACCGGGCAATGTTTGGGGGCGTCGTTCCGGGGGACGGCATCTCCTCGACGGCGAGGCCCCACCCGGCGAGGCGCTCCGGATCGCCGTGGAGGATGCCAATGCGGGCGGGTCCCACCTCCGCCGTCAACTGCACCGGGTGATCGGCCAGGGCGTCGGCTCGGTCCGACATCCGACGAGCCACCGTCTGCAGGCGCTCCATAATGCAGTTGGACGCCTCCACGCGCTCGTCGGGCACCCAGTCGGGGTACGCGCAGCCGCAGCCCGCGCCGGGCGTGGGGGCGCCGAGCTCCGCCTCCACGTTGCCCTGGAGCGCCCAGTGGTCAAGCACCGTGTCGTTGACGACCCGGAAGGATTCCGTCGTCGCGTTGAACCAGTTGAAGTCGCCGTTGAACACGAGGACGGGCGCCGGGCGGCCCGCCGCGCGTTCCTGCTCGGCCCGGGCCTGCACCGCGGCGAGGGCCGCCGTATTGCCGTAGAGGCCGCCGATCACGTAGATCGTCTCGGCAGTGAGGTCGACGGGACCGGCCAGCGCATCGGGCTGGGTCCGGTAGCGGCGGGGACATGTGCGGCCGGGCGTGGTCATGGGCTCGAAGCAGAATGCAGAACGAATGCGGCAACGACGGAACGGACGACGGCGGCGACGACGACGTACAGCGTCGACGGTCCGTCGGCAGTACTGCCGGACGAAACGCCGGTGTGCTCGTCGGCAGAAGACACAGTCGGCATACGACGGTCCCAGGGGGCCTCTGAACGGGCGTCGGTGTACGCCGCTGCCGGACAGCGGTCGGACGCTGTAGGGACGGGAATCTCCAGCTCCGCCTTCCCAACGAACGACGGCGATACGTCGGCGACGGACACGACAGAATCAGTCCGTCCGACGCCCGGCCACGGTCCCGTGAACGAGACGGAGGACCGACCCGGAGGACGTCTATGCCCCGATACGAGGAGACGGAGGAAAGGGCGGAGCGCGGGAGCGACAATGGGAGCCGACGTGCTCGCTGCGCGGGGGACGCGATGCCGAGGCCGTGATCCGACCGCCCAGCACGCGGCGGAGGCACGCCCGCAGGGAAACGGGCAGACACGACCGGCGCTGCACCAGGGCCAGCAGGTCCCGATGCCCATTTACGTCGTCGCGCACGGCAAGCAACGTGGGGGGACCGCCGGACTGTCGCTCAAGATACTGCTGAAGGGCAGGGAGGAGTGCCGGTGTGGTCCACGGAAGCGCCTCAAACTGGCCGCGGTCGAACTGGTCGCGACTCAGACCAATCAGATAGGTACCGGTCCGCCCGGCGGTGGGACCGACGACGGGCGTGCCCTCGGCCACAGTATCCGCCACGGCGGCCCAGTCCACCTCGTGGAGGCGCGGGCAGTCGCTCCCGACCGCAATGACGTGCTCGTAGCCCTGGGCAAACGCATCGGCCACGGCATTGGCGAAGCGAGGGCCGAAGCCGGTTCCCCGCTGCCGCTCGTCGGTCGCTTCCACGACCGGCAGTCCGCTGTCGTGAACGGCCCGGCGCGTGTGCTGATAGAACGCCTCGGCCACCCGCCGGTGCTTTGCGTAATCCTGCCGCACGAACTGCTTGTTCTGCCACTCCCGCTCCGGGCGGTGGCTAAAGAACAGGATGGCGGTATGGGCACTGGACGTATCGATGGCCACAGAAGAACCGGCTGGCAGAACGGGCGAACGAGGACTCCGCGTATCGGAAAGTTAGGGGAACTGAATACCTGAAACGTTACGTTTGTGGAATGAAGATGACGTAAATGTGGTTCTCCTCATACCAAATCCGCCTGTAAAGTCCGGGATTGCAGGCGTGTCGGTATGGAAGCAAGCATATGGGCCAGACGCGCTAGCGCGTCAACGCACGAGTGCGTCGCTCACATCTCCCGACGGAGCTTACTGATACGTGAATGGATTCTTAAAGACGATTCCGACTATTTGCCTACCACGGTTCCCACCGAACGAAATCGAGAGTTTACCTACCTGTGCACGGATCAGTAAACGAGTTGGGCTGTCCCACTAGTCGAACGAGTACGGCTGCGGAGTTGGGATTACGGGGACCGAGCCGTTGTATCGTCGGGGGCCGCGCGGAAGACGATGTCGCCGTAGTAGGCCGTAGCCTCGCCGTTCGTGTTGTCGGTGTCGGTCATGAGGGCCACGCCGTTCACCGGGGGCGGATCGCCGCCGAATGCGGCCCGGTAGTCGGCGAGGACGTTGCGGCGTTCGGTCATCCACTGTCCGGCCTTCTCTGCGCCGCTTTGCACGGCCACCATCATCACCCAGTCGGTGTAGGCGTTTTCCAAAATGGTGTGGCGATCGACCCGATTGGCCCAGATGTAGTTGAGTGCGCGCGTCGGAATGTCGTCGTAGCCCAATGCCCGGAGGGTTTTCAGACGAACCCGATCGACCAAACTGAGATCCTGATAGTCGAAGGTGACGTAGAGACGAGCCGGATAGTCGTCGCCGTCTTTGGTGCGGGCATCGCCGTCTTCAACCACACTGTCCACCTTCCAGCGCCACTCCAGGATGGGGTACTCCTCCAGGTCGATGCGGCGCTCGGTGACCAGGCCGGCCGCTCCGCCCTCGCTGCGGGCCCGGACCACACTTCCGCTATCGCTCGCGACGAGGTCGTACTGAGTCTTCGTGTCGATGTCGGAAAAGGAAATGGGATCCCAGTTGGTTGGAAGATCCTGGCTCGGATCCGCGGTCGAGAAGGCCCCGACACGGAGCAGGTCGGGCGCCTCGGCGGCCGACAGGCCCAGACTGGCGCCTATGCATGCGCCCCCGGTGATTCCGAGGACGATTCGGAATAGAACACTCATGACAGCGACGTACGGTCATCCAATGGAAACGATAACCAGAATCCTGTACGGGCGTTTGTTCACCCAGGATCGCCTCTCCCTCCTCCCCTATCAACATTTTTACAGTGTGCAGGGCCGGCCCGATTGTTACAGTGTCCCGCGCCTAATGCACGATGTTGCGACTGCGGAGAAAGCGGGTCACGGGATGGATGAGGAGCGGTCGAATGCGGTACCGCGTGTCCCGCTCCACCGACGCAAACTGGAAGACGCCCGGCCCTTCCACGCGGTCGGCGGGCGCGATGATGAGGGCGTTGCCCAGTGTTTCGAGCAGGGCATGACTCTCGTCCAGCTCCACGCCGTGCACCTCGGCCAGCTCCGCCACCGTGAGTGTGCCGTGCTCCAGCAGGGCCTTCAGCGCAAAGGCGTGTGGGAGGGGCAGCGTGTCGAGCACGTCGAAGGAGATGGGTACCAGCGGTCGTACGCGGAGGGTCGTTTCATCGGCGTCAAGCGTGACGGACCGAAACCAGTAGAAAAGGGCAAGCACAACGTTTTGGCCACAGGCGTCGTGGAGCCGATTGAAGTACTCGGTCCGGAGAAACGCCTGTTGTCGCTCCTGGTCGTCGATGGCCCGCACACGACGCGCCAAGATGGGATGCTGCGACTCATCCGGGCAATCGAAGACGAGGGGAAGCCCACTGCGCTGGTGCCGCGTCATGATGATTTCTTCCAGCTCGGAGCGATCCATCGGAGCCAGTGCATGCCGAACGAGAAGGCGCGCGGCGGCGGGCTCACTTGCCTCCACAAACTGCCAGGTCTCCTCCGTCGTCGTGGCAATCCAGAACACGCGCGTGTCGGTCCGCGACAGAAAGCCGAGCACGCGGGCACCGAGGGCAGTGCCCCCGACCGATCGGGAAAACAGATGCTCCAGATGCTCGATCGTACAGACCCGGAGCCGATTCGGCACGGGCTGCGCCCCCATATGCTCGGCGACCGCCTCCAGGGTGAGGTTGTCCGTCGGAGAAAGCGACAGATTGAGGGCCTGCACCACGTGCCCGGCAACGTCGGCCTCGCTGGTTACCCGTTCCGTGAGCTCAATGGAGTGGCGCTGCGCGGAGCGAAAGTGCGTCTTGCGGAGGATGTTGAGCAGACTACTGCGGCCGCTACCGGCCGGGCCGGTCACGACAACAGCGTTTGTGAGGCCGTCCGTCCAGCGATCCGCGTGGTGCTTGAGGGCGGCCTGGTCCTCCTCGCGGCCCACGAACAGATCCTCGGTCTGCAGCGGGCGAAAGGAAAAGAGGCGTCGGTACACGAGCGGCAGATCGGCCAGCACCGTATCCACAGTGGCGAGCGCATCGACCGTTTCGCGCAGGGCCGCCTCGTCGACATCTGTGGTTCCGACGGCGGCGTGTCCGAGGCGCACGATCCGCTGCGCCTCGCGCTGGGCGCGGTGAAGCGTCCGCCGAAGCTGGGTCGCGGCCATTCGTCCCCGACGGCCCGCTTCCACCGCCAGCCACCGCGTGCCGCGCACGATCCGCCCCTGGGCGCGGAGGATGTGCGCGCGTGCCTGGCCGGCAGCGCGCAGCCGATTGTGGAGATCGGTCCATACGTCCGTCGCCGCCCGCCAGGTATCCCCGAGTACCGTCCCCGTCGAGCGCACCAGCTCATCGTCCTCCTTCTCCAACAGCTCGATGGCCCGGTCCAGGCCGTTGAGGGCCAGTTCGCGTGCATCGGCCACAAATGACCCCTCGTTCCGTCCCGCCCGTCGGGCCGCCCGAAAATCCTGCAGCTCTTGAAGCGCGGCTTCGAGGTTGAACTCGACCACCGCGCGCACCTCCGTGGCCTGTTCGGCCCGGGCCTCGGCCGCCGCGACGAGGGGCTCCAGGGCGGCCCGCCACTCATCGAAGAGGAGCTCATCGAGCACGGCGCTGCACTCGTGGGTCCAGGCGAGCGTCTGTGCCTTGTCCGGATCGACCCGATCGGCCTCGGGCTCGACAAACGGATGCAGCACGAATTCCTCCGGCTGCGCCTCCAGAAGCGACGCCATCGCTTCTCGATGCGCGTTCAGAACGGCCTCCGTCGAGCGACGGGGCGTCAGGGCCTGGAGGGGCTCCAGCAAGACCTCCTCGACCAGATCGCTCCCGGTGTCGACCCGGTGCCCAAAGGCCTGGACGAGATCGAGCTCCTCGCCCTCGTCCGGCACCGCCAGCAGGTCGTCAATGTCGTCGCGCAGCGCCCGCAACTGGTCGACGGCATCGGACACGATGGCCCGGGCCGGCGCAAATCCGACCTCCCCCCCATCCTCCACGAGGGCCCGATGACGATCGGTAAGGGCATCGCGAAGCGCCGCCAGGGCCTCAAGGAGGGTCAGCCGCTCCTGCACCTCATCGTCCCAGTCGGCCCATCCCGCGGTGCGCGTCCGTCGTCGTTCGCGGGCCGCCTCCGTACGGGGCGGCGGGTCCGCAGCGCCGCGCTCGGCCATGAAGGTACCGGCCCGATGGGCGGCCGACTGGAGCCGCTCGACCGTCGCCTCGCGGACCTCACGGAGACGCTCGGCCACATCGTCCAGGCGTAGCTCCGTCCCGGCCTGCAGGCATTGATGGAGGGCCGCGGCCCGGTCTTGAAGATCGACGCGGAGGGCGTCCAGGTCCGGCACCATGATGCCCGAGGTCGGATCATCCGACGGCGCCTCCGGGGAGGAGGCATGCAACACCTCCGGCCCATGAAAGATCGGATGATCGAGCACGCGCTCCATGTCGAGCAGCCGATGCGCCCAGTCGGTGGCCGTCCGTTCGAGCCGCGCCATCCACGAGACGATCCGCTGCTCGGCGGCATCCAGCACCGCATCCTGCGCCTCGGGCAGCGTGCGGCCCGCCTCTCGGCGCACCAGGGCCGCCAGCGGCACGGTTTGTTCAGACTGTGCGTGCGTCGCCACGAGTCCATACAGGGACCGACCGGTGCGCATCCCCCATTTCCCCACGCGGCGCATCCATCCATCCGACGGGTCCGACGCATACAGGTCTTCGGGAGCAGTACGGGTTACGGTCTCCGGAACGTTCTCGTCGAGCGCGGCTCGTGCCTCACGCAAGTCGTCGCGCTGGCCCCCCAGCACCGCTCCGATTCCGATCGCCTCAAGGCGCGTCCGGATCGTTCCCCAGACCTCCGCCATCGTCTCTCGGCGGTAGTCCCATACGGTTTCCCAAAGGGCGTGACGAGACGGCGCCTCCAGCGTCGTGAGGGGCGCCCGGGCCTCGTCGTGCGCCTCAAGCGCCTGTGTCAACAGGGCCTGCAACGGCGCCAGCCCCTCGGTGCGGAGCCCGTTCAGATACGCCTCGTGGTGAGCGCGAAGGGCCTGTCGGACCGTCGCAATTCCCTCTCCCACCGGATCGGACGACGGAGACGACACGGGTTCGGACATACCGGATATGAGTGCATTGTTGCAATCTGCGTTCGCCTGCGGCCGTCCTCGGTCCTCGCCGCCCGCTCTCCTCGTTCCCCCTCGCCTTGCATTGGTGACGCCTCGTCCCCATCGAAAACGCCCTCCCAGCCCCCCCGACCGTTAAGACGGCTCGACAGGGGACGCCGGGGCGGGAGGCGCCGCCGGCATGTACTCCTGCCCCTCCGGCAGCGGCGGCAACAGCCCCTCCTCGCGATAAGCACGACGCGCCCGCTCCGTAATGTCACTGGCCAGGAGGGGCTCGTACCGGGTGTCGATGACGTATGCCTTGACCTTCAGGTGCACCATGTGCCGTTTGTCGTGCTCATCGTTGACCAGCACGACGATCGGCTTTTCGAGATACGTGTAGCTGGAACTGACGGCCGCCTCGTAGGCAATCTTTTTGGCGCGGCCCTCGTCCACGCTCCCCGGCAGATAGAGGTCGGTGCCCACCTGGCAGTTGAGCTCGCCCGCGTTGGCGTTCGACACCTGTCCGTCGGACACCTGTGCGTTGGGCACCGTCACCAGATTGTCGTCCGGCGTCACGATGCGGGTGGACCGGAGGCCGATCGAGGTGACTTCGCCGTAGGTATCGCCCACCTCGATCTTGTCGCCCACCTGGAATGACTGGTCAAACAGGATGACGAGCCCGCCGAAGATGTTCTTGAGCAAGTCCTGCGCCGCAAATCCCACGGCCACCCCAATGGCCGCGGCGGCCGCGAAGAGCCCCTGAGCGTCGACGTTGAAAATGCCGCGCATCACGATGTAAAGCGCCAGCCCCCACAGCACCACCCGAAAGATGGGAACGAGGCGCTTGTACAGGAGCCGCCGCTCGGCATTGCGCTCGGCGAGCGTTTCCAGGACATACGCCATGCCCTTAATCACAAAGAAGGTGAGGACCAGCGTAAGCACCGCCCCGAGCGCCCGCAGGCCGAAGTTTCGCGCTGTGGCCCCCACCTCGCTGAGTACCGCCGGTGTTTCATTCGCGGACGCCTGCACCGTATCGGCAGATGCCTGCACAGGCACGGCCGTCTCTTGCCGTCCCGCTCCCCCGTCGGCGGTGCTGACGACGCTTCCGCTTCCCAATAGACAAATCCCGAGAAGCACGCGCAGAGCGAAGCGACAGCAACCAGTCATGGGCACCTTGTCCAATCGAGGAGGCAGTGGGGCGTTGAAGATAGGGAAGCAACGCCGCGGCTGCAATGCCTTAAACGTCCTTCCTCCCCCCGTCTCCAACTCGGAACTCCGTCTCTGCCCGTCGATCGCTCACGACAATACACCGGAGAACACGAGCCTGTACGTTCTTCTCTTCGAGCACTCGGAAAGGGGGGATCGACCCGGAAACGACCCTGGGGGCGGAACGGGGAAAAGGCAGGCCCCGTGTCTCTGATGAAGAAGGTCCGCAGGCCCCAACGGCCCTGCCCATTCGGCGCCCCCATTTCCAAACGCCTCTGTCCCCTAACGCGCCCAACTCTTGTGCCTGCTCAGTCAATCGATGAGGTCCTTGCCCGACTCGACCATATCATCGGAACCGCCCGCCGACAGAAAAGCCGCCTCGGATACTTTGCCGCGCTCTACCGAGACGTAACCGCGCGCGTCAAGACGGCCATCGAAGCGGGAGCGTTTGAGGACGGCCCTCGGATGGAACGGCTGGACGTCGTCTTTGCCCGTCGCTACCTCGATGCTCTGGAGAAGCGAGGAACGGAGGCCGGTCCCCCTGCTGCGTGGACGCGGACCTTTGACGCCGCCGAGCGCTGGTTTCCGCTGGTGCTTCAGCACCTCCTTCTCGGGATGAATGCCCACATCAACCTCGACCTCGGCATTGCCGCCGTCGAGGTGGCCTCGGACGGCGACCTGGACGACCTGGAGCGCGACTTTGATCGGATTAATCAGATCCTCCGATCAATGATTGATGAGGTCCAGATGCGCCTCGCGGCCGTTTCTCCGTGGCTCGGGAGCTTAGATCGCTTAGGGAAAGAGCTCGACGAAACAATCAGCAACTTCTGCCTCACCCGTGCCCGGGACGATGCCTGGGCATTCGCCCAATCTCTATCGGCTCTGGGAGCCGCCCGTCGTGCTGAGGTGATCGAGGCCAAAGACCAGGAGACCGCTCGGCGCACCCGCAAGATTCTCCGTCCCGGCGGCGTCTGGGGGCTTCCTGTGCTCGCCTGGATACGGGTTTGGGAAACCGATCACGTTCCGTCCGTGATCACCACGCTTTCGGACACGTGGTCAACCGGCTCGGTGGAGGCTACAGCGACGAAAGACGCGTCCTGAGCGGCCCTCAGGCGTTCCGGCGATCGGAACTGACGAGGGCAATCGTTCCAACTCTGCGGTGTTGGTACCGTACGGACTCGGACGCTTCACGCCGGGCTGGAAGTTGAGGAGAAGGAGGCCGGCCGTTATACCGACGCCGGGCAAAAGATTCGGTATGAGTGGCCCCCATATGCTTGGGTCCATACCGATACATCTGCCTCCCCGAACGTTGTAAGCGGGATTGGGCATTAGGACGCAGGCGGTGTGGCCGAGTAGAGCGCGCGTCCTACGAGCCATAGGCCGAGAACGACCGCCGGGATACTGAGCAACTGGCCCATACTCAGCGGAAGGGCCATCTCGAAGTGGGCCTGTTCTACCTTGAACGTCTCCAGTGCGATGCGGGCCCCGAAGACGAGCGTAAAGAAAAGGCCGATGAGAAGGCCGCGCGGGGTGTCCGCTCCCCATTCTCGGTAGAGGGTCCACAGGAGCCCAAAGATGAGGAGGTAGGTGACCGATTCGTACAGCTGGACGGGATGACGCGCCGTCTGATCGATGCGCTCGAACACAAAGGCCCACGGCAGGTCAGTGGGCCGTCCCAGGATTTCGGAGTTGAAGAGATTGCCGAGCCGAATGAGGCTGCCGATGAGTGCGGCCGGGCCGGCCAGTCGGTCGAGCAGCCACAGAAACGGCTGGTCCTCCCGGCCTCGGGAGTAGAGCCAGATGGCCAAGGGCACCCCGATGAGGCCGCCGTGACTCGCCAGTCCGCCCTTCCATACTGCAATAATCTCGAACGGATGCGTGAGGTAGTACCCCGGCGCGTAAAACAACACGTGGCCGAGCCGGGCGACGATGATTGTCCCGCCGAGCAGACAAAGCATCAGCAGGTCCAGGTCCGTCTCCGGCCGGTCTTCTCGCTGAAAGACGGACCGCATCAGGTAAAAGCCGATGAGAAAGCCCGACGCAAACAGCAGCCCGTACCAGCGGGGGGCCAAGGGGCCGAGTCGAAAGAGCGTCGGGTCCACGTTCCAGTGAATCTGGAGCAGCATAACGGAAAGTGGTGCGGTCGGAAAAGAAACGGGAGCAAACGACCTGTAGCCCCTCGACAAACCTTCACAAAAGGAGCAACGGGTCCGGAAACCTTGATTGTTTACATTCGATCTAAACAACCGATGCCCTTCCTCATCGACTGCTCACTCCGCTATGTCCTCTCCGGCCGATACGTCGTCGCTCTTCGGGACCGAGCACGGAGTGGTCGAATGGGCCTCGGAGGAGGCGGTGTGCGTCACGCTGGGCGATCGGCACTGGACGTTTGCGGTTGAGGAGCTTCACACGTTGCAGGACGCCGTGGCCTCCCTGGCCGCGAAGGTGTACCGGTGCGATTGCGACTGTCGGTGGCAGGTGCGCATGGACGGACGCCGCACGTTTGTTCTGGATACCGACGAGGTCCTGCAGCTCCACTCGCTGCTCGACGGGGCCGTGACGATGCTCGAGCTCGACACCCTTCTTGACGAGGCCTCCATTGGGGGCCCAAGCCCCTCGTAGCGCCGGTTGGCGGCATCGGGGCATTACATGCTGCGAGGGGCCGAAATGCCCAGTACCGTCAGGCCGTTTTTGAGAACCGTCTTGGTGGCAAGCGCCAGGTGCATGCGGGCCGTGGCGAGGACGTCGTCCTCGCCGATAATGCGGCAGTTGTCGTAAAACTGGGAGAACGCGGTGGCCACATCGCGCAAATAGTTGGGCACAAAGTGCGGCGCGCGGCCCTCGGCGGCGTTCTGCAGGGCACGGGGAAAGTCGAGCAGCTCCTTGATGAGGGCAATCTCGTCCTCGTGCGTCAACAGCGAAAGGTCGGCCTCGTCCTCATAGGAAAAGCTCACCTCTTCCGCCTTGTCAATGATGGAGCAAATGCGGGCGTGGGCGTACTGGAGGTAGAACACCGGATTCTTGTCGCTGGCCTCCTGCGCCAGCTCCAGGTCGAAGTTGAGGTGCGTGTCCGGCGAGCGCATGAGGAAGAAGAACCGCGTCACGTCCGCCCCCACCTGGTCGATGAGGTCGTCGAGCGTCACGTAGTTGGCCCGGCGCGTGCTCATCTTGACCGGCTCGTCGCCGCGCACGAGTGTCACGAACTGGTAGAGGAGCACCTCCACCGTCTCCTTGTCGTAGCCCAGCACATCGAGTGCGTTGAGGACGTCGGGATAGGCGGCGTGGTGGTCGGCCCCAAACACGTCGATAATGAGGTCGAAGCCGCGCTCGAACTTCGTGGTGTGGTAGGCAATGTCGGGCGTGCGGTAGGTCGGCTCGCCGCTCTGTTTGACGAGCACGGTATCCTCTTCTTTGCCGAACTCCGTCGTCTTGAGCCAGAGCGCTCCGTTCTCCTCATACGTGTATCCAGCCTCGGTGAGGCCGTCGAGGATGTCGTCCACGAGTCCCTCATCGTGGAGCTCTTGCTCGTTGGCGAACGCGTCCATTTCGATGTTGAGGGCTCGGAGCGTCTCCTCAATGTCCGCAAAGATGGCCTCCTGGGCCGCCTGCTGAAAGGGCGCTAGGGATTCGGTCGTAAGCAGGGACGCCCCGTGCTCGTCGCGGAGCTGCTCGGCAATCTCGACGATGTATTCGCCCTGGTAGCCCTCTTCGGGGAAGTGCTCGGGCACCTCGGCGGTCGTGCCGTCATCGCGCGTTATGGTTTTGGTAGACACGTCCTCGCTCACGAGGGCCTCGTAGCGCGCCCGGACCGACTGGGCGAGGATGCGCATCTGTCGGCCCGCGTTGTTGAAGTAGTACTCCCGCGTCACGTCGTAGCCGGTCCACTCCAGCAGGTTGGCCACCGTGTCGCCCAGGACCGCGTTGCGGCCGTGCCCCACGGTGAGGGGGCCGGTGGGATTGGCGCTCACATACTCCACGATGGCGCTCTGGCCGGCCCCCGCGTCCGTCCGTCCAAACGTGTCGCCCTCCGCCAACAGCTCCGCGAGCCCGTCGAAGAGGTAGTCCTGGGCAAAGCGGAAGTTGATGAAGCCGGGCCCGGCCACCTCGACGCTTTTAATGCGGTCCGGGTCGACCCGGTCGCGGAGCCGATCGGCAAGGGTCTCCGCAATCGAGCGCGGGTTGTCGTCAAGAATACTGCCGAGGCGAAGGGCCGTGTTCGTCGCGAGGTCGCCGTGCTCCTCGTTGGCGGGGGTTTCCAGGGTGATGTCGAACTCGTCCGGGACGGTGCCCAGCTCGTCGAGGACGTCGCGGAGACGAGAGCGAAGGTAGTCCTTCATGGAATGGCGGGAGCGCGTGTGCAAAAGGCCCGATGTGCACCAACGTAGGGAAACGGGGCGGGGGGCGAAAGGACCCCGGGAGGGGTTTCGACGGGTTTTTGCGAGGGACGGGAAGAAGCGTAGCATGAAGGGCGTGAAACGCGCGGGGTGACCGGAGAGGATCAACATTTGTCGGGGACGTTCCATTCGGCTGCGACCGAGGACGGCGTCGGAATGCCGGTGCGGCCCGAGGGCGGGGTGTAACGTTGATGAGCAGCGGTGTCCCAATAAACGAAAAGGACCGCCCCGACGCGCGTGTACTTCTGTGTCCGACTTCTACTGTCTCGATGGCCGCTTCCGATACGGATGCTCCGCCCGACGATGCGTCGTCGGCGAAGGAGGTCGACGCCCCTACTTCCAAACCGCGTACGCTCGGCCTGCTGGCGCTGGCAACGCTTCTGGCCATGGCGCTGTGGTTTTCCGGGTCGGCGGTGGTGCCGCAGCTAACGGCGGAGTGGGGCTTGAGCGGAGGCGCACAGTCGTGGATGACGATGAGTGTCCAGATCGGGTTTGTGGTCGGGGCCCTGCTGAGCGCCGTGCTCGGTGTCGCCGATCGGGTGCCGCCGTCGTACCTCTTTGCGGGCTCGGCCCTATTCGGGGCCGCCGTGAACGCAATGGTCGCGGGGGTGTCGGGACCCGGACCGGCCATCGTCCTGCGGTTTCTGACCGGCATGGCGCTGGCGGGGGTGTATCCGCCGGGGATGAAGCTGGTGGCCACGTGGTGCAAAGAGGACCGCGGGGAAGGAATCGGCCTTCTCGTGGGGGCGCTCACGGTGGGATCGGCGCTGCCGCATTTACTGAATGCCCTTCCCGTTTTCAGCGGGCCTAGCGGCCTGCCGCCCTGGCGCCCCGTCGTCCTCGGGGCGTCGGCGTGTGCGGGCGCCGCTGCCCTCATTGCCGCCGCCCTCGTGGAGGAAGGCCCCTACCTCCGCAGCGGATCGCGCTTCAAGTGGACGCACGCCGGGGAGGGGCTGCGGCGCGAGCCGCCCCGCCTCGCCAACATCGGCTATCTGGGGCACATGTGGGAGCTATACGCAATGTGGACGTGGGTCCCGCTCTTTCTACTGGCAAGCTACCAGACCGCCGGATGGAGCGAACAGATGGCGCGACTGGCGGGATTCGGGGTCATTGCCGTCGGGGGCGTCGGGTGCGTGATCGCCGGGAAGATGGCCGACCGGCTCGGCCGTACCCGCATTACCCTGTGGAGCCTCGGTGTGAGCGGGGCGTGTGCCCTCGGGGCCGGATTTCTGTTCGAGAGGCCAGGGGTGCTTACGGGCCTCTGTCTCGTGTGGGGAGTTGCCGTGGTGGCCGACAGCGCCCAGTTCAGCGCCGCCGTCAGTGAGCTCACCGATCCGCGCTACGTGGGAACGGCCCTTACGGTGCAAACCAGTCTGGGCTTTTTGTTGACCCTCGTGACGCTGCGGGCCGTGCCGCCGATCGTGGATGCCCTGGGGTGGACGTGGACGTTCCCGCTCCTCGCCCTGGGCCCGGCCGTCGGCTTCTGGAGCATGGCCCGCCTGCGGGGCCTGCCCGCGGCCACCCAGATGGCCTCCGGCAATCGGTGAGGGCGTTTCGGGAGGCCTGGGTGCCTACAGGTAGAAGAAGTAGAGCACGCTCGTGGACACCGTAACAAAGATCAGCGAGAGTACACTGCCGGCCTTCAGGTAGTCCTTGACCTGATACCCGCCCGGCGTCATGAGGAGGGCATTGACGTGATGCGTGGGCAGGATAAACGAGTTGGCGGCGCAGAGTCCAACCTGAAGCACCATCACCTGGGACGACAAGCCGTCGATGCTGCCGGCCATTTCCAGTACCAACGGCACCATGAGCACCGTGGCGGCTACGTTGGACATCGTGAGCGAGAAGATCGTCATGAGCACCCCCAGTGCAAAGAGCACCACGAAGGGCGGCATGCCCTGAATGGCGGCCACCATGGTGTCGGCAATGAACGCCGCGCTGCCGGACGTCTCCATGGCAATCCCGATGGGAATGAGGCCCGCAATCAGAAAGATGACCTTCCACTCCACCGAGCGATAGGCTTCCTCAATGGTGAGCACGCCTCCCAGCACCATGGCGAGGGCCCCCGTCAGAAAGCCCATCGAAATCGACAGGTCGAGGCTGAGCACCAGTGCGATGGCCCCGCCGAAGCTGCCGGCCGCGATCCAGCCCTTTTCCGGCTTCTTGGGGTCGTATTCAAGAGGCGTGACGGTAATGTAGTCCTCACTCTCCACGAAGAACTGAAGCCGCTCCCGCTTCCCCTGCAGCACCAGCGTGTCGCCGGCCTTGATCTCCCGATCCGCCACGTCCTCCTCGATCACCTGACTGCCGCTGAAGAAAAGCACCACCTGCGTGTTGTGCTGTTCCCGCAGCTGAAGGTCGCGGATGGTTTTCCCGACGAGCTGCGACCGCGCCGGAATCACGACTTCGAGGTAGCCGCCGTCGGCATCGGCAGTGGCCTGTGCCTCTTCCTGCAGCTCCAGATTGTAGGTCTGCGCAAACCGCTCCACGTCCTCGGTCTGGCCCTGTACAATGATCTTCTGCCCGGCCTCCAGGTCAAAATCCTCCCAGATCTCGTAGTCGGTGCCTTCATTGCCGTAGACCTTCAGGAGATTGAGATTGTACTCGGCGCCCATCCCCGATTCCTCCGGCGACTTTCCAATAATGGGGCTTTCGTTCGGAATGCGGAACGTGTAGATGGAGTCGGACAGGCCCCATACGTTGAGCAACTTCGAGCCGGGCGATACCGACCGATTTTTCGTCGGCTCGGAGGGCAGCAGATACGGACCGAGCACGAAGAAGTAGAGGATGCCGGCCGTCAAAAGCACAACCCCCACCGGAAACACTGCGAAGAGCCCGAACGGCTCCAGCCCCTGTCCCGTCAGCAAGTCGTTGAGCACGATGAGGGAGCTGGTGCCCACCATCGTCAGGGTCCCGCCCAGCAGCGCCGCAAAGCCCATCGGCATGAGAAGCCCGGAAATGGGAATCTTTTCGCGCTTTGAGATGCCGGTCATGACCGGCAAGAAGAGGGCGGCCGCCCCGATGTTCTGCATAAAGCCGGACATGAGTCCGACGGTGACGGAGACCGTAGACAGAATGCGCCGCTTGCTCTTGCCGGCAACCGTGAGAATGAAGCTCGCAATTTTTTCGGTGATGCCGGCCCGGTAGAGGCCCCGCCCCATAATCATGACGCCGATGATGGCCAGGACGGCGTTGCTCGCGAAGCCGGACCGGGCCTGCGCCGCAGAAATGCTGCCCGTCCACACCAGCGCGAGCATGGCCAAGAGCGCCACGATGTCAATTCGAACCACCTCCGTCACAATGAGGACGACCGTGACGGCGAGAATCGCAAGGACAATTTCCATGCAGCTGGATTGAACGTTTGGAGACAGAGGGTATGCGTGTTCAACCGTACGGGTGTGTGTCTTCGCTTTTCCCGGGGGGTGACGAAAATCCCGTTCGTCTGACGGGCGCAGTCCCCCGGACAGGCCCCGATTCTTGCATCTGCATGTGACGATAGCGCGGACTGATGCCCTACAGCCGCCTCCGGGATTCTCGCACAGGACCGATCAAGCCTCCCGCGCAGTACGAAACGTGAGGAATAGATACCCTGAGCACGTGTCCCCCTTCCCACACTGCCTCTGCATTGTTCTGTCGATGCCCATGCGCTCGCTCAACCACATTCTCCTCGCCCGCGATTTCTCATCGGGGTCGGACCGGGCGATGCAGTACGCCCTGGACCTCGCCGCCCGTACCGAGGCCACGCTGCACCTCCTGCACGCCGACGTGTTGCACGCCGCGGAGGGGGAAACCGATCCGTCCAAGCTCACCGAAGATCTCGACGCGCTGGGCGGGACGCTCTCGAAACCGATTGACGACATCTCGACGGTGGAGGCAGTGCGGCGGGACGTGGCCCCCGGGCCGGCCATTCTCAGCTACGCCGACGAGCACGACATCGACCTCATTGCCATGGGCACCCACGGCCGACGCGGGGCCCACCGCCTCCTGCTCGGGAGCGTTGCCGAGGAGGTTGTGCGTCGGGCACAACAGCCCGTTCTCACCGTCCGCGGTCCCGACGACACGCAGGCGGCCGACGTCGGCACTCTCCGACGCATCCTCGTTCCGCTTGACTTCTCCGATCCCTCGCGGGAAGCCCTACGAACTGCCCACGAGTGGGCCGCGCTTTACGGGGCCGAGATCGACGTGCTCCACGTGATCGAGGAAGACATGCATCCGGCCTTCTACGTGGGAGGCGTCTCGTCAATCTACGATGTGGAACCGAACCTCAACGAGAAGGTGCGCTCCACCCTGAATGACTTCGTCGAGGAGGTGCTTGGTCCCACGGACCGGGTGACACCCCACGTCCGCACCGGAGCCGCCGCTTCAGTGATCGCCACCTTTGTGGACGACCACGCCGTGGACCTCGTAGCGCTTTCCACGCATGGCCGCACCGGCCTGAAACGGTTCTTCCTGGGCAGCGTGGCAGAGAAGGTCGCGCGACACGTACCCTGCCCGGTACTCACCCTCAAAACGTTTGGCACCTCCCTGCTCTCCTCCGCATCGGCCGCGCCCACGGCCTAGATCGCCCAGCTCCGACGCCCGCCCTGCATCGAACACGGGAGGACGCTGTTGACTCGGGACCTTCTTGCCGTGCCCCCCGAACCCACTCGCCCTTGACTCGGAGCAATCGGCTCGTCGTCGCCACTGCGAGAATCGGTCTTCCTCCAATCAAAAACGGCTCAGGACCTGCCGATCCGTGAGCAAGTTCATGAAGCTCGTTTCCGCTCATAACCGCGTACGGTTTCTGCCAAACTGCGGAAAATCGCTTACGGATTTTCTCCGGATCGGTGGAAGCGCGAGACGCGCTCTACATCCTGAGCCGTTCCTGCATTCCTAAGGGATGCCTTCTGCTCCGTTCGGCACACTGCACCCGTGCGCCGTTCCGTTAACGAAGTCCGCGGTACGCTTTGTGGTCGTTCGTCACGGCGGCCGACTTCTCACATCCCAGAATGCTTCGAGGATCCCCTTCTGCGGGAACCGCTTTCGAGGTTTCTCCTTCCCGAGCAACGGTATCGGCAATGTTGGACCGGGTGACCTCAAGGATCAGCGTGTCGTTCGACACAGTGAGTTCTTCGGTTCGGACGTTGGTCCCTGGAATGGGATCCTGCCCCGGAATCGATCCGGTCTCCGGAATCGCGAACGTGACCGTTTCGCCTTCGATGTCAATCACCTCGGAATAGGTGACCTCGCATCCCTTCTGGGTGTTGATATATGCCTTCGAAAAGTCTTCCGTATACGTAATATAGAAGGACGGATCCGGTGTCTCTCCATCGAACCCCTGAACGAACTTCCAGTCCCCCGTCCATTCAGGAGAATCGGAATTGGAGCCGCCGCTGTCGCATCCCGCCAAAAGAAGTCCCACCGCAGCGAATGCACACAAAAAGAGACGAGAAAAGGTTTGCGTACTCATGTCGAGTTTGAACAGGAATTTTGGGTCATATTCGCAATCACATGCAGAAAAGTTTATTTTTTATTTCTATTTGTCAAACCAAAATTTAATTTTACGTACATATATAGACTTACTCACAAAATATTGATATTATACAACAAATCCGGCCGAAAATTTCGGAGAAAAGCGGCAAGGGACCGGTCGCAAGCACTTGGGCCTATACGGGCTTGTGCGTCGTGCACATCTGCACACGCCTACATCCCGTTGACGACGCTCGGGGAGCTGGTACAAGACGTTTTGTGCCGATGAGATGGTATGCCGATACGTCGCCCAGAATCCGTACGGCTAGCGTACGACGGTCAGCTTGCGGGTACGTACGGCTCCCTCCGTTCGGAGCCGCAGGACGTACACCCCGCTCGACAGCCCGCTTACGTCGATGGACGCCTCCATGCGTCCTTCCTGCTGCTCGTCGACGACGGTTTGTACGCGTCGTCCCAGTACGTCGTACAGGCGCAGGGTCGCGGCCTGGCGCGTCGGCAAGGCATACGGGACCGTCACCTGTTGGCGCGCCGGATTCGGCACGGGATCGCCTATCGTCACAGCCTCGACGCGCCGCTGCACGGCACGTACCTTGGAATACGACACACGGCCTCCGCGGTCGACCTGCTTGAGACGGTAGGCAAGGGTGTCGGCTGCTTTCGGCAGGGCGGTGTCGGAAAAGCGATAGTGCTGCCGCGCAGTCGTTGTCCCAGCGCCCTCGACGCTTCCCACCGTGCGCCACCGGTCATCCGGACCCGACGCCTCCAAATCGTCGACGTCGCGGGTGGCAAGGACCTCGGGCCGCGCCCGTTGGATCTCGAAGATAGCATTGTTGGTCTCACGGGCCGTTGTCCAGTCAAGCTGAACGGCGTCCGACTGGACCGTGGCGTCGAAGCGCGTCATCTCTACCGGCAGCGGGGCCGCCGCCGTCGACAGGTACGCATCCGAGAAGGTGCGCGTCGGGGTCCCGTTCACGCCGGCGAGGGCGCCGCCTGAGAGGGCGAGTGCCGGTTCGCTTCGAAGCACCGGTGCATAATCGCCTGCTGCGTCGGCCTCCAGATCGAGGGTCAGGAAGACATACGTGCTTTCCGCCGGCACCGACACGGACAGACTGCCGAATCGGGCGGGGACGCCGCTGTCATCGGTCGCCAAGAGCGTGTCTTTCTCGGCATTGAAGGTGGCGTCGTCGGACTGCCACAGCTCGGCCGCCGCAACGCCGGACGCGGTGCCATCCGTATCCACCGCTACGGAATCGAGCTGGACGCCGGCGCTATCGGGTACGAGCAGGAATCGCCCCACCGGGTTTTGGTCCGTGCCCGGGATCGGATCCGGCGCCTCGTATGCGTCGCCGTCGCGCCCGTCGGCCAGCTGCACGCCCGGCACCGTGACCGTCGCGGTGGCCTCGTTGGAGAAGGCGCCCTCGTAGGCCGCCGAGTCGGCGGTCGTGACCCGGTAGTGGTACGTCGTTCCGGACAGGGCCGTGGAGTCGACAAACGCGGTTGTACCGGCCGAGAGCCGCCGGAGGGGCCTGTAGACCGACCGCGTCACGATGGTCGAGTCGATGGGGGTGGTGCTGCGGTAGAGGCGATAGGCGGCCGCCTCCACCGTATCCGGCACCGACCAGTCGAGTCGCACGCGCTCGGGCGCCGTCGTGGCCGTGAGGTCCGTCGGCGATCCCATCGTGGGCTGATCCTGCTGTGGGCGCCCGTCCAGTCGCTGCACATCTGTATTCGCAGGATCCAGCCAGTCGGCCAGCGTCGCCGGCTCCGTAAAGTCCTCGGGCGTGTAATCGCCGTTCGTGAAGCCCGGGGCAATGCGCCCATACCAGTCGGGCTTGTTGTTGTCGTCCACGCCCCCGCGGCCGCACCCAGCCACCCCGCCCGACAGGACGCCCACGACGTGCTGTTCAGCGTCGTAGAGGGACGATCCGGAGGAGCCCCCCTCCGTCGTTCCCACCTCCCAGTCCCCCACCCGCAGGTGGGTATCGCCGGACCCCGGATCGTCGTTGGCATACGCCGTTATGTCCGTCGGCTGTCGGTCAAAGCTGATGCGCTTGCCGTCCCCGCGGGGATGATGAACGGTGGCGGCCTCGGCGGTGGCCTGTCCGGCTCGGCTCCAACCGTTGAAGAACAGATCGTAGCGCGGCGGGATGGTATCGTCGACCTCCACGAGGGCAAGGTCCGGCTTGCCGAAAATGGATCCCGTCTCGTGCACGCTGCCGTAGCGGACGCGGAGGACGGCGCCGGACGAGGTTTGGTCCAATCGGTCGTCGGACGTGACAGTGCCGTTGTTCGAGGTGCCCTGCTGCCGACAGGTTGCATTCTGATAGTTCCAGTAGAATGTCATGGTCGACGCTACGGAGTCGGTGGGCACGCAGTGCTCCGCCGTCAGGAAAAGCGGGCGCCCGTCGTCCGCCGTATTGTTGACCAGCGATCCCGAACACACGCGTGCGCTTCCATCCCACTCAAAGCTGTATAGGCCCGCGGCCCGCACCTGTCGCCGCCACGGATCCGCCTCGGCGCAGGCCACGTCCAGGTTGCAGGATCCGGACTTGGACAATCCGCCTCCGGACGGCGGCATCGACCGGTATCCGTGTACAACCCCGGAGAGGACCAGGTCGAGCGCGTCTCGCTGTCCGTCCGGCACTACCAGCTCGACGACCACCTCGTCGCTCCGCACAAGGGGCGTATGGTGCTCGCCCTGCGTCGCATCGGCGGCCGTGTACGGGCCGCGCACCGTCTGCCCGTTGCCCGCATGCACGAAGAGCCGGGCGCCGCCGGGCAACTCAAACGGGGCGAAGTTCACACTTACGGACTGCGCCTCGGGCGACTGTACGCGCACCCGCCAGAGCCAGTCGCCGGACGGAAGGCGTTCCCATACGCCTGCGTCCGACGGCACAATGTGGGTGTCCCG
>CAYOWD010000014.1:14248-27113 GCA_964407535.1 uncultured Salinivenus sp. | reverse complement strand
CTCCCTCCGTCTCCCACATCTACAACACCTCGTCGTCGCTCACCCTGGAAACCATGCTCTCGGCCCATCCGCCCCCGGCGCGCTCGCGTCTCCGGGCCGCCCTCCACGCCTGCTTCGAGTCGGAGAACGAGTTTGTGCTGGAACTGCCGCTTGTGGAGGAGCACGGGATGCGATGGGTACAAATCCAGGGCACAGCGCTCGAAACGACGGACGGCCCCCGCGTCCTCGGGACCGTTCGGGACATCTCGCCTCGCCGGCCGCTAGACTACGATCTGCCGCAGCGCGAGGAGTGGCTGGCCACGGTCATGGAGAACATCTCGGACGGCATCTTTCGCCTCCATCCCGACAAAGGCATCGTGTACGCCAACGACGCGTTTGCGCGCATGCTCGGCCATTCTTCCCCGGAGGCCGTCCACCACCTGTCGGCCAACGCCTTCTTCAACCGGCCCGAGGAGCACGACGACGTGATGGACCAGCTCCGCCGTCGCAACTCGATCGACCAAAAAGAAGTGACCTTCCTTCGCGCCGACGGCTCCACCTTTACGGGCCTCCTCAGCTGCACCGCCGTCCTCAATACCGACGGCCGGATTCGGTACTGCGACGGCGCCGTGACGAACATCGCCGAACGCAAGGAGAAAGAGATCGAGCTGCAGCGGCAGCGGGGCCGCTTTGAAACGCTCTTCCACCACCTCCCCAATCCGGTGGCCTACGGGGAAGCCGAGGGCGATCGGCCGCTCGTCACAGCGGTCAACCATGCGTTCGAAGAGATCTTCGGCATCGATCAGGAAGACATCGAAGGCGAGGACCTCCACGAATGGATCTTTCCCCTTACGCGGGGGGACGCGTTCGAAGACCTGCAGCGTCGGATCGAGGACGGCGAAGAGCTTCAAACCGAGGTGCGCCGGACCACCACGAAGGGCCTGCGCGACTTTCAGGCGCAGGTGACGCTCCGCCATACGAACGACGGCACCACGGAGGGCTACGCCATCTACACCGACATCACCGATCGGAAGCGACGCGAGCGCAAGCTCCGTGACCGTCGGGAAAAGATCGAGGCCCTGTACGCCGCTACGGGCAACCTCCTGCAGGAACGCGACCGAGCCGCCGTGGCGTCTCAAATCGAGGACCTCGTGGTCAACACGCTCGATTATCCCCTCAATACCGTCCGGTTCGCACGCGAGGGACGGCTCTACCCGGTTCACAATTCCCCCTCCATCTACGAGCACATGCCGGAACGGCCGGTGTACGACATCGAGAGCGACTACCCGGCTGCTCGGGCGTATCGCAAAGGCACCAGCCTCGTGATGGATGACCTGCAGGTCGACGCCCCGGAGGTGGGCGGCGACGCCCGGGCCACCGCCTACGTCCCCATCGAGGGCCACGGCGTCATTTCCGTTGCCAGTCTGGAGCCGAACGCCATTGCCCCCTTCGACGTGCGCCTTCTCGAAATTCTGGCCGGCAATGCCGCCGTCATTCTGGACCGCACGCAGCGGGAGCGGGAGCTGCTCGACGCCAAGGAAGAGGCCGAGGAGGCCAACCGGCTCAAATCGGCTTTTCTCGCCAACATGAGCCACGAAATTCGCACGCCGCTCACTTCCATCATTGGGTTCGCCGAGGCCATCGGGGAGGTTCTCGACGACATCCCCGTCTCCGACAGCGACAAGGAGAACCCCGCTCATTTCGCGCAGCTCATCGAGAAAAGCGGCCGACGCCTTCTGGACACGCTGAACTCGGTCCTGGACCTGTCGCAGCTGGAAGCCGGATCGATGGAGGTGGCATCCAAACCAGTCGACCTACGCCCTCTCATCGAAGACGCCGTGGCCGTAACGCGGCCGCAGGCCGAAGAGAAAAACCGGACCCTCACCACCGATTTGCCCGATACTCCGCTCGTGGCCCGGGCCGATGAGGGCGCCGTGCAACGGATTCTTTCCAATCTGCTAAGCAACGCCGTCAAGTTTACCGAGCCGGGCGACACCATTTCTGTGGAGGCCTCGGCGACGGGAACCGACGTCGTGCTCACCGTCAGGGACACCGGCATGGGCATCGATCCGGAATTTCTCCCCAACCTCTTCGAGGCCTTCGAACAGGGATCAAGCGGCACGGACCGATCCCACGAGGGAACCGGCCTCGGGCTTGCCGTCACGAAGCGCCTCGTCGATCATCTCAACGGCACCATTGAGGTCGATTCTGAACCAGGCGAGGGCACCACGTTCGACATTCGCCTGCCCGCGGCCGCTTCCTCCTCAGGCTGAGACAAATTCCATGGCGGCCGTCGTCAGCACCGATCCGTGTGAGCCCGTAAGCTCCATATCGAATGGCTGATCGGCGCCCGGCACGTGGACGCCGGGAAGGCCGCGCCGCGCTTCGGACGTGTCAATGCCATGGTTCGTCTTCAACAGCATGGCCGCCGTGGATACATCCGGCGCATCCGATTCCTCGACCTCGTCCATGAACCGACGCTGAGCATCCCGCCATGTCTCAAGGGCTTCTGCAACGCGTTGAAGCTGCTCGTCGGTGGCCTCATCCCCGGACTCAACAGCTTGCAAGGCCGACTGAAGGGAACTACGTGCGTGTTCGCACTCCTCAACAGCCGCCTCAAACGCGGACACCTGGTGGTCTGTAAACATGTAAAGTTGGGATCTTTCGTCGTACGAAAAGTCGCGAAAACACCCCCTCTCCTTCAGGCAGTCGGGTGCGGAGACGACGGAAGGGGTAAATGTCCAAAAGGACGCACTCCCGCAAGGCAATCATGCCAAACGTCTCATCAATTCCTCCCAACCCCCTGATGGATCCTACTCCTCCTGACTGAGACCGTGACCGAATGCTTCTCGCTCGCTATTGGAGTTCCAGCTTCTCGTCGATGCCGTCAATCTTCCGACGGGCAAGACCGAGATTCCCTCGACTCCGATTGATCACGAGGTAAATGAAGATGTCTTCGTGGCGTTCGCACATCCGAACGAGATGGTATTGACTGTCCAGCGAAATGAGGAGATCTTCAATATCCTCCTCAATTCCGAGATCATGGACCGTGTTTTTCTCGGACCGAACGACCTCCGTGGTTCCGGCGCCGGCCAGCTCCATATCGAGATTACGGCCGCCATCGGTTCCGAGCGTCATGCCCGACTCATAATCCACAATGGCTGCTCCGACGGCGCCCTCAATGTCCATGAGGTTCGTAAGCGCCTCCTTCACGCTCAACACGTCGCTCGACCCTGCGTTCTGACTCTTCCGACCTTGAGTTTTCTGGTTGCTTTGCATATTGATTCTTTTTGTGTAAAGTGGTGGAGTTCTGGGAATGACCTCGCACGGAGGAGCAGCTTCGTCTTCGCCACCGTCCTCCGCAGAGAGTAGCAATAATTGGACCGGCGCATCAACCCTCCTGGATCCAACCTATGGGCGCTCTCTTTTCTACATATTGTGTAATAAAGTACAACTTGAGAACATATCGATACATTTTGTAACAAAAAGTCCCTTGGCAAAACGCTCCACTGGCTTCTCTAATCCAATCGCTCCCCGCCTTGCGTTTCTTCAACGACCGCCTTCCCACCCTCTTTCATCCTGCGTGCGGTCTTCTCATTCTGAGCGTCGATTGGCTGTTGTTTTCCGGCGGGGTTCTCACACTAGGCGTGTCCAGCCCCCTTCTTCTCACTTTCGGCGGGCTTCTGACGACGATGGCTGTGGCCGGGATTCAATCCCGCTACGCAGAGGATGGCCGGAACCGGAGTCTTCTGAAGGGCATCGGTGGGGGCATCATCGTGGCTCTTCCTCTCCCCGTCGCCGGGACGGGCCTCGGGGGCCTCGTTCTCGCCCTGAGCGGACTCAATCACCTTCTCGACACCGACGGTTCTCCTTCAAACCCCCCCGATTCTACAGGGTAAGCCGCGCGGCGCCTGCTAGCATGGACCCTCCGCCTACAGTCCCGCCCGACGTACTTTCCAGCCGTCCGGAAAGAACGTCGAATGGCTCTAGCAGACCCGTCTTTCCCGATCTTTCCACCAAGTTAACCTCTGTTTGTTGAAAAATGTTTCCGTAGAGCCTCTCTACGGCGGCAGTATCTTGGCCCTGAAGGAGGATGATCGCACCGCGAGATTCATTGCTCGCGCTGCACGCACCCGAGTCACTTCGGAAAAGCACGGCTGGGATGCGTGCCAATGTCCCGATGGCAATCCAGAATTGCCTCTGTCGGGATCTGTGGAGGACGTACGAGTACGTCTGGGTCCACGTGCTTGCGCTCGTATTCTTACATCTATCCCCCCGAACGTTTGAGCCGGATCGGGGATCAGAGAAATCCGCAGGCTTCAAGTCGAATATCAGTTCGATGCCGCACGCTTCGTCCTTCCAGTGCCGGCTCGTCCTCTCATCCCGCCGATGCCGCGTCGCAATGACCGCCGCTTCCTCCTCGCGACGTAGCCAGTGGAGCGTAGTCTGCCTCTCTCTTCCACCAGGCAGCCCTCCGGAGCATCTTAGCGTCTCGTCTCGGCGGTCGTCGCCCCGGAATCCGCCGCCACTACGCGGTCGACGAGGTCGGCGTACGCCTGCTCTACCGCCAGGCTGTCGTGCAACCCATTGTGCGTCCCGTCCTCCACCCTGATCAGGCGTTTCTGCTCACTTCCGGCCACCTCGTGGAGCCGCTTCGCCATTGACGGATCCGTCACGTTGTCGTCTGTGCCCGCCGCAACGAGGAGCGGAGCCGTCATCTCCCGCACGCGGTCAACGTTGTTCTCTCCCCGCAGCACCGGATCCACCTCCACGCCTAAAAACAGCCGCACGTACCAGGGCACAAGATGATCAACCCAGTCATCGACGTTGGTCGCCGGATTCTCCAGCACCACCCCGGCCACCGACCGCTGGTCGGCCACATACGACGCCAGGAACGTCCCCAGGGAGTGCCCCCACACAATCAGGCGCCCGGGGTCCACGCCCTGCTTCTCGACGAGGTGGTCGTACATCGCTACGGCATCCTGCCGAAACGCCTCGACGCCCGGTGCCCCGCCGCTCCGCCCATATCCGCGATAATCCCAGAGCAACGCGTTGGCCCCCGGCTTCGTGAGCGCGCGGAGGTAGCTTTTCGACTGTACCAGATAGAATCCGTTCCCTCCAAAGAAGAGCACCGTCACCGGCGCGTCGGCCTGCGTTAGGTGCCAGGCGTTGACCTCGACGCTATCATTGACCGACACGAACCGATTGGCCAGCGTAACGTCCTCCCCCTCGAATGTCTGCGGCGTCACCGACGGCTTCGGGTAAAAGACGTCTTGCTCGTCAATGGTGATGCCGGAGCACCCCGGCAGGAAGACGCTGAGCACGAGAACGGCGAAAACGAAGCGCATGCGGACACGACACAGTGGAAAAGACAACGTGAACTCCGACGTGCCGACCGCCCCTCGTGTTGAGGCTCGGATGCAACACCCCTGTAATGCCCCTTTGTTTTCTGCCCTCTTCCCCCCCACCATCGTGGGAGGTCGCCTCACTGCGGATCATACCAGGGATTTTCGTCCGGGGTTTTCCGTCCGTCGGCCACCGCACTGTACTGGCAGTAGTTGTCGGCCCCCTCCTGAATTTGCTCCACTTCCTCGTCGGACAGGTCACGGACCACCTCTGCCGGCTGCCCCATCACCAGCGATCGCGGCGGAATCTCCGTGTTTTTGGTAACGAGGGCCTGCGCCCCAATGATGCTGTGCCGTCCCACGTGGGCGTGATCCATAACGGTCGTCCCCATGCCCACCAACACCTCATCGTCGATGGTACATCCATGAATGATGGCGCCGTGCCCGATGGTTACCCGCGCCCCGATGTCGGTAGGAGCCGTCCCGTGCGTGACGTGGACGACGGTGTTGTCCTGCACATTGGTCTCCGGCCCGATCCGAATCCAGTTGACGTCGCCTCGAATCGTGCACTGATGCCATACGCTGGCCTCCCGTCCGAGGGTCACGTCCCCGACGAGAACGGCGGTCTCGGCAATAAAATTGCTGTCGTCATATTGCGGCGTTTCGCCGAGAAAGGACTGAATCGTCGCGGACATACGGATGCGTTGGGTTGGATCAACGAAGGGCAAGATGAACAGAACTCGTCCGCGTAAATGCACATCGCGAGTCAGTCGTTCGGGGCAGACGCACGCCCCTCTCGGGCGTTCCTCCGCCTCCGTCCGAATTCACGGCCAAACTGCCCCGGAGGACATATCCAGCGGAAACCCAGCCCCCTGGTCGACAATACGAGCGCTCCTGTAGACGAGTTGACTTCCATTGAATGCTTCCGACTGCGGGGACGGCCCAACCGTCCCGTCACGGCTTTACGTAGCCGATTCGCCCCGGGGCTCTCCTCCACCAATTCTTGTTTCCCTATGATCGAGGTTCTCATCCTAGACGCTCAGCAGCTTGCGCAACGCCAGATGGGTGCTCAGGCCATGCAGGCCGGAGCCATGTCGGGCACCAACATTGAGACCGCCGTCCGAAACCAGATGAAAGACCGTCTGCAACAGGGCCTGTCCGAGCGGGGCATCGAGACCACCATCAAGAAGAAAGGCTCTCAGGGACTGGAGATCACGGTTGATGATCCCGCCGCGGCTGCGTGGAACCGCGGCGTCATGGCGTGGCTCGTGGCCAAGGTGATGCCGAGTTCTGTGGAGTACAGCATCGCTCCCTCGATCCGAGAGACGCTCGAAGAAAGTGGCATTGAGGGCGAGGTGGAGGTCACATAGCAGCCTCCCCTCCTTACAGTGCGGGGAACAGCCATTTCGAATGGGAAAACGAGATCAGGAGTCCCCTGCGTTCGACACATCCATGGTCGCAAGCAGCGACGTAGAGAGCAGCGGATCCGCGGACCGATCCGGATTCACCGAATACGTCGCCCGATAGAAGCGCAGCGTCACAATCGACCGAAATTCAGGTCGTTGGTCGCGGAGTACACTCCACAAGGCGCGCAGCTTCTCGTTGCGCTTTTCCGAATCGTCCACCTTCAGAATCGACGTAAGGAGTCCCCGGAAACGACCGGACACGAACGTCAACTGCTCGTGATTCTGAGCTCCCTTCAGCACGTTAATGGTCCGCCCCGATCGAGTCCGTCCCTCTACACGAAGGGTTGTCGCCGTAGAGTCTGCCCGTCCTGCAAACGTCGGGTAGATCAAAAACGGATACGAATTTACCTGTCCTAATCCGCAGAGCACGTTCACCCCCACCAGAACTGCTCCGAGAATAGAAATCCACCTCGTCGATCCCGGGGCCCGAGTAAGCGGAGAGCCAACTACCCTCGTCGTGCCGATCAAGGGCACAAACGGAAGAAACGGCACGATAGTCGGGACGCGTACCAGCAGGCGCATTACGGCCCGCATTTGCAAACGCCCCGCCGCCCAAAGCGCAGCGTCTCCTTCTTTCGAAGCTGATACAGCCAGATCGTTCGCCGACTTTTCCCCGCTCTCTTTTACGCGACCCCGGAGACGATCCATCACGTCCATACGGAGAAGACCATTCACGACGGAACACTGCCACGCCTCATCAGGGTCATAGGTCAAAGTAAGCGTCGAAGAAAACAGAACACGCCCTATCCTCACCAAGAATGCCCGAACATCGAAAAGAAAAATCAAAAACGGGACAAGGTGACCAAAGTAGATGGACAAAAGAAATCGCAAGGAGAGATCCACTTTTTCTGTATGGACGACGTGATCCAACACCCCGCATTTCCCTTCGCTCACAACAGTGAGGGCCCGATCCCCGACTATGAACGGGACTTCGATCAGAATCTGGCGTGGTATCAGCACTTTTTCGAGTCCGCTCGCCCCGACCAGTGGATTGGAGAAGATTCAACGATCTATCTGCCCGCTCCGGAGGCCCCTCGACGCATCAAAGACCTCCTCCCCGATGTAAATCTGATCTTCATGCTTCGGAATCCAATCGACCGCACCTATTCCCATTACTGGCACCGCGTCAAGACGGGACGGGCCGTATTCAACTTTGAAGACGAGCTGGTACATGGGCCGAGTCCACTACACCTCCGTAGCTTTTATAAGCCCCAGCTGGACCGCTACCTGAATTGGTTCGATCGAAGCCAGATAAAAATCGTAATTTTTGAACGGTTTGTTCAGGAAACACAAACCGTCCTCAATGAAGTGTGCTCCTTCCTCGGTCTTCCGTCTGCCCCTGACGCAGAGACCGACGACGCCCACCAAAATCAGTCGCCCGTCCCCCGATTACTCCAACTCCAACTCCTCATCAACTACCTGTCCAAAGGGCTCGAAACGCGATACGAAGATCATCTTCCCGGCTCCGAACAACGGTTTGTGAGTTGGTTTACGAAAGGCGTTTTGCACCGCCTTCGGTCGCTCAACCTAGCTCCCGGCTCCCGCCCTCCGATGAAGACAAATACCCGCCGCCGGCTGGCAGAAATATACGCCCGAAAGAACCGCGGACTCAACGAAATCGTAGATCTCGACCTTTCGGACTATTGGCCTGACATCATTCAGGAAAGAGAACGGAACGCTTAGTCCATGCCTCCGATTTCGAAGAAGAGGGAGAACCGAAAACTCGTCCCCGGCCTGTTTTCCTTACGCCCCACGCCGGATCAGGCGAAATCAAGAAAACAAGCACGTATGGCCGAAGAGACAAATTGTCCTCTATTCATTGTGGGATGCAGCCGTTCAGGTACGACCTTGCTACGCCTCATTCTCACTCATCACTCCAAGCTACACATTCCAGCTGAATCCGAATTTCTTCTCTCTCTCCATGAGAATGCAGACACTTATGGCACCTTTGAAGAAGCCTACCAGCGCTGGTTTTTCATTCGAGACCTCCAGACGACGGAGGTATCGATGGGGGCATATGCCTTCTCGATCTTTAATTTAGGTATCAAAAAGGCAGAACAGGTACTTGAAACTGCTTCCCCTACTACATTTGCTGGGGCGTCGGCAGCTCTCTTCGAAGCATCGGCCAAGAAACAAGGCAAACCGCGTTGGGGCGACAAGACGCCCCATTATGTCCGTCACGTCGACTGGCTCGCGGAGTCCTTTCCGACCGCAAAGTTTCTCCACATGATTCGCGATGGGCGAGACGTGGCTCGGAGTCGGGTCGAGGCCGGTTTTACGAAGAATATACGCGCGTCCGCCCGGCATTGGAAGAAAGAAGTATTGACGGGTCGAGAATCCGGCACTCAACTCCCCGACCATCGATACCGTGAGCTATTCTTCGAGGATTTAGTTGATCGCCCACGCTCCGTGTTGCAGAACCTATGCGACTGGGTCGGTCTGGACTATGAAGAGAACATGCTGCACTACCATCAGGATTCAGATCATTCGATTCCAGACAAGCACGCTCATCTCCACGAAAAAGTCAGCGATCCCATCGACTCCTCCCGTGCCCAAGCCTGGAAAAAATCTTTATCTCAGCGGGAAATTGGGGATATTGAAGATGTAGCTGGCGATTTGCTAAGAGACCTCGGATATGAATGCACAGACGCCCGTGTGCCTCGCTGGCTACGTTGCCTTCGTCAACTCCATCGGAAAACCGTTCCGCTTATGAAAACTATCGTTGAACGACTCAACAGACTTGGCATCGGTTAACGAACGAAATCGTCCTCCTCAATACCGTCCGGTAATTTCCTGTTCGTAGATCTCACATAGGCCTTCGACTTCTCGGGACAACAGAAAATCGGACTCGATTTTTTCCCGGCCTTTCTCTGCAACCTGCTTCACCTCAACCTCCGAGCATCCGAGAAGCCGACGTACCCCCATTTCGATTTCTTCGACCTCCCCCTCTTTCGCCAAAAACCGGTGATTGCTCTCAGGAATCATTTCCGGAATGCCTGCATGGGTTGTGGACACGCACGGCAGCCCAATCGCCTGTGCCTCGATGAGAACGGTCGGCGTTCCCTCTCGATCTCCCGTTGAGGAGGTTTTGCTGCACAGCAGAAAAAAGTCTGCGGCCTCCAGAAGCGCAATTACCTCCGCGTTGGAGCGTGCGCCCATGAGATCAACGTGATCGGCAACCCCCTTCCGTTGAATATACGCCTCCAGCTCCTTGCGCAACGGACCGTCCCCGACAATCCGAAGCCGCATCGGTCGGCCGTCTTCGACGAGCCGCTTCACCGCATCGACGGCGTCGAAATGCCCCTTCTTCTCCGTCAGGCGTCCCACGGTGATCGCCTCCGTCAGGGGCGGTTGAGGCGCACGATAGGAGAACGCATCCAATGCCCTCGCCAGATGTACAACGTAAATCTTGTCCGGAGGAGCCCCCCAGTGCTCCGCTCGGGCTTTCATCTCCTCGGAAAGGACGACAATGGCCGACGCCGTCTCCCAGATGGACTCGTAGGCCGTTTTCCATCCCGGCTCCCTCGGAAGCTGGGAGATATCGTAGCCGTAGAACGTGACGACCAGCGGCAGATTGAAGTGCTCTGCCACGGGAACCGCCTTCACGCCACATCGCCCGAAGTGCGCGTGTAACACGTCGGGCTGAATGCGTCCGATTTCCCGTTGCAAATTGGGCCAAAGGGCCCGCCATCCCGAACCTGGAGGGGACTGCATACCGATGATTTCTGCCAACCGATACCCCACCCGCCGCGGATGCCAAACCGAGGGCCATGGGACCACCGTAACCGGCTCGTAGGGACGTTCCTCAGGATGTCGCCGCTCCCCCGTCACGACGTGCGCGTCAATGTCCTGGCGCTGTTGCTCCGCGACGTAATCATAGATAAACGTCTCCGACAACTTCGAAAACGCCTTACAAAGATGAACGACTCGCATATCCTCATTTCGGTTGTGATCCCCGTATTCAACGATCCCCCCGGCCTTGCGGCCACGCTCGACTCCATCGTGGATCAAGACTATCCGGCGTATGAAGTCATTCCGGTTGACAACAATTCTACCGACGACACCCCATCGGTTATCCAATCCTGGGCGCGTCGACACCCCTCGCTCCTCCGCCCCGCCGAAGAACGCACGATCCAATCCTCGTACGCCGCCCGCAATACGGGCATCACCCAGGCCGCCGGCGATGTGCTCGTGTTCATCGACGCCGACATGACCGTGCCCGACGGGTGGCTACACGACATCGCCTCGACCTTTCGCGACACGCAGGCCGACTATCTCGGTTACGACATCGAGATGTACATTCCAGAGGGCGAAGAGGGACGGTGGGGATGGTACGACAAAATGATGGGCCTCCCCGTCCGGCGGTATTACGAGCAAAACCAGTTCGTTCCCACCTCCTGCCTCGCCGTTCGCTCCTCCATCTTCGACGCCGTCGGTCCCTTCGACTCCCGTCTCCTCTCCAGCGGCGACCGCGAATTCGGCCGGCGCGTGCACGCCCATCCCGACCTCCAAACCACGTTCTCAGATGACATCGTGGTCTTCCACCCGGCTCGCACGACTTTTCGCGAACACTACCAAAAAGCACTTCGCGTCGGACGCGGCCTCGTTCAGGTACAGACACGGGGACCGAACAGCGAGCGCATGGACGTCGCCTTCGCCAATCTGGCCGATCATCTGCTTCCGCCCAATCCGCTTCGCATCTACAATCGAGTCCCGCCCCTCCCCCCATCCGAGTACGCCTTGCTCTATGCCATGGATTGGCTTGTACGGGGCATTCGTCTGTACGGCGGACTTCTGGAGTATACGGAAACCCGCATGGAGGCGTCCGCCCCCTGAGAGCCCTCCCAGCTCCCCAAACAACCCTCTCTTCGGCCGTCCTCCTAATAATACCCGTACCGTCCGATCTCTAGTCCCTCCACCGTGTCTTCCAATCTACGATTTTCCCTCTGATATACATCGACGATCTGATTTTTCAATTCATCCGTCAGGCGGATCTTCTTATCCCGACGAAAATCCATCCACTGAAGTGACCAATTCGACGAAATTCCCATTTTTCCCAACAACCACTCTATTCCCAAACTGGGCCCAACACTCATCGGATCCCGCAGCCTCCAAACACGCTTCGACTCCGACCGCTTCTTTCTACCTTTCCCGCCGGACTTCCTGCTCGCATGAAGGATCCGATCCATGTCAGCAACATCCAGAAACTGAAGCCACCTTTTCAAAAAGGCATTTTTGTTCTCTTGTAGTAGCTCAAACGGAAGAAAAAGCATATTTTCTTCCCCCAAAACGGCTTCCAATTCCTTCCACCACAGAAAGTAGTTCAGCTTCATTCCTCCCCCCATGTAGTATCCAAGCGGATTCACCACAAGATCTGTTATCCACGCCTCAAAGTGGGATTGAGAGGCGCCCTTTACCCGGTTGGACATCTGCGCGTACCCCGACGCGAGCTTCGTATCCTGCCGACGCAGGGTCAAAAGCACCTTCGTCTCGGAAAATCCCCAGTCCGCAGCGATCTCTGCCAGCGCCTCCACGTGCCGAGCAACAGTAGAGGCCTCCGGCTGTCCGCTTGTCTGCCGCTCCACGCGGACCGTAGATCCGTACCGCCGTGCCGACTCCCCAATCCACGACGGGATCCAGGGTTGCGGAGAGGTGACTCCCCCGAAGATCTCTTCTTCTGAAACAATCAGATCTTTCCCGTCGCCATTTTGGTTCTCGCCGATGAGACTACGAAACACCTCATCGCCGACCTCTCGCCATAGGTGTGGGGATTGAAGGAAGAAATCACCAAATGTAACCTCCCCGCTCCCCAATGTCACCGTTGGTTTAATCCGGCACGCCGCCGAACGAACTGCAGTGAGCAGGTCTCTCTGCAAAAAACTCGTCGCCGTTTTCGGAGGACCGATGTGGAGAAAAAGCGTACGCCCGGACATGCATCTGGAAGAGTCGTGGAAAAGCGGGTGCCGAAAAAGAGGCTTTGTCTACGTTTCCAGCGTCGTTCTGCGTTCTTTCTCGCCGAAACGCCCCCCCCCCCGCCGCATCGTCATGTTGTGGCCCCGAAAACAGCATTCATTC
>CAYOWD010000014.1:0-14238 GCA_964407535.1 uncultured Salinivenus sp. | reverse complement strand
ACGGGAGCGGCCCTGCCCAATGTGGCCTGCCCGATGTGTTTGAGACGACGCACCGTCTCCTCCGTAGCGCAGTGAGAAACGAGACGTTATGAGAGTGCCATTGAACGAAATCGATCATGCTCATTCATCAACTCCTCGTAGGTCCCCTCCCCCACCTTCCGTCCGTCTTCCAACATAAAGATCGTATCGGCCCGCTGCACCGTACTCAGCCGATGCGCAATGAGGAGAATCGTGTGTTCCTCCTCCAGCTCGTAAATTGCCTCCATCACGCTCTTCTCCGTGGTTTGATCGAGGGCACTCGTGGCTTCGTCAAAGACGAGCACCGACGGGTCGTGATACAGGGCCCGCGCAATGCCGATGCGCTGCCGCTGTCCCCCCGACAGCTTCACGCCCCGCTCCCCTACGACCGTCTCCCAGCGCTCCGGCAGCTCATTCTCAACAAAGTCGTAGATGTGGGCGCGCCGCGCCGCTTCTCGGACAGACGCCATGTCAATCTTATCCGGCTCCATCCCAAAAGCAATGTTGCGCGCAATCGTATCGTCCGCAAGATAGATGTGCTGTGGGACGTATCCGATGTTTTGCTGCCACTGACGCAAATTCTCGCTCTGAAGGGGCGTCCCATCCACGGCAACATCTCCCGTTTGCGGTCGAAGCAGCCCAAGGATCAGATCGACGGCGGTGGTTTTTCCCGATCCCGTCTTGCCGACGAAGCCGACCATCGTCTCCGCGGGAATGGTGAGCGACAGATCCGTGATGGCCGGCGTTTCCGCATCCGGATAGGTAAAGGACACATTCCGAAGTTCCAGCTTCTTTTCGAGGGCCATCGGCGCCTGGTCGGCCGAGGGCTGCGCGTCATGGTCGGCGCGCTCCCCTAATTCCTTGTGGATTTTGTCGAGGGCGGCGAGATTGAAGCGCGCACTCGCCACGCCGTGAAATGCCACCTGCAGGGCCGGCAAAAGCCGATACCCCGCAAAGGCATACACGCCTAGTACCGGAATGACGGATTGAATGCCCTCCCGTGCGGCGATGAGATAAATCGCAATCAGAATAATGCCCCCAAACGCAACCCCTTCAATCGCGTACCGCGGCGTGCGCTTGAGCACCCGGTAGATGGCCTGATTTCGGGCGTATCGCCGTGAGGGGTCGTCGTACTGATCCAAAAAGGCCTCTTCCTTCCCCCTGATCTTCACCTCCTTGATGCCGCCAAACGCCTCCCCGACGAACTGATAGCGTTTTGTGTTGGAGGCGACGCGCACCTCTCCCCGCCGATCAAGTTGGCGTCGAATGAGGAGATAGATGCTGCTGTACGCCGTGCCCAGTACGAGGGCCACGATGACGGCGACCGCCGGATCAAAGTACACGAGAAACCCCACAATAAAGAGCGCCACAATCCCCTTCGCAATCCCGAGCAGGGTGGGTTTCAGCATCTGATCCGTAATCTCCTTCACCTCTTCCAGGATGTTTTTCCCGAGCTCCGCGCTGTTGCGCGTCAGAAAATACTCGTACGGGCGGTACAGGTAGCTCCGCAGGAGCCGGCGCGAGAGGCTATGATTCCGTCCCCACGCGTAGCGTTCCATGAGCCACCGCGTAAAGATAATAAACGCGTTGCTCGTCAGCAGGATGAGGAGGGCCGCCACCCCGAGCACAATCAGGAAGGAACTCGTACTGGAAAACTCGAACGTCGTGTACGCCCAGCGGAGATACGGATTCTCCTGTATACTCGACGGATTAGCCGCCACGGACAAGAACGGCATGATGGACGCCACACTCATCACTTGCAGGCTCGCCATCACGAGGACCGCCGCGAACACGATGAGCAGATTGCGACGCTCGCGACGGGTCAGAAGGGAAAAGAGTTTTCGTAAAACGTCCATTTGTCGCACTGATGTGGATGAGGGATTCCAACACGATCCCGATTACGCTCAACGAAAATAGCACCCTGATCAGTCGTGGACGTTCCCCGGCTGGAGGTCGTCCACGCCTTATTCGTCTGCCTTCTGTACGGACGCTGAGGAGCAGATGGTCTCCAGAATATCGGCCATTCGTCTTGCCTGCACCCGACGCCGGTACGAGCGAAGAGTCTCGGGGGTCCCCCCGGTGCGCGGCTCTCCACGAGCCCAGTCCTCGTAGTGCGCCCGGATGTACCGCCTGAGCCCGTCCTCATCGTCCCAACCAAACAGACGCCCGCCTCCGGTTTTGTCCAACAGGGCCGCCGCATCGCCCTCCGGCGGCCCCACCCCCACCACCGGCCGCCCCGCCGCCAGATACTCGTAGATTTTGCCTGTCATCATCCCCGCGGCCGCTGCAAACGACTCGATCGACAGCACCAACAGTCCTGCCCGTTGCATGTACGCAACAGCCTCTTCGTGGGACACGTACGGCACGTGCTCCGTGCGATCCGTCAGGTCGTGGGCCGCCAGTGCCCGCCGCACGTTCGGATCCACCGTCCCCACGAGCCGCATCCGAAGCCGCAGGTTGTCGGTCTCGGCTCGCAGACGGGCAAGGGCCCGCCACAGCGCCGTCGGGTTTCGGGAGGCGTACAGGGACCCCACGTGGGTCAGGTCGAAGGTGTCGGTTGTGCCCAGCGACGGGGGCGACGCCGGTATATCGTCCTCATCGAAACCATTCTGGACCACGTAGAAGCGCTCGTCCGCCGCCCCCGGAGCCGCATCCGCCACTTTGCTCGCAAGCAGATCGCGCCATGTGGGACTTACCGTCGCCACAGCGTCGGCGCGGCGGAGCACCATGCGCTCCAGGGCCGCATCCGCCGCCTGTGCCCATCGGGTGTGCGGCAGCTCCTGATAATAATTGATGTCCGTCCAGGGATCGCGAAAGTCGGCCACCCAGGGCGTGCCGGTCCACCACTGCAACGCGGCCCCCGCCAGGTGCGTCGAGTGCGGCGGTCCAGTCGTCAGCATGGCGTCGATCTCGCCGCTGGCGAGGAGCTGTCGGCCCCGCCGAACGGCAAAGGGCACCCACCCGACCCGCGCATCCGGCAGCACGACGTTGGCCCGGATCCACTGTGCCAACCGCGTCTTCCAGCTGTCTTCTTTCCCTTCAACGGATCCCTGCACAACCGCGTCGTCTCCGGATTGCCCGGTCCACCGAGCGTAGAGCCGATAGGGATCCCAGGACGCCGTTCGATGGACCGCCGCCGACGCCGGCACATCGTTCCACAGCGACGCATCGCGAGCGGGATACGCTCCCTCCCGCACCGTCAGCACTACCGGCTGCCAGTTAAAATCCGGAAGGTACTTGGTGAACTTGAGCGTGCGCTGCACACCGGCCCCGCCCGACGGCGGAAAATAATACGAAAGAATGAGAACGCGACGGCTCATAAACCGGTATGGTCGTGAAACTCAACGGAGCGATGCCGACCTCCTCAACCTGCGTCGCGGTCGTCATCCGACGCGATATTGAGCCGGTCCTGCCACCACTCTCGATGGCGAACCGCCAGTAGAAAGAGAATACCTCCGTAGACCAACACAGTGGCGCCCCCGGCTGCAAGGGTACTGTACCGATCCGTCGCCGACTCAAACCGCATGGTCAACGTGTGCTTCCCCTTCGGCACGTGTACCCCGCGCAGCAGATAATCGACCCGATGGATGGGCACCTCTTTGCCGTCGAGGTAGGCCGTCCATCCCTCCGGATAATGGACCTCACTCGCCACAAACAGGCGCGGGGCATTCGTTTGAACCTCCCACGTAATTTCCTCGAGGCCGTACGACGTAATCGTCGCGTCGGTATCGCTCGAATCCTCGATCGGGGTGACCTCGGCCTCCAGCGGTTCCGGCACCAGGGCCGTCCGTCGGGGATCGAAGGAGTCGCTTCGAAGACGCCGCCACGTCGCCTGTGCATTCTCCACTACTTCGGTATTCCCCACAAAGAAGCCGCGCGGCACCGGATCCGCATTTTCCAACACGACCGACTTGGTGTCCTCGCTCTTATACACTACCGACGTGCCCGGCAGCTTTTGCTGCGCGATGATGTAGCGCGCATTCATGAGATCCAGCGCATTCTCATTGGGCCTCCCGTTCTGGGAAAGCCGCAGAATGCGATCAATGTAATGCTGGTAGCGAAGGAGCTTGGCCGGGTGGGCCCCGCCGACCGACTGATGATGGTACGACGGGATCGGATTGTTCATGGGCTGGCTCCCCCGGGGCGTCTGCCAGGGAAAGACCCGGAACCGCCCCGGTCCGCCTGCCTTGTCCTCCTGTTCGTTCAGGAATTGGTCGTAATCGTAGGTCGGAATTTCGGCGGTCCGATCCGGATTGCTCGAAAACTGCTCTTCTCCCAGATACCGTCGATCAACGCCCCAAAGGTCGATGGTGACGATCAGGACGACGATCCCGCCGGCCACCCACGCCGATACCCGGCGCCGCCGATACAGCCATAGCATGAGGAGCGCAAGGCCCAGGACGATCAGCGTGCGCATTGCATCCGCCTGGAGGGCTTCGCGGCGTTGCTCCTTGCGCTGCTCCAGTTGTTGGTAAAATTGCCGAACGCGCGGGCTGGAGCGCGACAGGTTCGGCCGCTGCTCAATCTGCCGGAGGACCTGACGCTCACGCTTGCTTTCGAAGTCGAAAAACGCATTTTTCCCCACGAGAAGCAGCAACACCACGCCCGCCAGCCCGCCGAATGCATAGAGCATCGACCATTCCCGCTCCGAAGAGGCTGTGCGTCCATCTTCTCCACGCATGCAGTAGTCGAGCCCAATGCCTGCAAGCACGGCCAACCCCAGCGCACTGGCACTCAGCCACGTTTCCGGGGCCCGGAAGGCGTCGAAGAACGGGAAGTATTCAAACATCGGCCCATTGATCCAGGGCGCATATTTCCCAAGCGAAAACAGCACCGTTGCGAGCACCCCGGCCCCGAGTCCCCAGGTGAGCCGACTGCGCACCCGCCACACCGCCAGCCCGGAAAGCGCCGCCACGACGCCCCCTACGTAATGCGGCCCCACCGTAAAGGCCTTTGGTCCCCAGTACATCCGCCCGCCGCCCCCGAAGGCATCGGCGATCACGAGCGTGAAGAGCTCCTTCGGTCCCTGGCTCCAATTCATCGCCTTCTCCCAGCCCATGCCTCCTCCCCCGCCGCCGCCATTCCCCGCACTGGCGGCAATGGCCTCGCCCCCCCGGACGGAGAACTGCTTGTACTCGTAGATGCCCAGATAGGGCTGGGCCACCATGAGCAAGGCGCCTCCCGTACCCAGTGCCAGCCAGCCCGTCGATTGAGCGAACGGCACCAGCTCGTCCTCCTGCCATGCCCACACGAGCTCGACGATCCACCACACCAGCAATAACATCAACACCCCATACGTAATCTGGGGGTGTTTGGCCCGCAGCTCACACCCCAGGGCCGCCGCAAACAGCAATCCGTTTAGTAAGGACGGCTTTCGGAGGGCATGGACAAACGCCAGTACAACGACCGGGGCGAAGCACAGGGCAATGAATTTGGTATTGTGCCCCGCGCTCAGGATGATCGGGATATAGGTGGTAAATGCAAATGCCAGGGCTGATAATAGCCCCGACCAGGAGTTGCGCGTCAGGTAGAAGACCAGCGCGTACATGCCGAACAGCAATACAATGAGGTGCGATACCGGCCAGACATAATTGCGCGCCTTGTCGGCGATGTCGTCCAGCTGGGGAATCTTCGTCTTGTAGTTCATGACGAAGGCCGGCATCCCGCTGTACACGTTCGGATTCCAGAGCGCATTCTCGCCGGTTTCCTCCCGGTGCTCAAGCAGCGCATTTACCTTGGCCCGCCACCCTACCTTGTCGCTGCTGTGGATGGACTTCCCGCCGAAGATCATCGGCGAGTAGAACGAAAGCGTCACGACGAGCAAAAGCGCCATACACGTCCCATGACGCGCGGTAGGTGAAAGTCGGGCCCAGAAGGAGTCCCCCTCTCGAAATCGCGGTGTTCGGCGCCGTTCGGAATCGGACATATGCGGAGCAATCGTATTCACCGGAGAAGGAGACGGCGAGACTCAACCGTCGATTCAGAAGCGGTCGAAACGGCCCGTTTTTTTCGCTGTTCCACCGGAGCGCGTATCACACGGATTATTCCCTTCGCACTTCATGAATCGGGTGAACCTCTTTATCGTCGGCGTCAACAAATGCGGGACGAACTGGCTCTACCACCTGCTCTCCCACCACCCCGATGTGTTCATGTCGGACCGGAAGGAAATGAATTTCTTCAACGATCGCACCCCGGCCCCGTCCAGTCTGGACGCCTATCACAGCTATTTTCCCTTCGAGGAGGACTATGCGTACTTCGGCGAGGCGTCGGCCCACTACCACGACGGCGAACAGACGCCCCAGGCCCTCCACCGCTACAATCCCGACGCCAAGCTGCTCGCGATTGTCCGCGATCCCGTCGACCGGCTGCACTCGCAGTACCGGTACTTCAAGCAACTGGGCCTCCTGGACGAACACCTTTCGGTCGAAGAGGCAATCGACGAGCGAGAAACGCTCATTCGGTACAGCCACTACGAGAACACCCTTCCCCGATTTGCCGAGCAGTTCGGTCCCGACCGGTTCAAAACGGTGAGTCTCGAGGAGGGGAAAGACGCCCCGACCGCCCTGTGGCAGGAATTGCTCACCTACCTCGATCTTCCCTCGCACCCGTATCCCACCTCCGACGATGCCCCCAAGAATCCGACGGGGAGTTCGGCGTTTCGACGCGTGTACCGGATGACGGCGCGTCCCCTCAAGAAATATGCCCCCGGTCTCTTTCAGTGGATGCTCCAAAGCGCGCTGGTCCGCAACATCAAGCTTGGGTTGATCCAGTTGCTGGGCACGGCCGATTCGCCGCCGCTCCCCGACGATCTGAGGGCCTCCCTTCGCGAGGAGTTTGCCCCCACGTATGCGTACCTACAGCAAGAGGGCTTCGAGGTCTACGACAGCGTCTGACGCTACGTCGACACCCCTGACGCGGACGGCGGCACAAAAATCCAGTCTCCGATCGTCTCGTCGTCCGGATCCTGAATCTCCACCAACTCGGTCCCTCGAACGAAATGGGCCGAATATCCCAGCTCCGTCATTAGGCCGTAAATGCGAGACCGGTTTTCCGGTGCGATCTCCACCTGCACAATCGGCTCGTGCTCGCGGAAAAGGTCCGTCATCGCGGGCACCACCACCCCTTCGTGCCCCTCAATGTCGCATTTGACGTAATCGAGGCGGGACACGTCCCCAAAGAGCGACGTCGGCGTACGCACCTCGACGTCCACCATGCCCTCCGCGGAGGGGAGAATTTGCGTCATTCCGTGCCGGTGGGGCGCCACAGTGTCAGGCACTCCCATCTGCACTGTCCCCGGCTCCGTGTCCAGGGCATAGGGCAGGATCTCAACCTGGGGAAAGGACCGTACATTCCACCGCAACACCTCGCGGTACAGCGGCACCGGCTCGACGCTGTACACCGTTCCGGCCGTCCCGGTCCACTCTGCAAACAACACCGAGTAGTAGCCCAGATTGGCCCCAATGTCGACCACACAGTCTCCCGGCTCAATCCACCGTCGGACGTAGTAGTGACACGCATACTCCGGCGTCCCGCGCAACAGGCCGGTTCGATACGCCAGGAAGAAGAGTTGGCTGACCAGATACAGATACCACCGCCGCCCGAGTGCCCAATAGAGCCATGCCTGAATCCGTTCGGCCATACGATTCGCTTCGTCAATGACGACACCCCCCGCCAGTCAGAACAGTCAACACCTCCCGACGGGTCGGCCCCCAATCGGCCTCAAATGCGAACTTGGGAATGCGGAAGGGACTTCGTCCTCCCCCTACGGACTTCCTTCAGGAGGACCCATCGGCCAGCCGCATCCCATCCCTCCCGGGGTCGGGCGCGGCGGCCCCGCCCGCTTATCCTACAACCTTCGGCACCTGAAAATAGCCGCCGTCTCGTTCCGGCGCCGGCTCCAGGGCCTGCTCCTGATCGATGCGAGACTCAATCTCGTCCTCGCGGAAGACGTTGGTGACGTCCAACACGTGCGACATCGGCGGCACGCCCGAGGTGTCGAGTTCGTCGAGCTTGTCGACATAATCGAGCATCTGACTCAGTTCCTCGGCCATCTGCTCTTCTTCGTCCTCTGTAAAATCGAGCCGAGCGAGCTGAGCTACGTGCTGTACTTCGTCGCGCGAAATCGCCATGACACAGGGCGGAGCAATTCGAAAAGATGCATTCAATAACGCGTCCGAGAAAGCAACGAGTGCCGTCGGGCCGGGTTTCCCAACCAACGGCCGGAAGCGGAGCAGTTGCACGTCGGAGCGCGTTCGAGAACGCAGCCCCCTCGCCGTTGATCGCCCCCTTGCTTCGAACGAGCGGAAGCGTGGAGGCCCTTGCCGTCGAGAGAATGCGGAAAGGCCGTCGAGCACCCGAGCGGCCTTAGCCAGAAGACGCCCCGGCGCGCACGTCCCGAAGCATGTGGATCAGGGTCGTCGCCGACCGCAATCCTTCTTCCGGTCGCGGCTCGACGTACACCTCCAGGCTAATGGGCCCCCGGAAATTCCGAGCATGCAACAGCTCAAACTGCTCGCGCCACCCCACCGCCCCGGTGCCCAATGTCACATCTTCCCAGTACCCGTCCTCCGTCACGTACCCGTCGCTGCAGCGCACGAGGGTCACGAGCCCGGCCAGCGAGACGAGCCCGTCGAGCGGGTCCTCCCCGGCCCGGAGCGCCCCGGCCGGATTCCAGGCCGCTCGCACGGAGGGATGCCCCACCGCCGTCAAGACGTCCGCCAGCGCCGCCCCGGTCGGACACGCCGTCTCCGGTCCATTCCGCACTGCCAGGAGCACGCCGTGCTCCTCCGCCTTGTCCCCCGCTCGGCGCAGCGCATCCACAATCGTCTCGCGGGGGGCATCCGGCTCCGCGGCAAACGGCGAGATCGTCACGCGGGGGCACTCGATTCGGTTGCAAAGCTTGAGCGTATCCTCAAACTCAATGAGGTCGTTCATCCAGGCGGCACGGTCGCTTACCGGCCCCTCAAACATGGAGGGCACCACACTCCCCAACAACAACTCCGTCTCCTCCATTTGCCCCCGGATTTGCTGCTCGTTGACAAATGGAATCCGATCGTCCGGTCCCCCGACAGTCCGGAGCTCCATGCCGTGTAGTCCCCACAACTGCGTGTAATGCAATGCACGGTTCAAGTCGCTCGTGACGGTATCGGTCAACCAGACCGGAATCATGCAGGCTCCGAGGATTATGTACAGGCACAAGAGTACGTACAGGTACCGACCCGGGCCCGAAACGATGCAGCCCGGACGTGCAAATTCAAGCAAACGTGTCCCGCAGGAATAGGGAATGCTGTTTGCGCACTCACCCCCCGGACACCCGCCAAGCGGCCCGGAGCCTCACGCGGTTCTCCTATTCAATCGCTCGAACAAAATGGCGTCCCCAAATCGTCGTCTGCTGCCGTGCCATGGATGGGGCAACGCCTCGTGCTAAACTGACGACCTCCCTCGAACGTTGAGAATTTGTCATGGATGAATAATTTTGTGCAGCCGCAAAGGCGCAATGGCCTGAAAACCTGTCTTGTGAGCAGATGCGAGGCCGAGGCACAGTGGGCAAAGCTGCACAATGATGTCCGCATGGGTCCGGCACACTGGTGGGCCAGCGTGGAGTGGCCAGGTGAATGCAGACGCCATGCTGCGCGAGTTCTACGAGGGCGTAGTGCTGGGCACAAGACCATCTCGATGCCCCCGACCGAGGGAGGCTCTCGGGGGCCGTAGATGTCTTGCTGAACAGCATCTCTGAGTTCCCGATTGGCCAATCCAATGCGACGACGGACATCCTCCGCGTGTGCCCCGTTCATTCTCGTCCCCTTTATAATTATAATCTCTGATTGGAGTGCGCCCGGACTGAAAAGAGGAAGTCATCTTGGGCTGCGCCCAGACGAAGAGGATTCCGTCTCTTCTCCCGAAGAGATGCTCCGGAAACCGCAGCCATCTCGGCACACAGGGGTTCTCACTTTTGCCCTCGATCTTTTCAGAACCCCTCGTTCGGTTCACCCCGTCCGCAACGGGCTTCCAACATCGCTAACTGAAATCCGTACTCCCATTTTCTCACATTGAGCGTGCCAAAATGACCCTGCCGAAGGAAGACAAAAAACGATCTCCACTCTTAGAATCGGTCATTAAGCAGACGACACAGGCCGTTCTTATTACGGAGGGACGGCTAGAGAAGCCCGGCCCCCAGATCATCTACGTGAATGCTGCCTTTACAGAGATCACCGGGTACGAACCCCACGAAGTGGTCGGGAAGACGCCCCGCATTCTCCAGGGCCCCGAAACCGAACCGTGGGTTCTCGACCAGCTTCGGAAGCGTCTCAAGCAGGGCCTCTCCTTCGAGGGCGAAGCCATTAATTATCGGAAAGATGGGTCGCCGTACGTCAATCACTGGAGCATTGCCCCGGTCCACAACGAGGCCGGCACCATCACCCATTGGGTATCGGTCCAACGCGACGTTACCGAGCGCCGACGCATGAACGAACGCCTCATGCAGGTCCAGGAAAAAGAACGACAGCGACTAGCCGAACGCATGCACGACCAGTTGGGCGGCCTCCTCACCTCCCTGCAAATGGAAATTGATCAGGCCCGGACGCGCGTCGACGACGCCACCCTGGCAAACGACCTGTTCGGACCGCTCGAAGAGCAAATCGACTCCATCTCACACGTCGTCCGGAACCTAACGCAAGAGGAATCCCCGCACCTCCTGGAAGATTACGGGCTGTCAGAAGCCCTCTCGCGACTCGTGGGTGCGCTCGAAGAGCGCGAAGGCCTCGAAATCGCGTTTCACAACGAGCTCGGAAACGACGAACGCCTATCCTCCCTGCTCGAACGCGTTGTGTACCGCGTGCTGCGCGAGGGGTTGCTCAACGTTGCCCACCATGCTCAGACCGACTCAGCGCAGGTCATCCTCAACAAAACCAACCGGAAGCTGCGCCTCCACATCATCGATCACGGCACCGGCTTCGACACCACCGAACAACTCTCCGACGACGAAAACTATGGCCTTGCCGGTATACGAGAGCGCGTCGAACAACTGAATGGATCCTTCACGATCAGCACCGCTCCCGGCGTCGGAACGCGCCTCACCATTACCCTTCCCCTCAGTCTCGTGGCGCTGCCTACCTCCTCCGAGTAGTGCCCGCCCCCTCCCGTAACCCGCTGATATGCCCCCCCTCTTGTCCCCCTCTCCGCCAGAATCGCCTACTTTATAAACCAATTGTTTACTTTTTTTGAACCTCTTCGGGGGACGTGAAGTACGTCTTTATCCGGATTGGTGGTGTCGTTTCAGTCCGAGACGGGGGTCCCCACCCCGATAATGCGCGGAGGCTTGATGCCGAAGCGACCCTCGCTCCCTTTTTCGATTGAACCTCGGTCTGGGACGCTCCATCACTCCCATCTTCTCTCCCTATATCGAAACAGTCACCGGCCTCATGTTAATCTCTGCCATCATCGTCGAGGATCACGATGTTACTCGTCAGGGTCTTGAGCATCTACTGACCAATCAACTGGAAGCCCGGGTGATCGACACGACCGGCGACGGGCTCGAAGCCATTTCGCTCCTAAAGGAGCATGAGCCCGATCTGCTCATTCTAGACCTCGGCCTACCCAGCCTCAACGGCCTCGACGTACTTCGTAAGATTCGTCGTCTCGACCTGGCAACAAAGGTGGTGGTCTTGTCCATGCACGGGGAAGATTCTTACGTGAGCGAAGCGTTTCAGCTTGGTGCCCACGCGTACGTCCTCAAGGGCTCTCCCCTCGACGAGCTCTTGGAAGGCATTCAGGTGGTCATGAAGGGCGAGAAATACGTGAGCAGCGACTTGTCGGAAGACCTCATCACTGCTCAGCGATCGGAGTCCGAAATTCAGAGTCGATTCGAGACCCTCACCGACCGTGAACGCCAAGTGCTCCAACTGACCGCCGAGGGCCACACAAGCCGCGAAGCCGGGGAGCGCCTCAACATCAGCCATCGGACGGTTGAGAAGCATCGGGAAAACATCCAGGCCAAGCTGGAGCTCCGCAATACCGTCGAGATGGCAGCGTACGCCCACCAGCGCGGACTCGTGGAGGGATCCATCCAGCCGAAGGATTCAGGGACGTAGTTCAGTGTCAGCACTCATTCTGAATACCCTGAAGCCTGCTATTCTTTACCTACCGATGGGATTGGTATTGCGTGATGCGCAAGGGAAGCTGGATCAGGCTCACGAGTCATACCAAATCCGGTTACAAAGTTCGGGATTGCAGATGTGTCGGTAGGGCCGCAAGCATATGGGCCTCACGTACATACCCACATACTTCCACACTCACATACCCCAACGGAGCTTGCGGAGTTGGTATAACGCCCCCCCTGCGCCGGCCCGAGCGACCGGGACCGGCAGGGCGTCCTCGTTCATTTCTCCTCACCGCTCGGCCCGGAGCGCGATGAGGCGGTTTGGACGAAGCGTCATCACCCCTCCCGGCTCGAACGGCCCATCCTTCGGCTCGCCCTCTGCAAGCTCGGGAACGAGATGCCATGCCTCACAGCTCACGTCCTCAAGCTCGTTGGTCTCCTTCGGGAGTTGAATCGGCTCCTGATCGCTCCCCTGGTTCATGAGTACGAGGAAGGAGTCGTCGCGTCGGGGTCGTCCCTGCAGGTCCGGTTCCAGGTCCATGCCGCGAAGCAGATACCCAAAGGCCCGGAGGCCCTCGTCGTGCCAGTCCTCGTTGCTCATCTCTCGTCCGTCGGGATGCCACCAGAGCACGTCCCCCTTGCCGTCGTCCCCATCCACCGGCGCCAGGAAGTGCCGACGGCGAAAGCTCGGGTGCTCCTTCCGGAACGAGGTGAGGTTTTGCACGAACTCCAGGAATTTCTCCTCCCGGTCGTTCAGGTCCCAGTCGTACCAGGTAATCTCGTTGTCCTGACAGTACGGGTTGTTGTTGCCCCGTCGCGTGTGGGAGAGTTCGTCGCCCCCGAGAATCATAGGCACGCCCTGTGACAGCATAAGCGACGCCATGAGGCTGCGCTTGCGGCGCTCCCGGCACTCGATGACCTGCGGGTTGTTGGTCGGGCCCTCCACCCCGCAGTTGACGGAGTAGTTGTGATCGTGGCCGTCCTCGTTGTCCTCTTTGTTGGCCTCGTTGTGCTTGTGCTTGTAGCTCACCTGATCTTCGAGCGTAAAGCCGTCGTGGGCCGTAACGAAGTTGATGGACGCAAACGGACGGCGTCCGCTGCGCTCGTAGAGGTCACTGGACCCGGCCATGCGCGTGGCCACTTCCCCGGTCAGGCCGCCGTCGCCCCGCCAGAACCGGCGCAGGGCATCCCGGTAGCGGCCGTTCCACTCGGCCCACTGCCAGGGAAAGGAGCCCACCTGATAGCCGCCCGGCCCCACGTCCCAGGGCTCGGCAATGAGCTTGACCTGACTTAGAATGGGGTCCTGCTGCACCACCTTGAAGAAGGACCCGAGCATATTGACGTCGTACAGCTCGCGGGCCAGGGCCGAGGCGAGGTCAAACCGGAACCCGTCCACGTGCATCTCGGTCACCCAGTACCGCAGGCTGTCCATAATCATCTGGAGAACGTAGGCGTCGCCGGGATCGAGCGTGTTGCCCGTCCCGGTGTAGTCCATGTAGTACCGGTTGTCGTCCGGGTTGAGCTTGTAGTAGGTCCGATTGTCGACTCCCCGTAGGGACAGGGTCGGCCCCATCTGGTTGCCCTCACAGGTGTGGTTATAGACCACGTCGATGATCACCTCCAGGCCCGCGTCGTGCAGGGCCCGGACCATCATCTTGAAGTCTCGAACTGCGGTCACCGGCCCGTTCGACGAGTATTCCGGCTCCGGCGCGAAGTAGGCAAGGGTGTTGTAGCCCCAGTAGTTGCGGAGGCCCTTTTCGAGAAGATGACGGTCCTGGAGCTTCGCGTGGACGGGCAGCAGTTGTACCGTCGTGACCCCGAGTTTCTTCAGGTGCTCGATGACTGGCTCGCAGGCAAGGCCCAGGTACGTTCCCTGCAGCGGACCGGGCACCTCCGGGTGTTTTTTCGTCATTCCCTTCACGTGCGTCTCGTAGATAATCGTGTCCTCCCAGGGAATTTCGGGGGACTGGTCATTTCCCCACGCAAATGTTTCCTCGACGACCGCTCCGAGCGGGGCATACGGGGCACTGTCGGTCGTACTGAACGAAAGGTCCTTTTCGTTCTCGTCGTCGACGTCGTAGCCGAAGAGGCTGTCGTCCCATCGCAGCGGCCGCCCGATGGCC
>CAYOWD010000013.1:0-27217 GCA_964407535.1 uncultured Salinivenus sp. | reverse complement strand
AAGGGCTTCGGCAATGTACTTGCCGATGCCCTGACTGGCACCGGTTACGATAGCGACGCGATCTTGAAGTCCGAGATCCATAAAAGTAGAAGACTAGCGTTGCGGAAAAATACGATTATCAGAATTCGTGTCTGCCGGCGTCCATGTGTGACGCCGATCCGAATTTTCCGGCGTTTTCCCCGTCCCCCGGACCGTCTCTCGTTGCGTCCCGTATTGATCCGAGACGCCTATTCGTCGGTCCTTCTCCACCTCGAATTTCTCCACTTATGCCGACCGATGCCTCGTCCGACGACCGCTCGTTCGAAGACGCGCTCGACCGACTGGAGAACATCGTCGAATCCCTGGAAGACGATCCCGCCTCGCTGGAGGACGCCATTGACACGTACGAGGAGGGGGTCGAACTGGCCAACGACTGCCTCGCCCGGCTCGAAGAGGCGGAGCAGCGCGTGAGCGAACTTTCCATCGACTGAGGCGATCCCTACGACGCCGGAGTGGGCTCCACGACGCGCGCCCCTTTCTCGGGAATCTGGGAAATCCATGCCTCCGTGGCAATGTCGCGCTGTTCAAAGGCGGTCACCATGGCGTCCCGGATCGATTCGGCGGCGGCCGGCCCGTCGCTCCACGCAAAGATTGTGGGCCCGGCGCCCGACAGCGAACACCCGAGCGCGCCGGCCTCCATTGCCGCGGACTGCACCGCCGAAAACCCCGGCACGAGCGACGCCCGATGCGGCTCCACGATGAGATCGCGCAGGGCGCGTCCGATGAGGGCCAGATCGTCCCGATAACAGCCCGCTATGAACGCTCCAAGGTGCGCCGTCTGCCGGACGGAATCCTCAATCGGCAGGGAGTCGGGCAGGCAGGCGCGGGCATCGCGGGTGGCGATGACCTGATCGGGCCGAACGAGGACGCAGCGGATGCGGTCGGGGACGGGAATCGAAACCACGTCCGGCGGATCGATCTCGCGCGTAAGCACCATGCCGCCGTACAAACAGGGCGCCACGTTGTCGGGATGAATCGACCCGCTGGCCACCTTCTCCCCGACCAACGCGTGCGGCAACAGCGCATCGGCCGACGGCGCCTCCGGCAGCAACTGAGCCGCCGCCACAACGGCCCCGACGGCCGACGCCGCCGACCCCCCCAGTCCCGATCCCAGCGGGATGCCCTTTTCGATTGATACCTCAAATCCAAAGTCGAGCTCCCGCTCGGTCTGCAGATGGAGCAGGGCCTTGGTCGCCGTGTTGTCTTCCGGGGCCGTCGGGAGGTCGGGAACGCGCCCCGTGATGCTCTCGACGCGCACCACCGGCTCCTCCAGCCGACGCACGGTCACGCGATCGCCCATACAGTTGAGGGCACTGCCCAGCACGTCGTACCCCACCGCTACGTTGCCCATCGATGCCGGGGCAAACACGGTGACTTCCTTTGATGTCTCGTTCGACGACTCAATCACATCGGTCTTCGTCTCGTCCATAGCGTCCGAAAGGGCGTCCCCGTCCTCCTGATATCGTGTCTAGATCATCCCGCCGACGGGCCGGACCGCAAAAAGGGACCTCCGAGGTAACCGCCCCCCTGTTCCCCGTAACGCTCCGCGGTTCCGGAGTCGGAATCGACCGTCGCCAGCCGCTTGCGTTAGGTCATGAGCCGCAGAAGGTCGGAAAAGACCCCGGCCGCCGTCACCTGCGGCCCGGCGCCCGGCCCCTGCACAATGAGCGGATTCTTCTGATACCGGTCCGTCTGGAACCGCACGATATTGTCGGTGTGGCTGATGCGCGCAAACGCATGGTCGGCCGGGTACCGCCGCAGCTTTACCGACGCCGTGCCGTCTCGCTCCACGCTTCCCACGAAGCGCAGCACCTTGCCCTCCGCCTGCGCCGTGCGCAGGATGTCGGTCATCGTGTCGTCGTGCTCGGGGAGGTGCTCCAGAAACTCGTCTACGCTCCCATTCTCCAGCGCATCCGGCACCAGGCCCTCCACCGTGACGTCGTTCAGTTCCAACTCCAGGCCCATCTCCCGGGCCAGAATGACCACCTTTCGCGCCACGTCCATGCCCGACAGATCGTCTCGGGGATCGGGCTCGGTAAAGCCCGCCTCGTGGGCCTGCGTCAGGATCTCAGAGAACGGACGGTCCCCGTCGAAGGCATTAAAGAGGTACGAGAGCGTGCCGGAAAGGATGCCTTCGATATGATGAACCCGATCGCCGGTCTCCGTCAGGTTTTCGAGCGTCTGAATAATGGGCAGGCCCGCCCCGACGGTCGTTTCGTAGAGATAGTCCGGTCGGGTGCCGCGGCTCGCGTCCTTGAGGGCGCGATAGGTCTCCATCGACGCCGTATTGGCGCGCTTGTTGGGCGTGACGACGTGAATGCCGCGCTCAAGCCAGTCCTCATAGTGCTCGGCGACCCACTCACTGGCGGTACAGTCCACGAGCACCGTGTGCGGATGATAGTCGGTCTGCACGTGATCTACGAACGCGTCCAGGTCCGCTTCCTCCCCTTCGGCTAACGCATCCCGCCACCCGTCGAAATCGATGCTTTGCTCGGCCCGCAGCATCTTGGACGTGGTGGTCACGCCCCGCACGCGCAGGTCGATGTCCTGCTCCTCGCGGAGGCGTTCCACCTGATCGCCGATCTGGTCAAGGAGCGCCCCGCCGACGTTACCGGCCCCGATGATGCCGATCGAAAGTGTGCGCTTCGAGAGGTAGAAGCCGGCGTGGGCGGCCCGCAGGGCGCGCTGCGCATCGTCGCCGTCCACCACCGCCGAGATATTGCGTTCCGATGACCCCTGTGCGATGGCGCGCACGTTAACGCCCGCATCGCCGAGCGCCCCGAAGAAGGTGGCGGCCACGCCGGGCGTGCCCGACATCTGGTCGCCGATGACGGCCAGAATGCTGCAGTCGGGCGTCACGTCGACCTGCTGAATCTGTCCCCGATCCATCTCGGCGTAGAACGCCTGCTCGGTGGCCTCGCGGGCCGTCTCGGCCTGCGCCTGCGGCACGGCGAAGCAGATCGAGTGCTCCGAACTGCCCTGGGAGATCAGGATCACGGACACGTTGCGGTCCTCCAGCGCGTCGAAGAGCCGGCGCGCAATCCCCGGCACGCCAATCATGCCCGTGCCCTCCAGGTTGAGCAGTGCCACGTCGTCGACCGTCGAAAAGCCTTTGACGACCGACTCGCCGGTGCCCTCCAGATGGATGCGCGTGCCGGGCTTTTCCGGCGCAAAGGTGCTGCGGATAGAGATTGGAATTTCCTGTTCGACCGCCGGGGCCAGGGTGCGCGGATGAATCACCCGCGCCCCGAAGTAGGCCAGCTCCATGGCCTCCTCGTAGGTCAGCGAATCAAGCGGCTGGGCATCGGGCACGTACCGCGGATCGGCGCTCATGACCCCGTCGGTGTCCGTCCAGATCGTGAGCGACGACGCCTCCAGGAGCGACGCAAAGATGGCCGCCGAGTGATCGGAGCCGTTTCGACCCAGCGTCGTGGGGACGCCCTCGGGGGTCGAGGCGATAAACCCGGTGATGACATACACATCCGCGTCCTGCTTGGCGCGCCATTCGTTGAACCGCGTCCGGGTGGCTTCCCAGTCCACAACCGGCCCGAGCGCTTCGTGCTCCACCACTAAAACGTCGCGGGCATTGCACGCCGCGGCCGACACGCCCTGCGCGCGCAACACACCTGCCAGCAGCCGGGCCGACCAGAGTTCGCCGTAGCCGGCCACGAGGTCGCGAGCCGTTGACGGGGCCGTGCGCATCAATCGCGTGGCCCGCAGCACGTCGTCGACATCGTCCACATCGGCATCCAGGGCCCGAAGCAACGGCGACGCCTCGTCGCCGGACAACAGCTCCGTGACGACGGCGCGCTGCTCATCGCACAGGGCCTCCAGCTTGCCGTGGAGATTGTTCTGGTCGGAGGGGGCCGTATCGGCAAGGTCAAGCAGGCGATCCGTCACCCCGCTCATGGCCGACACGACGACCGCCGTCGGCGGTGCCTGCTCGGCCACGAGCGACGCCACGTGACGAATGCGGTCGGGGTCGGCAAGGCTCGTCCCGCCAAACTTGTGAACAGTCCAATCCGGGGAGGGCGACTCGGCGTCCATACGCTCTACAATCAACGACAGAACTCAGATGGAAACAGCGGTCTGTACGCGCAGGGGCGCACAGAGCGTAGACAAGATGCCTCAAGCCACGGAGAGACGCAACGTGCGGCTCCGCTCCGTCCGCTGCTCAACGGACTTTTCTTCCGACTTCACGCTCGTTCCCGTGCTGAGGCGCAGAAGTGGATTGCCCCCGTTCCCGTTTCCCGGACGAAAAGGGCCTGAGGAGCCAGGAGGAAGCGTTCGGCACCTGTTGAGCGGGCGGAGGGGGAAGCCGAGACACAGGGGGCGACGTGCAAACCAGCGCCCAAACTGCAGCGGACACGCTCGCGTGCCTGTAGCGGGGCGACCGGAGAGAAGATCTCAGGTTTCCAATGCAGACGTTTTCTTGCACGAGAGCCACGAAGTCGCAGCGCTGAGAACGAGCTCATCTAGATTGCCGTCACCGAGTGCTCTCTGGAGGGGCCGCAGATGGCTCGCCAAACGAGTTCTCAGGCACGCCGTGAACCAGCCCGTTGACGAATGGCGGAGCACGCCTTTCCCTCCCCGGAGTGGGACTTGCCGTCTTGTCCACGCTACTCCATGTCTTCGAGGATGCTCCAAATCTTTTCAATCTCTTCCGTTGAAGCCTCATCGTCCGGCGATGGCTTCGAAGACTTCTTTTTTTCTTCCTCTTCGGCCTTTCGGTTCTGCACGTCTTCTTTAATGGCATCAAACTGCGCTCCCGTATCGGCCCGTTCCATGGAGGTCGGCTCGTCCTTTTTCTCCGTTGACTCCGACGCCGTGTCGGACGGGGACTCCTCGTCCTCATCGGGAAGCACGGGAAACAGGGACCGCATGGCGCGCTCCAGGTCGTCTTCTTCCTCCTCAGAAAGCGCGTCGACCTCCGACTCCTCCGAACTCATTTCATCGGGTACGGTCATGGACGGCGGTCCGGTGTCTACGTCGTCCTCCGTCGTCTCTCCAGAGGGTTTTTCCTCCTCCCCCGAAGGGGACTCCTCTACAAAGGGACGACCCGCCGACGCATCCGTCGCCTCCGATTCCGGCTCGTCGGGCGACTCGTTCTCTGCCTCATCGAAGGCAGACGAAAAGTCCATTTCGCCCGTTTCGTCGTCGAGGTCGTCAAAGACCGAAGAAATCTCCTCCTCGGATTCGTCGGAGAAGGGGTCTTCTTCCGCGTCCGCCCCGGACGATTCCTCGGCAGTGGGGGGATCAGTCGTCGACGCGTCCACCATCGGGTCAGCGACCTCGTCGTCCCCAGACGCATCCGCCGGTTCTTCTTTGCCCGATACCTCTGCACGGATGTCGTCGAAGGACCGATAACTGTCCGATCCCCCGTCGTCATCGGCGCTTTCGTCAACAGGGGCCTCTTCTTCGGACGCATCTGTTGCAGGCGGCTCCGGGGCCGAAGGATCCTCAACCTCGGCCGCGGCTTCTTCCGGACCGGAGGCGGGCGCCTCCGCCTCGTCCTCCTCCCCGAGTTCGCCCACATCCGGAAGCGGTCCCGACTCAAAGATGTCAGAGTCGGCCTCGTCCTCCGAACCCTCCTCCTGTTCAGCCTCCGGGTCCTTAAACTCGTCGTCTTCGTCCAGTACGTTGGAGAGCGAGTCCTGCAGGCCGGCAAACTCCTCGGCAAAGTCTTCCTCTTCTTCCTCCTCGGCAGAAGAGGGGGATGGAGGCTCTTCTTCCACATCCTCCGTATCGACGGCATCGCTCGGGGTCGTCTCTTCGTCCGCGCCCGACGCCGGCTCGTCCGAATCCGGGGTCGGCGTCGGCGGCTCTGCGACCTCAGGTTCCTGGTGCTCCGCCCGCGGCGTGGTCGATGCGGTCGATTCGTCGGCGGATGCAGACGGCGGTGCCGGCTCGGCGCGCTCCTCGGTCTCGCTGCCCACGTCGGGCTCCCCCTCGGTCTCCGCGGCAATGTCTTCGGTCGCGCTTTCAATCTCCGACGTGCTCGGGCCGTCCGCCGTGCTCGACTCCGCCGGCTCTTCGGGGGGGGATTCCTCAGGGGGAGACACATCGGGCTCCTCCAGCGGACTCACGCTCGCTCCGTCGTCCGTGTCAACCCGAGACGAGGAGGCACTTCCTTCCTGGTAGTCCTCTAGGATCTCCAGCTCCGAGTTGAGGAAGGCCCGAAGCCGGGCCACCACCTCGTTGCGGCGATTTTCTACGGCCTGTGCCTCCGCTTCCAGTTGATCCCGCTGTGCCTGCGCCCGCTGCTTGATCTCCTGGGCCTCCGTCTTGGCTTCCTGAACGATGTTCTTCGCTTCCTGCTTGGCATTTTCGATCTTCTCCTTCGCGTTCTTGCGCGTCTGGTCGAGCGCCTCTTGCAGGGCCTCCTCCACGCGCTGATAATGTTCCATCTGGTTCTGGAGCTCCTGAATCTTGTTCTCCAGCCGCCGGTGCTTTTGCTCCATCTCTTCCCACTGGGTCGCGACCATATCGAGGAAGGTCTCAACCTCGTCGGGATTGTAGCCCCGAAGGCTTTTGTCAAAGTCCTGCTTTCGGATGTCGAGCGGCGAAAGGTTCATGACGTTGGTCGATCAGTGGGACAGTATGCGGAGCCCCTGCACCCCAAGTGAGAAAGAGTGGCGAGGAACTGTGTGGACAGGAGCCTCAACAGAACGAGAGGCGTCGTTGTCTAATCCATTGGCCCTCTCTCCGGATTCGAACGTGACACGCCCCCGTCCAGATCGACGCGGACGCAACAGATTTCTCAATGGACTGATGTTCTTATCATTTCCACCAGTCCAACCTGCTTCTGTTTCGGTCTTTTCAACATGTCCTTAAAAGATTGTCTTGTCAGCCCCCGCTACCCGTAGTCGCGCGGGCCGAAAATTGCACTGCCAAGTCGGACCATGGTACTTCCCTCTTCGACCGCAACCTCAAAGTCGTTGCTCATTCCGATGGACAACTCCTCCATCTCCACGCGGGGATTGTTGGAGGCGTCATAGGTGTCGAAGAGGTCTCGCATGCGCCGAAACTCCCCGCGCACGTCTTCTGGATCTTCCACAAATGATGCCAGGGCCATGAGTCCCTTCACCGCTAGGTGATTGTACCGCGCACAGTGGTCGAGGTAGGCGTGCGTGTCTTCGGGGGCGAGGCCGTATTTCTGCTCCTTGCCCGTGATGTTGACCTGCACCAGACACGGGAGAACGCGGTTGTTCTGGGCCGCCCGCTCGTCAAGTTCTTTGGCAATCCCGGGACGATCGAGGGCATCAAACCAGTCGGCGTACCGCGCCACGAACTTGGCCTTGTTCGTCTGCAGGTGGCCAATCATATGCCAGTGCACCTCTCCAGCCTTGAACGCCCCGGGGTGGCGACGCGCCTTGTCCCGCAACTCTCGTGCCCGATTTTCGCCGAAATGGTCCAGCCCGGCCGCCATCCCCGACTCGACGGCCGCAAGCGGAAACGTCTTCGACACCCCCATGATGGTGGGCGTCGTCGATCGGCCCGCCCGCTCGCAGGCCTGGGCGATGCGTTCTCGCACCGACTGCACCCGCTTCCTAACGGTGTCCTCGCGAATTTGCTCGTCTGTTTCTGCCATATCCAACTGGATGCATCGTGTTGAAAAGCCGTCCGGCGGCCATCTGTCTGCCGACCGGTACTGTGGTACACAAACGACAGGAGTCGTTTCAATCGGTGTTTTCATCCTCCGTGAAGAGTTTCCCCCTACACGGCGTGTGCGTACCTGCTTCCCGATCCCCCCGTCCCGTGGGGCGCGCACGTGATCGTTTCCGGAGGCGAGCCCCGCTCCATCGGTTTACCCTTCCGTTCGCAGTACGTCGAGCGGGGGCCGGTCGTACAACCCCCGGCTGTTGAAGAGGCCGATGCCAATCGTCAGGGCCACCACCACGACAAACGTGGCGGCCAGCGCCCCCGGTGCCACCACAAACGGCCCCGCAAAGACGAAGTACGACAACCCCCAGGCCGCGGCCAGGGCCAACAGAATGCCGGTCGCCGCCGCGAAGGCGCCGAGGAACAAATACTCGACCGTCATGATCGTGAACACGGTCCGGCGCGACGCCCCGAGGGTCTTTAGGAGTACGCTCTCTTCTGCCCGCTGGTAGCGGCTGACCACAACCGCCCCGCCGAGGACAATGAGGCCCGTGAGGATGCTGAACAGGGCCATGACCCGGATGACGTACGCCAGACGGCCAAACAAGTCCCGGACCGTCGACAGCACCAGCGACAGGTCGATGGCCGACACGTTGGGATGCTCGTCGACCACGCGCCGCTGCACGCGGGCGGACGCCTCCTCATTCGTGGTGCGACTGAGGAGCACGTTCATTCGCGGCGCCGCTTCCAGCACGCCTTCGGGGAAGACCACGAAGTAGTTGGTGCCGATGCGCTGCCAGTCCACCGAACGGAGGCTCGAAATGTACGTCGTCACCGTTCGCCCCTGAATGTCGAACGTCAGCGTATCGCCGAGCCCCACGTTCAATTCCTCGCGCGCAATCTCCTGCTCGACGGACACCGGCACCGCCCGTCCGGACTGAATCGGATTGCCCTCTACCTGTCCCACAAACTCGCCGTCGACGAGCGTCTCACTGTCGGTCAAGTGGTCGCGGTAGGTAACCCGGTACTCGCGTTCGTGGGCCCAGGTGAGCGTCATTGTTGAATCCCGCCGCATGTCCCGCACGGAGCGTCCGTTCACCCCCTGCAGTCGCATCGTCACGATGGGTTCGCTGGCGAGAAGGGGCAGGCCTTCGCTCTTCACGATGTCGCCCACGCGTTCCACCTGATGACTCTGCACGTTGAAAAATACGAGGTTGGGCCGGTCCTCGCCGCCGGTCACGCGGATCTGCTCCAGCAGGGTGCTCTGCACCAGAACGAGCGTTACGATCAGGAACGTGCCGAGCCCCAGCGCCAGCATAAGCACGGTGGTCTGATTCTGCGGCCGGTAGAGATTGGCCAGCCCCTGCCGCCACGGGTACGACCACGAGGTCGGGAAGAAGCGACGCACGCCTTCGACAATGCCGCGGGCCACGAGCGCCAGCACCCCGAAGACCCCCGCCACGCCCGCGGCGTAGCCGAGTCCGATCTGCCAGGTGGGCGCCTGCAACAGGGCCACGCCCGTCACGCCTGCCGCAAGCGCGATTCCCACCGCCCACCGCGCCGGGTCCCGCCAGCCGCCGGTGGACACCTCCACGTTGGACCGCAGGGCCCGCAGCGGCGATACGCCGCGCACCTCCAGCAGGGGCCACAGCGCAAAGAGCAGGGTCACCCCGACGCCGACGCCCATGCCCAGCCCCACGGCCGTCCAGGAGAACGCAAAGCTCATCTCGAACGGCAGAAAGTCGGCCAACAATTGCGGCACGAAGGCCTGGAAGCCGACGCCCAGGACACTCCCCGCTCCCGCGCCGAGGACGCCGAGCACGGCCGCCTGCGCCAGATAGATGCGAAAGGTGCGCCCGGACGAGGCGCCGAGACACCGAAGCACGGCAATCGATTCGAGCCGGCGCTGCACGTATACGTGCACGGCACTCGCTACGCCCAGGCTTCCGAGCAGCAGCGCGACGAACCCGACGAGGCTCAGGAAACTGTAGAAGTTGCCCAGTCCTTCCTTCCAGTTTTCGGCTTCTTCCTCCACGGTATCGACGTCCAGATCGCGCCGCTCCGCAAATGCCTCGATTCCACTCACCAGTTCGTCGATATTGCGGTCGTCCGCAAACTGAAAATACACCTCGTACTCCGCCAGGCTTCCGCGTTCCAGGAGCGACGGGTCCAGTCCCTCCCGCGGAATGTAGATGGGCGGACGCGCGGCTGCACTGAAGGAGGACTCCCCCGGCGCCTGCCGGATTTCGCCCACAATCGCGTAGTTCGTACCGCCGATGCGGACGGAATCGCCAACCTGTACGTCGAACTGATTCAACAGCGTACTCGCCACGAGGGCACGCCGCCCGTCCTGGTAGATCGCCGCCGCACTGTCGGGCCGGGTGGTCAGGGCGCCGTAAAACGGATAGTCGCCCTCCACGGCCCGCACCGCCGACAGGCGCGTGTCGCCGGTTGTCGGAAACACGGCCATCGATCCAAACGAGAGGCGACGCGACTGGCGCCCGCCGAGCGAGTCGATGAGGACCTCGGTGGAGTCGTCGAAGGGCTGATCGGCTTCGAGCCGCAGGTCGGCCCCCAGCAGGCTCTTGGCCTCCTCGTCGACCGTGCGGCTCAGGTTGTCGCCAAACCCGCGGATGGCGACGAGCGCCGCCACGCCCAACACCATGGCCGACAGATAGAGTGCCAGCCGCTTCCGACTGCCCCGACTGTCGCGCCACGCCATCGTAAGGACCCAGGGAAGAGACGTACGCATACAGAGCCGAGTTGAACGCGGAAACGTGATGAGGAGGCCAGTGGAGGGGCCGACGACGCCCCCACGGGGCCGGGGTTTTACAGCGAGAACGGTCCGGAGCCGATCTTCGGATATACCCCACCATTCAACCTCACAACAGATCCACAACGAATAGGCCCCCTGCTCGGGCCCATCGGTCCACGGCAAAGTCAGCGTCGCCCGAAAATCGACTTGCGGCAGCACCCAACCCGTTCGGACAGAGCATCGCACACGGGACACGGGCCTCTCCGTTCCGGCCCGAAGGTGACAACGGCGCAATGTCTACGCCGTGCTACGTCGGGGCCCGTCCGCCCCAGATGCGCTTGTTCGGCAGCAGATAGACGGTGAGCGGCCGGTCGACCGTAATCTGACAGGAGAGCCGCGGGTACCCGTAGCGGGCGGCCAACCGATCATGCCAGTGCGTCGGGGCAGGCGGATCCGCCAGCCGCACGCCGCAGGTGGCACACAGGCCGCGTCCGCCACAGTTGGCCCGACGCGTCCATTTTGTGTACGGCGACAGGTCGTTGCGAAGCAACACGCGTCGTAGATTTGCGCCGTCCTGGACATCGAGGGCATGCCACGCGTCGCCGTCGTGGACCCGTACGCGATGGGTAGACATCGAGGCAGTCGTGTGTTCAGTCTCCATTAAGAGGGAGTCCGCTCATCTGCCTTTCCCGAGAGCGATATTGCCGGTGTTGTGTGTGCGTGACGCACAAGTGCGTCTTGGCGTGTGGGCGTAGGAGGAGTCGCCTCCGCCATCCGCATTTGCTCATACCGATCCGTGAATACGTTTCCACCGATCTAGATCGAGCCAATCTGACATTCAGCCGGCTACGCCGCCGCTTCGGTCACCACATCGACCTTCGTGGTATAAAACGCGACGTGATTCTCAATTTCCGAGGCCGCGTCGGACGGATCGGGATAATACCACGCCGCGTTTTCGGCTCGGTCTCCCTCCACGACGACGTCATAATACGACGCCTCCCCCTTCCAGGGACAGGTGGTGCGGTGGTCGCTCTGTTCAAAGTATTCGTCGTTCATCGCCTCCGGCGGAAAGTAATGGTTGTTTTCGACGATGACCGTATCTTCGGACTCGGCGACGACGGTATCGTTGAAGACAGCTTGCATGGGAGCAGGATCTGTGATGAGACTCAACGCGGTGAACATGGCTCCTCGTACGTACCCACCAAGTGGGAGTCCCGAACGGTCTGTTTCAGGGACATCTGCACACGGGGGAATACGATACGCTCCGGTCAACAGATCCGCCGTCACGAGGGCGTTGCAGTGTCCGGCATGCACTTGGGACAACTGTCCTCCCACATACAAATAAAACACATACAAATAAAAAGGGCCCGAGCCGTCGCCGGCCCGGACCCTTTCCTCGTTGTAAGATCGAGATACGCTCTGCTCGATCAACCTTGCGGTTAGGGCGTCGAGATCGTCACTTCGTTCTCGTCTTGGTTCAATCCGTTTCCGGCAAGGTCCGTACCACCTTCAACGGTCAAGTTATCCGAAGAGACGTTGGACTGGTCGAGCTCATCGAGCTCAAGGACAACGGTCGATCCACCGTCCTGATTGTCCACCTCAGCAACGCTGTTGATGCTAACGTTGTTGTTGTCGGTCACGTTGAAGTCGCTGGTGTTAAACGAGCCCTCAGCCATCGGCTCGTTGAAGTCGACCTCAAGACGCTCGACATTACGGTCATTCTGCTCATCATTCGAGCCCGATCCGCCGGGGTCGCCGCCCTCAACATCCTCGTCGATGTAGCGGGCAGCAGTGACCTGCGGCGTCTTACGGTCATTGAGCTCCTTCGTGTCGGACTGACCGGTTTCGCCGTTGAGGCTCGTGAGCGTCGCGTACACCTCAAGGGGCTTGTACCGCTCGGGATCATTAAAGTTGTTCTCCGACGTGAACGGCTCGTCGATGGTAACAGTGAACGAGTCGGTGTCGGCAAAGTCCCCGGGATCGCCAAGCGTGTTCGTTCCCACGAGCGCAAACCCGTCGCCGTTGTCCGCCCAGATTTCCACAGGGTCTTCCTGCGTGATCAGCGGCACGTCGTTCTCGTTGCTCACCACGACCTGGAGGCTCACGCTGCCGTCGCTGTAGTCGAGCGTGTCAGCAGAAGCAGGCGGATTGATCGTCTCGATCCGGAACGTCGGATCCGGTGTGTCCTCGCTGACGCCGATCGAGAAGTTGTGATTGCCGGAGCCATCAACCGGGTAGTCGACTCCTGCCTGGACCTCCGCAAACTGCCCGAAGCGGCTTCCGAAGAAGACGCTGGGGTCGTCCGGAAGACCGGAAAGCGTGTACTCGTGTCCATCCTTCAGCGGCTCGCTCGGCGTGACGGTCACCGTGTTGCCGCTAATCGTTACGTCCGGCTTTACGGTTCCATCGGTTTCAAGCGCCTTGCGGGTTCCGCCGTCGAAGCTGAGGATGTCCTCGAGAGCGTCTTCATCGAGCACATCGCCCCCGACGAGAGCCCCGTCCACCGCACGGTTGAACGTAAAGGTGAACTCCGGCGTCCGGGTTTCATAGTCAAAACCGTCTTCCGGCGCACTGACGAGCTGGAAGGGAAGGTTGGCGCCCACCTCATCGGTCACGTCCAGCTCCAGGGCGACGTTTGCCGTATCGGTTCCGGAGTCCGGAATGTTTTTCAGAGCCACATCGCCGTTGTCCGTCACGACCGTCTGGTTGGGGAACTGCCACTCGAGGTAGTACTCATCAGCGTCGAGTCCACCCGGGAGGCCCGAGAAGCTGAAGTTTCCGTTGCCGTCGGTGGTCGTGGTTCCGACGTCAATGTCCTCAGCGGTAAGCGTAGTTTCTTCCCCATCGGCGTCGAGAACGGCGTTGCCCTTCCGGACGAGCGTGACGCCTACGTTATTCACCGGACGAATCTCGCCGATCCCATCGGAGGAGGACCCAACACCAAAGTCCGTGGTGGCCGTGGCACTAATCGAGGCATTCGTCTGCGTGAGCGGCACCGTCACGCTGGCGCCAAGGTTGTTGGCGTCGGCACCAGAGTCTTGGTCGCTCGAAAAGGAGAGCGTCGCCTCGGCCCGCACATCGTCGTAATCGCCGTCCACGACATCCGCGTCGCCGTCCACGTGCACGACGTAATCGCCCGACGCGTCCTCAGGCGAGGTCTCCGCAGACTGAGCCGGCACATTCGCAAATGCAAACTCGCCGCTCGCGTCCGTCGTGTCCGTAAGCGTCTCTTCGCCCTCAGCCGTCAGGGCATCGATGCTTACCGGGACGCCCGAGATTGCATCCTGGGTGGCCTTGTCCAGGACTTTTCCGGTCACGTTTCCGGTCACGTCATAGTTCGTTTCTCGCGGCTCGTTGTTGGTTTGGTCCCCCTCGACCGTCGTCGTCGAGTCACAGGCGCTGACCACAAACGCACAGGCGGCCACAAAGAGGGCCAGGGATGCAAATCGTAAGTGGTTTCGGTTCAAGAATTGCATACGGTGTACGTATGGTTTCTGAGAGGAAAACTAAGAAAAGAGAACTGAGGAAAGGATACTCAACCGGGGAGACCCCCGCCTGACCTGAGAGAAAGGACGTTGATGATCGGGGGATGCACTCTCCACCAGTTCGACTCCTCTAGTTCGACATTCCCTACGTCCATCAGAATCAGCGAGAAAACGCTGGAAATGCCTCCCCACTCATTCGAGTTACAGCGCTATAAAGAGGCGCCCATCCAAAGTGGGGACAAACTGCTGTCTCTACGATACTCGTCACCTTTACAGATGTAAAGACGTCCGCTTCGGATTCATAAAAACATAACTTTGTTCTAAACATTGTGTATTGTCACAGTGCCGTGCTCGTACGCACCACTAGAAAAGACACGAAAACAGAATCGGAATCCGATATCCGTACAATCTGGCTGCCAAGAACGAAGTATATAGAAACGTCTATGTGAGAACCTATTTTTTTCAGTCGCCCGCGCGGTGTTTTCCTAATTCCTTGTTATTCTGGTGTTATGCCCTCGAACTTCTATTTCACGAACCGGTTTTTTCCCGTCCATTTATTCACCGCCTACCAAAAAATAACCTCAAAAACGAATGCGTTTTTGCTGCAGCATTTAACGAAGACAGACTTGCACATGAAAACGGTTTCCTATTTGTCCCCTTTTCCTGTTAATCCCCTGCGACTGAACGTCTAAGCACGGGTTCTCCTCCATCATTGCCCACAACGTGCCCTTGGACCCCGGGTATGCCGAGAATCGATCTCGCCCCCTATACGGACTTTGATCGGGGAGGTCGGGATTCCGCAGACGCCTGTTTCTGGGACGCCGGACCGTCATCTACCTGAACGGGACACGTTCAATGCTGAGAGTAGAAGGGTAGGAGGAATATGATTTGGGAGTCCTGCTGATCTCGGTTGGTGATGACCAGATGACTTGAAAATGATCGCATTGAGCACAGCTCCCCCGAACGTCGGAGAGAGTTTGATACCAGCTCCGCAGCCGTACTGGTACGCCGCCGAACCAGTTTGCCTGACACATCCGCAAGCCCGAACTTTATAAGCGATTTGGTATGAATCGTCAATTTGTGAACTTGGCGTGTCCGCTAGCTGCAGGCGGGTTCTGGAGGGCTATAGAATTACCGATCCGTGAGAGTGCACGTGAAGTATTGCCTCTAGCACAGAGAGCACCGGAAGCGGGCTTCAAAACATGTCTACGAATTGGTAAAGGCGCCCGAGGTTTCGACCCTGCCGACTGAAATTCGTGTTTGGGGGGACGAGGCCATTTCTTCAGAGTATGCGCAGTGTCCGGACTACTGTCGGGGGATGTGCATGAGGCCCAAGTGCTTGCACCTTTGCTATTGCATCTACGCCCCCGAATTCTTTAGCCGGATTTGGTATCACGCCTCCATCCCCGAATCTGTTCGCCGGATTCGGGGGGAAAGATTCGCCTGCGGTGGTGACTACAGCGTGAGTCCTTCGTAGGCCGCTGTGCACTCAATGTCGTAGGTCGACAGGCGATCGCGCGCCTCTTTCTCCATCGCATCCAGTTCCTCGTCGGACCGTTCCGGGTCGTGGTGGAAGAACACGAGATGATCCACATTGGCCTCGCGGGCCAGTCGGCAGGTGTCGGGCAGAATGCTATGTCCCCATCCTGATTTTTCGGGGACGTCGTTCGTGCGGTACTGAGCGTCGTGGATGAGCACATCGGCGTCGGCGCAGAAGTCGACCAGGTCCGCAAACGGGGCCACTGTTTGGGCCGGTGGGTCAATCTCATTGTCCGGAATGTGGACCACGCTTCGTCCGTTGAGGGCAATTCGGTAGCCGTAGGCGCCGCCCGGATGATTGACCGGACGCCGAGAGAGAGAAAACCCTTGCCCGTTGAGAAACGACACGCCGTCCGACTCGATGCGATGAATCGTCGCCGGGATGGCGTTGGCCGTCAGGGGAAAATGGAAGCCGTCGAAGCGTTCAAGCAGCGACCATTGGGTGTCCTCGTAGACGTGATCGAGGAGGTAGATGATGCGATCTTCTTCGTAGAGCGGCTTAAAGAAGGGAAAGCCCTCCACGTGGTCGCTGTGCACGTGGGTCAGGGCAATATAGATGGGCTTGTGGGTATCGAGCAGGTCCCGACCGAGAGTGCGGATGCCGGTGCCGGCATCGAGAATGAGAATGCGTTCGTCCATCTCGACGGCGACGCAGGACGTATTGCCGCCGTGGCGCTGATTGCTCGGATCCGGTGCCGGGATGGATCCCCGCACCCCCCAACAGGTGATCTGCATGACAGGAGACGATGGTCGGTAGTTCTGCGAATTGCCGGCGGCAGAACGGTGTAGAATTCCGAGCGGACTGGTGCAGGGCGAGCCTCCGTTCCAGAATGCGACCGGCCCTCACGCGTCACTTCGCGGGCAGTATCATTTAACGGCAACGGGACAATGGTCGTCTTCAAGTCGACGGTGCTCAATCTCCAGATAACATAAGAACCAGGAATTCCAAAACAAATTGGGAACGGCTGCGACTTACCTGTTCCGCCGCTCCTGAAAGAAGCGTTTCAGGAGGGCAGCGGCGGCCTTCGCTTCGAGGCCAGAGAGGACGTCGACTTGGTGATTGAGCCGGTCGTCTTGGGGAATGGCGTAAAGGGTAGAAGCCGCGCCCGTTTTTTCATCGAGGGCGCCGTAGACGAGGCGTTCCAGGCGGGCCAGGACGATGGCGCCGGCACACATGGGGCAGGGCTCAAGCGTGACGTACAGTGTGCAATCGGGAAGGTGCTTGCGGTCGAGGGTGTTGCAGGCGTCGGTCAGCGCAAGTCGTTCAGCGTGGGCGGTGGGGTCGTTGCGCTCCTCCACGCGGTTGTGGCTGCGGCCCACGATGGCGTCGTCGCGGACCACCACCGCTCCGACCGGCACGTCCCCGGCTTCGTAGGCCGCTTCGGCCTCCGAAAGAGCGACCTTCATCCAGCGGCGGTGCGTGTCCATCAGACGATGTAGACTCACGGGCATTCGGGGGCAAGCGAGAGAAACGGCACACGGACAGCGGCGTCTGTGGACTCATGCGGACTCGTGGGCGCCGGTGGGAACGGCATGTCGGGCCATCGGGAGGGTCATACACCGCGGGCCGCCGCGTCCCCGAGACAGCTCCGTTCCGCCCAATTGAATCGCCACCTTTTCGGAGCCCGGCGTGAAGGCCCCGGACTCGTAGTACGACAAGAAGCTCTCGGCCGTGACGATGCGGTATCCGTGCGATTGCAGGCGCTGAAAGGTCCGATGATTGCGCTCGTAGCCCACGACGGCCCCCGGCGCGGCGGCAAACACATTGGCGCCGTCGGTCCATTGCTCGCGTTCCTGATGAAGCCGTTCGGTGCCCCCGCAGGGAATGTAGGTGAGGTCGCGGTCGAGCACATCAGCGAGGGCCGTGCGAAGGTTGGGCCGCATGTCGGTGCGGAACTGACCGGTCGCGCCGGTGGCGGTGAAGTGGACGGTGTAGCCGAACCCGTGCGTATCGAGCAGTGGCGGAAACACAATGACCTCGGTCGGCGACGCGAACGTGAACACCGTGTCGAGGTGCATGGTGGCGCGCCGTTTCGGGAGGTCGACGGCCAGTACGTGCTCGATCGGGGTGCGCTCGAACAGCTCGTGGGCAATGGCCATGACGGCCCCAAAGGAGGTGCGCTCGGAGTGGCCGATAAGAACGGTGTCGGGACTTGCGACGAGGAGGTCCCCGCCTTCGAAGGTTACGCCCGTCGGCAGGTCGATGATCTTGTCCGCATGTGGGGCAAAGTGCGGGTGGTGGCGAAGCACGACGTTGATGATGATGTTTTCCCGAGCCCGGGCCGGGGTCGCGGGCTGGATGGGAATGACATGGTCGCGCACGACGGCGGCGAGGTCCCGCGTAAACATGAGATTGGGCACCGGATGGATTCGGATGGACAGGTCCGACTCGCCCGTGAGGGCGAAGCGTTGCAGGTCATCGGGGGCAAAGCGTTTCAGCTCCTCTTCCACGGTGCCGAGATTCTGTTCCGGCAGGCTTCGGCACAACTGCTCGACGAATGCGTGTCGGGCCTTTTCCTTCTCAAATGCCTCGCGCAGCAGATCACTGATTTGGAGGACGGTGTCTGGGCGACCGACGATCTTCTCGAACACCGAGCACATGAGGAGGTGCTCCTTGCGGGCGTGCCCGACGAACAGGATGTCGTCGAATAGAAGTTCCGTCCGATTGTCGGGTGATACAAGCTCCATCTCTTCACCCGGCGTGTGGACGAGCACCCGTTTCAGGAGATGGGCTTCCGCCGGGATGTCGTATACCGGTGGGGACGCGTTGGCAGACGAATCGGGCACGGCATCGGGGGCATCCACGGCAGGGTCGTCATCGATATGAGATCAATCGTCGGGCATAGGAACCCCTTACCGACCGAGGTGTGCCGGGGGCAGGCCGGGAGCGGCGCTGGACGGCATTACGTCCGGGTGCCCTCCAGGAATTGGGCGACAAACAGAACGACAAGCACGACGACGCCCGCTTTGAGGGCGAGGGTGAGTAGCGCGGTTGCCACGTCGATCAGAACGCCGAGCAGGCTGAGCCCGATGACGCCTAGGACGCCGTAGATGAGCCAGCGAATGAGGGTACGGAGGTCGAAGTCATCCATCGATGTTCGGACTTCCAATCATATCGGAGGGTCGCGGAAAACGTAGCGGATTTGTATCGTCGGAAGCCGAGTAGGATTCTCCGGTATGATACGGATTCCAGTCGGAGGTCTCGGGAGGCCGCAGCCATCTGCTTCAGTGGCACCGGATTTACCGGCATACCCCGAGTCAGTCCGGTCAAGAAGCCGCTGCGAAGCCCATCACCGGATTCGGATAGCGGACCGTGTCCAGCACCAGCCCCTCGGGCGCGACCGACGGCCCGGCCTCGCGCCGATCCTGGGCGGCGAGGAGGGTCGGCAGGGAATCGGCACGGCGCTTGTATCGGCCGATTTCAAGGAACGTCCCCACGATGGCCCGTACCATGCCGTGCAGGAAGCGAGTGCCGACGATTTCGAGGCGCCAGAAGCCCCGTTCGGCCTCGTCCACCCAGCGGAGGTGCGAGATCGTGCAGACGCGATTCTTGGTGGCCGACTGGGTCCGGCAGAACGAGCCGAAGTGATGCGTGCCCAGCAGGTCCGGCGCGGCGGCCCGAATGCGATCGAAGTCCGGAACGGGCCGGACCCGCGTTCGCGTGTGTCGCTCCAGGGCACAGGGTTCGGTGTGGAGGTAATAATGATAGCGGCGCCGGCGGGCATCGTACCGGGCGTGAAAGTCGTCCGGGGCCCGCTCGACCCGCCGCACGGCAATAGCGTGCGGCGTGAGGCCGTTCAGGGAGCCCCGCAGGCGAAACGGGTTCCGAGCGGCGGGCAGGTCCACGTGGGCCGGCTGGCGACGGGCGTGGACCCCGGCGTCCGTGCGACCGGAGCCGGTGACCCGGCAGTGGGTCGACGTAATCGTCTCGACGGCGTCTTCCAGGGCGCCCTGGACGGTGGGCACGTCGGGCTGGATCTGCCACCCGTGGAAGTCGGTTCCGTCGTACTCGATGAGCATCCGGTAGCGCGGCATCGCGGGAGGGGCGCAATTGAAGAAAGAGAGTGAAGCATAGCGACTCTCGGGGGCCCAACGTACAACTCCGCATTCCAAAATCCACACATCGCACTCGGACATGCGCATCTATCTCAACGGCTTCATGGCGAGTGGAAAATCCACGATCGGGCCGCGGGTCGCGGCGCGCGTGGGGGCCACCTTTATCGATCTCGACCGGCTGATCACGGCCCACGACGGCCGATCCATCCCTGAGATTTTCGACGAGGACGGGGAGGACGGCTTTCGGTCCCTCGAACGGGAGGCCCTGCACAAGACGGCTGATCCCGACGACCTCGTTGTGGCGCTCGGCGGCGGGACCCTCGTCGATGACGACAACCGGACCTTGGCCAAGGAGCACGGGAAAATCGTCTACCTGGAGGTCGATCCCGATACGATCCTCGAACGGGTGGGGGACGAAGCCGATCAGCGCCCGCTGCTGCAGGGAGAGGACGGCACCCCGCTGCCGCCGGACGAGATGCAAGAGCGGATCAGTGAGATGCTGGCGGATCGACGGGCGAGCTACGAGGACGCGCACCGAACGGTCGATGCGACTCAGCCGGTCGACGAGGTGGTCGCACGCGTACAGGAACGCATCTCCGAATGGATGCCGGCATGATTCGGGACCGCGAAGCCCAATGGAAATTAGTCGTCGCGGAAGAGCGTGAACGAGCGGCGGTGGTAGGGCGTCGCGCCGTGTTCGGCAAGGGCGTCGTAGTGCTGCTGCGTGGGGTATCCCACGTTCGAGTTCCAGCTGTACTCGGGATGCTGATCGTGCAGGTCGCGCATGTGTGCGTCGCGTTCCGTCTTGGCCAGAATGGACGCCGCAGCAATGGATTGACTCGTCGCGTCGCCCTGGACCACCGTTTCGTAGGGCCAGGGGGCGTCGGTGAGGGAGCGCGACCACTGGTTGCCGTCCACGAGCACGAAGTCGGGCGGAGGCTCGCAGGCGCGGGCGGCCCGGCGCATGGCCTGCAGCGCCGCCTGGAGAATGTTGAGATCGTCGATCTCGTCGGGCGAGCTCTCGGCGATGGCGTAGGCCGCGGCCGCCTCCTCGATCTGCTCGCGTGCGGCCAGGCGCTGCTCTTCGGAGAGGGACTTGCTGTCCTGAATCGCCGGGATCTCTACGCCGGGCGGCATCACGACCGCCGCCGCCACCACCGGCCCGGCCAGACAGCCCCGACCCGCCTCGTCGAGGCCCGCCACGCGTTCATAGCCGTCCTCCCAGAGTTGTTTTTCGTAATCAAGCATGTGATACGGATTCCGATCGGCAATGTCGAGATTCCAACGCCAATTCCCTCTATCGATCCGAATCGCTCCTCCGATCCATTGAAGGTATAAAAATTTGAAGATGAAAAGGGTATGGGGGGACCAGTTGGGCAAATAGGGGCGCCGACATCCAAGTCCGAGACGACATCATGGGACGGAAACAGTATGAGAAAGAGAGCGGGTGCGTGGGAGAAAGGGAGCGTGGGAGAAAGGGAGCAGGGGGAGGGGATGCCGCTGGAGTCTCAATTCGCAAATCGAAATTCGACACTCGGCAATCAATATTGATCGGGGAGGTCGTTCTCGTAGAGCACCACGTCGTCGGCGTCCAGATTACGGTCCAGAAAGTCCTGGGCCTCAAAGAGCGACGGGAACACCTTGATGCGGTCCGCAGGATAACCGGCGTCGGCGAGGCCCTGTTGAATGGCGGCGGTTTGTTCGTCGCCGATAAGGACGGCAAGGTCGATGTCGTGCTCGGCAATATGCGTGCCCAGGGTTTTGTTCTCTTCCCACTGCCGGTCCCCGAGCTCCACCATCCCCGGCGTGACAATAACGCGACGACCGCCGTTCATCCGACCGAGAATCTCGACCGCATTGCGAGCGCCGACCGGGTTGGAGTTGAAGGCATCGTCGATGACGGTGCGATCCCCTTCCGGCCGGAGCTGGAGGCGATGCTCGATTGGCTCGATACGCTGGGCGGCGTGGGCCATCTGACGGAGGCGCAGGTCCATGCTGCGCCCCACGGCCACCGCCAGGAGCACGTTGGTGACATTGTGGGCGCCGAGCAGTTGCGTCTGGAACGTCGCCTCGGCCCCGGTGTCGTCGCGGACGAGGAAGGAGGTGCCGCTGGTGTCGTAGCGGACATTGTGGGCGGTAATGTCGGCATTCTCGTTGCCCTCCGCGGAGATGCGCCACACGGGGCCGGAGGCCTGTTCGGCCATCGCGTCGACCCGCTCGTCGTCGGCGTTTAGGATGGTGGGCCCCTCATCGTTGGCATACTCGACGAGCTTGCGTTTCTCGCGGGCAATGTTGTCGACCGACCCCATCGTTTCGAGATGGGCGACCCCAATGGTGGTGACGACCGACACGTCGGGTTGCGCAATGGTGCAGAGCTCGTCCATGTCGTTGGGGTATCGGATGCCGTACTCCAGGACCAGCACCTGGTGTTCGGGCCTCATGTCCTCGTTGACGGCGAGGCAGAGCCCCATCGGGGTATTGTAGGAGCTGGGCGTGGCGTAGACGTTGTACTTCTGCCGCAGCAGTTCGGCGACGATGAATTTGGTGCTGGTCTTGCCGTACGAGCCGGTAATGCCCACGAGGGAGAGGTCCGGGCGGTCCCGTAGCCGTCGCCGGGCCTCTCGTTTGAAGCCCTCTTGGATGCTGTTTTCGACGGGCTGCATGAGAGCAGCGCCAATTGCCACCCAGAGCGGCGCGCCGAGGTCGGCTGCAAAGAAGCCGAGGAGATACCACAGGAATCCGCTCGGGTCCCCCCGCATCGCGCCATACCCCCCTCCAATCACGACGGGGAGGAGAGTCAGAATGCCCGTCGTCACGGCGAGACGCGTCATGCGCGCCGTAAAGGCCAGCGGCTTCTTCTCTTGGTCACTCCGATATCGTCGCGACGAGATGAACGCCAGGGCCCAGAGGGGAAGCACCGCGACGGCCGTCCAGGCGGGGTCGTACAGCGTGGCGCCGACCGTCCCGAGCACGAGCACCGTGGCCCCCGCTGCGTGCGATCCCCGAAATACGGCCGAAAACGGGTGCTCTTTAAGCCAGCGGCCGTAGCGGTCAAACTTGTAGGTTTCCAACTGGAAAATGTGGAGAAAGAACCGGGTGCGCCGGGCAGCACGCCAGCCGGCAAACAGGGTGGCGATTGTGGCAAGAACGAAAAGGGCGATGGTCATCGGAAGCGCCGTCGTACAGGCAAGGAAGATCGGAAAAACAGGATGAGCACGCGACTGCAGAATCAACCGTATGCAGGGCAAGACTGTCGTACGAATGTGAACGGGAGGACGCAACGCATAACGCCAAGGCTCCCCATCACGCGATACGAACTACGCGCCCTGAGTGCAAACGAAGAAGTGCCCTCGGGGTGCAATACGAACCGCTTGTCGATGCGCAACCCAGGACGGTCCTTCTTTCTCCTCTCCCATACACAAAGTCAGCATTGACACTGTACTACGTGTGCTCCAAAAAATGTCGGGTTCCGGCGAGAACAGTGTCAAAATCGTCGAGGTGGCCGTAGTGCCCGGCGCCCTCCAGTTCCACCAGACCGGCGTCGTCAATGCCCTCTTCGAGCACGGCCATTTGCCGCCGCGACACCGCCTCGTCGTGGGTGCCCCAGAACAGCAGCGTGGGCACCTGAATCCGGTGCAGCGCCCCGTCCAGGTGGTGATTTACGGTTTTGACAAATGTTTCACGCATGACACCCGTGAGCGTATTGTAGTCTGTGGAGCCGAGGAGACGCCAGACGAGGGAGTGCCGCAGCCAGTCCATGGCGGCGGAGTGGAGGGGTTCCGGGAGCACCTGGAAGGGGGCCTTCAGGGTGGTTGCAAGGCCGGAGCGTAGGTGGTACTGCCAGGAGCGTTTGGGCTGCACGCCGGAGGGACTAATCAGGATGAGACGGTTCACGAGCGCAGCGTGTTGCGCCGTGCTGGCCATGTATAGGGCGATACGTCCCCCGTTAGAGTGCCCGAGAAGTGTGACGGGCTGATTGATTTCATGGTCAATGTAGTTGTGTAGCAGGTCGGCGTGTTCGGGAACCCCCCAGGGGGTGGAGGGTGGGGGAGAAGCGCCGTGTCCCGGCAGGTCGAGGAGGTGGATTTGGTAGGTCTCCGAAAGCGCGTTGGCAAGCGGGCGCAGGTTCTGGGCATCGCTGCCCCACCCGTGGAGAAACAAAACCGGGGGGGCTTCACTTGGGCCGTAAACCTCAACATTGAGGTCGTGATACGTCACAGAGGGAACCAGTTCGGCAAGAAAAGACAGAGAGCAGGATTTCGGGAAACCATCTCTGCAGGGCGGCGTTCCACCCGGTGACTGAAGGGATCTGTCTTCCCGGATCGATGTCAGAGTACATTCAGAGTACATGTCGAGCGAGTTTGTTTGTTCTCTCCTCACCGGCGTGAGGAACTCCCCTTCGGTAGGTACGACCCGTGATTGAAGTCACGCCCGGTTTGTGGGGGCTGTGTTGGGGGATGCTCGTGGAAGCGGAGCGAGTGAAGGCTCGGAGGGGAAGCTGCTCTGTGTTCTGTCACTGGTCGTTGTTTCCCTCTCTCGGGTCGTCCACGTGGCTGAACAGTTGCATACCGCGTTGCTATTCTTGGTTTGTCATTGTAGGGTTCCAGGGAAGAATCGGGCGTAACGTTCAAGTCAGGAGGACAACGAACACGTTCTCGCAGGGGAAGGGGGGATTCACACAATGTGAGCACCGCCTCTGGACGGCTGCGCGCATCCCGACTCGACTCTACGCATTGCTCGCATGCTCCGGGCGTTGGGGATTGTCATCTGATTGCATCACCTTCATAGATTGGGTCCTGGACAGAGCGCAAGTGATTCTGTCGTCCCAGTAACTCCCGGGGCCCCTGATCGATTTCTTTGTAGCGTATCGGCAGGGTCGTTCCCGTCCGGAATGGTTCCTGTCGGCTCCATCACTCATTGAGTAACCGACTATGTCCGAAAACGAGAACAAGAAGTTTCGCCGTCTCCTCGAACTGATCGGGGATAAGAAATACGGCTTCATGCGTGAGTTGCGGCCGGATCTACCGAAGGACGATGACGATCCGTTTATGCCGCCCCCCTTGATCCGCAAGTTTAATCTGCGCGATGGGGTGATCGTGGAAGGCGACCTCAAGCCCGGACGAAAGGGCGGAATGCAGGTTGGTTGGATCGATGCCGTCATGGGAATGCCACCGAAAGAATGGGCCCAGCTTGAGACCTTCGAGCACGGTGCCAGCATCTATCCGGAGGAGAAGCTCAATCTGATTACAGGGCCGGACGATACGTCGATGCGTGTGGTTGACCTGGTGGCGCCCATCGGAAAGGGGCAGCGATCGCTTATTGTGTCGCCGCCGCGGGCCGGAAAGACCGTCATGCTCAAAGACATTGCGGCCGGCGTCACGGAAAATCATCCGGAGGTGGAGTTGGTCGCACTCCTCGTGGATGAACGGCCCGAAGAGGTGACGGATTTCCGTCGCACCACGGAGGCCCGCGTGTTTGCGTCTTCCAATGATCGGGGTGAAGACAATCACGTGCGCGTGTCGACCCTCGCCCTGGAGCATGCGAAGCGCCTGGTGGAGATGGGCAAGGATGTCGTGCTGCTGCTCGACTCGCTGACGCGGCTCGGCCGCACGTTCAACCTGTGGGTGGACGGCAGCGGGCGGACCCTTTCCGGCGGCCTTGACGCAGAAGCGCTCAAGGTGCCCCGTCAGATCTTTGGGGCGGCCCGGAACGTGGAGGGCGGCGGTTCGCTCACGATTATTGCCTCGGCGCTTGTCGAGACCGGCAGCAAGATGGACGAGGTCATCTTTGAGGAATTCAAAGGGACTGGCAACTCCGAGATTGTGCTTGATCGGGAGATGGCGGACAAGCGCATTTTCCCGGCCGTCAACCTGCGAGAGAGCGGCACCCGAAACGAGGAGCGGCTGCTCGGCGAGGTGCGTCGCAAGAAGCACAACCAGCTCTTTCGCGCCCTCAACTCCCGGTCGCCGGTCGAGGCCATGCAGGCCCTCCAACGTCACCTGCAGAACAGCCCCTCGAACGCGCACCTGCTGAACGAGCTTGTGCCGGAGTAAAGGGCGGAACCACGGGACGTTATGACCAGGGGCAACGATGTGTCTGGAGAATGCACGTCGTTTCATTCTCCAGTTCCTTGCCCCTATGTCTGATACGAATGCCTCCTCTGCGTCCGATTCGACGTCGTCCGACGAGGAATCGAACGAGCCGGCGCTGCTCTACCACGTCCCCATCCACGAGTGGGACCCGTCGGACCAGCCCCGTGAGAAGTTGCTGAAGCACGGCCCGACGGTGCTGTCCGACGCCGAAGTGCTGGCACTTCTGTTGGGATCGGGGACGCGAACGAGCGACGGCCCGGTTTCGGCGGTCGAGCTCGGGCGGTCTTTGCTGCAGTCGTACGGCTCCCTGCACGCGGTGTCGCAGCGCAAGCCGAAAGAGCTGACGCGGACCCGTGGCATTGGTCCGGCCAAGGCGGCGAAGCTCACCGCCGCGTTCGAGGCGGGACGTCGCGTCGAGTCCCAGCGCGAGCAGGACGAGCGTGTGCAGGTGACCTGTCCCGACGACGTGGCGGAGGTCTACGGGCCGCTCATGCGCGACCTCGCGAAAGAGGTTTTCAAGGTCGTGCATCTGAATACGGCGAACGTCATCGTCGGGGACTACACGGTCAGCGAGGGCGGCCTGTCGTCGAGCGTCGTGGAGCCCCGCGCGGTGTTCGAGCAGGCCATCCTGGAGGATGCGGCGGCGGTCATCTGTCTCCACAACCACCCTTCCGGCAATCCCGAGCCCAGCCGCGAGGACATCCGCATCACGCGGCAGCTGGTCGAGGCGGGCGAGACGATGGGGATTCCGGTGCACGACCACCTCATTATTGCCGGCACCGACCACACGTCCCTGGCCGAACGCGGTGTGATTGAATAGGCTTCCATTTTTCATTTTCTCATTGTCCCATTGACGCAATGGCGAAATGAAGCAATGAAAAATGATACCTTATCGCCGGAAGACTTGGAGGATCGATTAATCGACTTTGCGGTGCGAATTGGAGATGTCGCGGACGCGTTGCCGGACACACGGCTGGGGCAGCATATCGCCGACCAGATTGTCCGGAGTGGGACAGCGGCGGCACCGAACTATTCTGAGGGCTGTGCGGCCGAAAGTCGGCGCGATTTTGCACACAAGCTCAGTATTGGTTTGAAAGAGCTGCGTGAGACGAAAACATGGCTCCGGCTCATTCGAAAAGCAGAACTCCTCCCGGCCCACCGGCTTCGTAGCATTACGGACGAGGCCGATCAACTGTGTGCTATTCTTTCGACGTCCATTCAAACTGCAAAAGAGAAGGAGCGACGTCATTCCTGAGAGGGTAGTGTGCTTCTGGCAGATACGCCCCTCTTCATGATGAACTAGGAAGACGCACCAATGATCAATGAACAATGAGAGGGGCCATTGCATCCAGCAGGTGCGCTTCCTAAACTTCGAGATGTCTCCGCGGCGAACCTTTGCTGCGCGGGCGTCCTCGTTTTGATCTGTGTCACTGTCTTCTGTGCCTTCCAATGAGCGACGATCTCTTCGACACCATCGTCTCCCTCTCCAAGCAACGCGGCTTCATCGTGCAGTCGTCGGAGATCTATGGCGGCCTGAGCGCGACCTACGACTACGGACCGATGGGCGTGGAGCTGAAGCGCAACGTGAAGGACGAGTGGTGGCAGTCGATGGTGTACCAGAACGACGACATTGTGGGGCTGGACGCCGC
>CAYOWD010000012.1:23660-29599 GCA_964407535.1 uncultured Salinivenus sp. | reverse complement strand
CGGACAATCCGAACCCGAAGTCTCCCTCGATGGTACAGACCTGGGATCCGGTTAATCAGGACTGGAGTTTCCCGAGTGCCAGCGACAACATCACGACGGGCAAAGGCTTTGTGCTGTGGCTCGACGACAGCGATGAGGCCGGCACGAAGGATTACCGGATCGATCCGGAGTACACGTTCGGTCTTCCCACGGATGCACAGTTTGAGGACGATAACGTTACGGTGAGTAACCTGGACTACTGCAACGGGGCCTTCTGTTCAAGCCACGGGGCCTTCTACCTGCTCGGCAATCCGTATCTGGACGCCTACGATCTGCAGGGGTTGAACCTCGATAAGGGGAATCCGGATTTCCAGCAATCCGTGATCGTATGGAATGCCCGGGATGGCTCCTATCTCGTGAAGAGCCGAACGGCGGGCGATAAGATCTCCCGCTGGCAGGGCTTCTTCGTCGAGCGGAGCGAAGTCGGCGTTGGAACCAATCAGCTTACGTTCGACAAGACGGGGCGGGTCTCCTCAACCGTGCCCTTTGTGGGAAGCAAGTCGGAATCCGCGACCGAAGAGGACGACTGGGGGCGCGCCGCGCTTGCCTTGAACGCGAAGAATGGACAGAAGACCGTGTCGACCGACAAGGCCGCGGTGCTCTTCTTCCACGACTCGGCCGAGACGGGTTGGGACCCTCACGATCTTTCGAAACGAGGGGCCAACGGGCCGACCCTCTCCCTCCTCGGCGACGGACGTGACGGCAGCGAGGTCCCGAAGGCACAGGAGAGCCGACGCTTCGGAGGACAGGAGTCCTTCACGGTGGATCTGCAATTCAGCCCCGGAGATGCACACGCCGGGGGGACCTTCGAGATTCGCCCGCATCAGTGGGAGCACATTCCGGAGAATTGGACGCTTACACTGATCGATACGAAGGGCACGTCCTCCACGGACGACGATGAGGAGATCGTCCTCGGGGCGTCGAAAAGCTATCAATTTGAGGACCAGTCGAAGTCGACGGAGGAAGACGTGAAGGCAGCGTCGAGCCGTCCGACGACGCCGAACGTGAAGCGCGTGGAGAAGTCGTCGGAGACGCCGCGATTTCAGCTGAAGGTGGACCGTGAGCAGGCGACCCTCCCCGTCGAGTTCAGTTCTGTGGAGGCGGTGGCCGAGGGCCAAGACGCGGTCCTGAAATGGAAGACTGCCACTGAGCGGGGCAACGCCGGGTTCGAGGTGCAGCACAAGGCCAAGTCAGGGAAAGAGTACCGGAAGGTTGGCTTTGTCGAGGGAGCGGGTACGTCCACCGAGGCACAGAGCTATCAGTACCGACTGAAGGACCTTGGCTACGGGGAGCACGTCTTCCGACTGCAGCAGGTCGACACTGATGGGACGGAGAGTCTTTCGAAGGAGGTCCGGACCCAGATTCGACTGGAGGAAGCGTACGCGGTCGAGACGCCGTATCCGAATCCGTTCCGGTCTCAGGTCACGCTGGACCTTACGGTTCGGAAGGCGCAGGACGTACAGGTGACCCTCTACGACGCGCTGGGGCGGAAGGTGCGGCGCGTGTACGACGAGCGCGTGCCCGCAAATGAGACGCAATCGATTCGGATGCGCGGCAAACAGCTGGGGTCCGGCATGTACTTTCTGCGTGTCCGAGGAGAGGACTTTTCAGAGGTCCGGAAGGTTGTCCATGTCAAGTAACGCAGGCTTTGGCAGAGAGGGGAGCGCGAGAACTGCGCAGCTGTCGAGAGGAGTTGCGCTCCCCGCATGAGGAACGTGAGGAGGCCTCCCCGGATTGGTGCAGTCGTAGTGATTGGCCAATCTCGGGGACGGTGTCCTGGCGATGCATTAAAGTGCGCCCAATACGGATTTATCTAAGCTTATCGGAATGGATGTATCAGTTCGAGCATTGGTTATTGTAGGGATTCTTTTGGGTGGAGGAGCACTGCTCACCTCGGAGGGATATGCGCAGTCGTGGCAGTCGTCGCCGGACGCCCAATCCGAGCAAAAACTTCCGACCGAACGAGAATCGAGCGTTGAGCGCGTGCCGGAATGGGCGGAGGGGAAGCAACGCTCGTCGTCTCGGACGCAGCCCTCTTTTGAAAACGACGTGTCAACGAAGAATCACCTGGGGGGTGGGGATGGGGTTCCCGTGGATGGCGGGCTTCTCTGGCTGGTGCTGGCGGGGGGCGGATATGCCAGTTGGAAGCTCGGATTAACCACGAGAACTCGAAGAGGATAGGGAATAGGGCTGTTTGGGGAGGCCCCAGTTCTGTACCGCGCTGCGTACGGTCCCTTCACTTCGTAGCCAATGCGTCCTATCACGTTGGCTGATTGGGACCGTTACATTGTACGCCGTTGGTGATTAGCAGCCTTCTGAATCTCACATCGATTGAGGGCGTCAGAATGAGGCGCATCGCCCGGTGCGCGCTACCTCCCTGTTTTCCGTAGAGACATGCAGTCCAGTGCCCTGCGGAACCATCAGGGGCATAAAGCGGGTAAGCTCAAGAACCTGAGGCACGGGCATGGGGCTGTCCAAATCTGTCGGCTCTTCTACCGGGTCCGTGGGACGGGAACACAAGGTTTTCTCAGTCCGGCCCACGTCCGCGCTCTTCGACGCGTGAAACGTATCGGTAGACGCGTCGAGCACATAAAGAGGAATAGCCGGTCATGCTCCTCCGCGGAATCCCTACTCGGATCGTTGGGTACGATTGATACCAACTCCGCAGCCGAACTCGTGAAGTGTGAGTGCTTATGCTCTGTGGGAACGGGATAGAAAAGCCGTTCTCGGTTGCTTCTATATTATACCCAATCCGCTTACGTTTGGGGTTGCAGGGGGGGCGGCATAGACGCAAGCATATGGGCCAGACGCGCTAGCGCGTCAACGCACTTGTGCGCCACTCCCATACCCCAACGGAGCTTGCGGAGCTGGTATTAGCAGTTGACACTTCAATACTTGCATCCCGATTCGGTATGAGGCCGGTCGTCTGCGGTCGTTCAACTCAACAGTGGGGCGCGGCGGCAGAGGAGCGAAGTCGAGAGCCACGATGCGCACTCGATCCTTATTTTTTTCTCTTGGCGAGGGGGATGGGAGCGGTGCGAGACTGGTGCACGCGGGCGGTAATGATTGGCCGAAGGCAGGAGGATGCCTTTAAAGTCTGTTCGGAGCAGAATCGCATCCATTCACCGTACACTCCGGAAAAGGGGCAGGGGGGCCGCAGGGTCGGATCCGATGGTCGGGGGACGAAGACGCTTTTGCCGTTCCCATCCGATCTGGCCCGAAGAGTGTGGGGGGGCGGCACGGTCCCGTGTACCCTTTTTAGATTAGACGCCGGATCTCGTCCAGGAAGGCGCGCAATCCGGTAACCGCAATCCCCGACAGACCTGACGGATCTTGGTTTCCTCCAAGATGTTGGGGACGACCTGCGAGGGGATTTCTCCGGCTCGATTGCGCCGTTGTAGCCCCGTTCCTTGTAGATCTGTCAGGTATCACCTCCCCTTCGTTTCCGTCCACCGAAACGACAGCATCCTGCGGTTAATCTGATGGCACTACACGGAACCGTCGCATTCGTTTCGGCGCAAAACGCGATTGCCGTCCAGACAAAGGAGCAAGGGCGCATGTGAAATTGGTACACCGGCCCATGTTTGCCCGATTGAGCCGAAGTGAGGGCGAAATGGGACAGGGAGGTCAGTCAATGCGTCGCGCACGATCACCGCATGTGGGGCCAGCGGCAAGATGCTGCTGCCGTACGAAACGGGGCGCGCGTTCGGGACGTCTTCTCTCCGTGCCTCTCGTCGTGGAGGCGCCAGTCCAGACGCTCCGCCCCGACTGTACAGAATCGCATTGGCGATGGTGGGGACCGTTGCCTACAGCTGCATCCGGTGCCCTTCCATTCAGGAAAATGGATTTCTCACGGAGCGGTACCTTCCCAGTGCGGTTCTCCCGAATGGAGGAGACATGCGCGGAGAACGTTTTAGTCGGATGTCCTATCCATCCAATTGCGTTTGCGGGGGCAGGACCGACAGTCGCCCCTCAGAATAGACGCCCCTGCTGAGTTGGACGGGTCCGATTCCCGGCGAGGCGGGTATCATGAGCGGGATTCCCAGTTCTCCCCCGAGGATCATTCACCGCGTCAAGGGCCCCCCGCGTGCACAGTTCAGGCGATCCAATTCCACTACTCGCGTCTTGGGACCAAACGGGGGCGGGACGCACAGACGTAGAGGCTTGTCGGTCGTCCCAGCGCGGAACGGGGTGTGGTCTGGATAGATAAAAATTTGTATAATTTGAGATTAAGAAAAGTCCAGGAAGCAGATCCCCGTTGCAGTTCTTGCTCTGGTATCGTACTTAAGACGTGAGTCAGGAACAAAATACGGACATGTACGAAGATGAAGACAAATTTAATCTCTTCGCCGTGCGATAGCGCAGCACCAAGGCGCCATTGTTGCCATTCGGGACGCTTGTGTCTGTGCTAGAACAGCATGTTCTCAGTTCGCGCTGACGTCCGTTAGGTTCACTTCGATTAGTTCAGCTTACGCTATGCACCGAGTTTGTTCGATTCGAGGAGTTGGGTCGCTTCTGTTCTTGCTGTCCTGTCTCCTTTGGGGAATGGGGGCGGCACAGTCTATTCGCGCTCAGACCGGACCGGGAGGGGTCGGGGAGGCAGCGGGCAGCGGCAGCCAACCCCAGAACGTGCTCTGGCTCCGAGCGGACCAAGGCGTGACGACGAACGTCGATACCGTTACGACGTGGGCGGACCAGTCGGGAAACAGAAACGACGCGACCCTGCTCACCGGCGATCCGGTTCTTTCGAACAACGTGTTCGGGGGGAAGCCGGCGGTCGAGTTTGCAGCGTCGGATCGAGACGTGTTTAACTTCAACCGCGGGTCGCCTTCCTCGCAGCTTACGGATCTTGCCACAGACGACAACACGCTGGTTCTCGTGTCGCGGTCGACGGGAGAAGAAGAGAATCAGTTTACGCTTACGTTCGACAACTCCACGTGTCAGCGTCCATTTGGAAATAACTGTCCTCGTAGCAGAATAACGCCGGATCTCCGGTCAATCGGGTACAATGTGAGTCTGGGCGTCAACGGGGCGTCGGGGAATCTGGCGCTCGCCGCCGTTAGCGGGGATGAGGACGACCGGGAGGTGTTTTCGCAGACCGTTGCGACATCGGAGGCGCACATTGTGTCCTCCGTTTTCGAGAACGGAGCGGTTCGGCAGGACCTTGTTGCCAACAATGCGTTTGAGCAGTCCACCGACCGGGCGAATCCCATTCGCGACAGCGCCGAAGAGGTTGTGCTGGGACGGCTTGGACAGAAGACGAGGGAGTTTCTTGGGCATGACGAAAACGACGACAACGGCTTTTTCTCCGGGGAGATCGCCGAGGTGATTGCGTATGATGAGGCCCTGAACGCGGCACAGATCCGGGTTCTGCACAACCACCTGTCGGAGAAGTACGGCATCTCGATCGAGAACGACTTCTACGCCTATGACGGGAATGACGTTGACGTAGCGGGCATCGGGCAGGCGGACTCCAGTTTGGGCGAGGCGCCGAAGGGGGCGCACACGGTCGCCAACTCGGCCGAGCTTCGACTGAGTACGAACGCCAGTACGGGCTTCAACGATGGGGAGTACGTTCTCTTTGGCCACGACGACGCGGCGGTGTCGTTTTCGCAGGTCGAGCGTCCGAACGGACAGGCGACCGCCCGGAAGACGGATCGGGAATGGCGCGTGGACCTGAAGGACGCCTCGTCCCAGTCGGTGAATGTGAGCGTCGCGGCGAGTGACCTTCCGTCCCTCCCCAGCGGCTTTAACGACTACGCGGTCTTCGTGGACGGGGATGGGGACTTCTCGTCGGGCGCGACCTTTGTGGACCTGGAGCAGAGTCCGAGCGGCGCGCGGTACGAGGCGACAGGGGTCGATGTGGATGACGGGGACTACATTGCCATCGCGGCCATTCA
>CAYOWD010000012.1:0-23650 GCA_964407535.1 uncultured Salinivenus sp. | reverse complement strand
TCGTTTGCGGAGACGGGCGCGACGGATTTTGAGAATACGTCGACCTCGGAGCCGTCGCTGCCGCTTGAACTCAACTATCCCAGCCAGTCGGGCTTCTCGATTGCGTATAGCGTGTCCAGCGGCGCCAACATTCCGGCGAACGGGACGGATTACGAGACGTGCTGTGAACCTAATCAGTCGGCCACCTTCTCGTTTCCGGCCGGGCAGACCACCTACGATCTTCAGCAAGCCGGGAGTCCCGCCTTTCGGATTCTGGACGATGGGAGGTCCGAGGACAACACGGAGTTTGCGGACATTACTGTCGTCAATCCGAGTTCGGGCCCGGGCGCCGGCCTCGTAGCCGAGGGCGACGCCACGACGTTCGAGTTCGGAATCGTTGACGATGACAATTCTACCAAGGCGTCTCTCGGGTCCGATGATTCGGAGCCGGAGGACAGCGGAAGCACCTTCACCGTGCAGGTTGAGCTCAGTGGGACGATCGGCAGTGATGTCACCGTGGACTATGAGCTGTCCGGAGCGGCCACGGCGGGGGAGGACTACGAAAACCTGGAAGCGGGGGCCGTCGATTCGACCTCCGGCACCGTGACCATCCCGGCCGGACAGAGCTCGACGGCCTTTGATCTGAAGATTCTGGACGACAACACGTTTGAGCGCGATGAGGAGATCATCGTGACGCTCGTGAGTGCAGAAGGGGGAATAACCCTTCAAGATGATGGGGGCACTCTTCCCGAGCAAGTGTTCACGATTGTCGACGACGAGGCGGCGCCGACCATATCGCTGCGTTCGCAGACGATTACGGGAACGGAGGGTACGCAGGTGCAGGCCACCGCCCAGCTGTCGGCGGCGGCCGGGATCGACGTCAATGTGCAGTTCAGCGTACGTGATAGCACGGCGACAGGAAGGGACTACACGACGCTGACGACGAGCCCCGTAACCATCCCCGCCGGTCGGACGGAGGCGTCGATTGGATTTGCGTTGAACCGGGGGGATGGGCGGGAGGCGCAGGAGGCCTTCAGGGTAGACCTAACCGGAACCCAGAGTGGAAATATCCCTCTCGCGTCGCCGCAGTCGGCCGACATCACCATTCTTGATGCCGACGGGATTGGCCGAGAGGGACCCGGCGGGGTTGGCAATTCGGAGAGCTTGACGACATGGTTGTCGGCGGATCGGCTGTCGCTCAGTGATGGAAGCGAAGTGACGACGTGGCCGGACCGTTCCGGAAACGACAACGATGCCACGGTAGCGAGCGGGAGCGGACCGGCCTTTCAGTCCGGCGTTAGCAGCTTTAATGGCGGATCGGCTGTGCGCTTCGACGGGAGTGATTACCTCAACGTGTCGGGCGCGAACGACCTCGGGAACGGGGCGAACACCGTCTTTGCGGTGTCGGCGACGACGACGAGCAGCAAGCAGGGAATTTTTGCCGTGACGGAGGTGAGTCCGTTGGGGGGAGGGGCCACGGATCGTCGGATACTTCGGTACGCGTCCGGGCCGTCGGGGGAAGAAGTCGAGGCACTGAATGGGGGGAATGCTGCCGACGGGGCCGTACCGGGTGGGGGAACGCCGTCGGTTCTCGGATCGGTGTTCGACGGCGCGGGGGTCGATGTGGCTGTCAATCGTGGAGCCTCGGATACCACGACGAACGTCGGTACTGGCCCGGGCACGTCCGCGGTGATTGGGGCTGAGATTGGATTCAGCGGAGGACAAGAGACGCGCACGAATTTTCTAGAGGGCGATATTGCGGAGCTCATCGTCTTTAACCAGGCGTTGATTGAGGCTCAGCGGATCATTGTTGCGAATGCGCTCGCCGCGAAGTACGGGCGGTCCCTCAGCAATGACGACTACTATGCAGGCGACACAAACGCCGGGTTTGAGGAAAATGTCATCGGGATCGGGGCAGAGGGCGCTACGCTTGGCGATCAGCACACGCAGGCGGAGAGAGCGGGGGTGCGCCTGAATGCGAATTCCCTTTCGGTAGGCGAGTATGTCTTTGTCGGCGACACGACGCAGGCGAGCGCCAACGACATCAACATCAACGACGTGAGCGGGGTATCGAGCGTGACGGCTCGCTCCGACCACCGTCGGTACCTGGACACGAAGGGGCAGCCCACCTTTGACGTCACGATCGATCTCGATGAGTTCGGGCTGCAGGGCCCCGCGGGGCAGGCTTCAAACTACCGACTGCTCTACCGGGGAAGCCCCAGCAGCGGCTCTTGGAGTACACCGGCGACGGTGGGGGGACGAAGCACGTCCGGGGATAAGGTCACGTTCACAGGCGTTCAGTTCAGTTCCGCGGATGAGGCGGTCTACATTACGATTGGGACCACCAATCAGGTCGCCAGCCCCCTCGATACGCGCCTCACGACGGTGCGGGGCACGTCCGGGACGAATCAAAGCGACGAAGGGTGGCGCTTCTACGGTCCCCCGGGCAGTCGGGACAGCGGGCCGGTACAGATGGGAGAGATCCGTCTGCGGACGCCCAATGGGCAGGTGCAGACCGTGGACTTTCGAAAGCCCATGAGTTACACCTGGAGCCGAACGGACGGCCAGTGGGTGGCTGCGTCGGCGGATACGGACGTTCCTTCGGGACGAGGCACTATCATCTTCCTTTACGACGACACGTTCTTTCCGCTCGATCCGGAACTCACCATCGATCCGAGTGAGAACGGAACGAATGGCGCCTTTTCCTACACGGGCGATACCGATGTCACGGTGGGCGACGCCGCTCCGACAGCGGCGGATAGCGCCCTCGCCGGGGATGTCACTTCCCATCTGCTGGCCAATCCCTACGAGGTGGCCTACGACCTCCGGGGGCTTCAGACGCTGAATCAGGACGGCGATAACGACGGCAAGAACGACTGGGGGACCGTCGCACACGTCTGGAATACGTTTGACGAGTCGGGCAACGGCGACCCGCGGGGGACCTACGAGTTGCGTTCGACGGATCCGGCGAAGCCGCAGCCGGAACGAATGCTCAGTCCCGGACAGGCCTTTTTCCTCGAACGTAGTGACACGACGGACGACGGTGGGGGATTGCAGAGCGAGATCACCTTTTCCGCCAACGGACGTGAGACGGACGAGGCCATCGACTTTGTCGGTACTACAAAAGCAGCTGCATTAGAAAAAACACGCCGGGCCGGTCAGATCAAGTTCCAGCTGCAGGTGCGTGCTGAGGAAGACAGCATTGTGTCCCGGGACCGGGCGCTGTCGCTCTACTTCCGGGAGGGAGCCGAGGAAGGATGGGATGCGTTCGACGCGTCGAAGCTGACGCCCATGTCGGACTCGTACGCGACGATTAGCGTGAAGGGAAGCGACTCGGACGGGCGCCCCGTGCTAAAGGCGCAGGAGAGTCGGCCCTATGCGCTGGAGGAGCCGATGGAGGTGCCGCTGGCGCTGACGACGGAGGGAGATGTGAGCGGAGAGGCCACTCTCTCGGTGGCGGAGTGGGGGTCCATTCCGGCCGACTGGTCGGTGACGCTCATTGATACGAAGGGCACGAGCGATTCCCGCGACGACGAGCAGCATACGCTGAACCGAGACGGAACGCCGTACACCTTCTCGATAGGCAAGGACACACGCAGCAAATCGGCGACCGATTCAGGGCCGCATGTGCCGACGTCGCTTCGGCAGCGAACAAAGACGGAGGGTGCGTCGAAATCGGCCGCAGAAGACCGCTTTGTGCTTCGGGTTGAGCCGACGAGCGAGACTCTTCCCGTGGAACTGTCTGGTCTCGATGCTGAGACAGAGGGACAGGCCGCCGTCCTGAAGTGGGGAACGGACTCGGAGAGGAACAACATCGGTTTCGGTGTGGAGCACCAGCCCCTGACGAGGAACGACACGACCACTTCGCCGGAGGACTGGCGAGAAGTTGGCTTTGTCGAGGGAAGCGGCTCGACCGAGTCGGCGCAGGACTACCAGCACCGGGTATCGGGGCTGAAAAGCGGACGTCACGTCTTTCGGCTCCGGCAAGTGGACGCCGATGGGACGACAACCTACAGCGACGAGGTCGAAGTGACGGTTCAGCTTGAGGAGGGGGTGAAGGGGCCGTCCCCGAACCCGGTACAGCAGCGGGGGACCCTTCTGGTCACCGTGCACGAGGCGCAGCCGGTGGAGGTGGTGCTGTACGACGTGCTCGGACGGCGGGTCCGAACGATCTACGACGACGAGATGGCGGCCGAGCAGACGCGCCGCCTACAGATCGATGCGTCGGGACTGTCGAGTGGGTCCTACTTCATAAGGGTAACGGGCGAATCGTTCACCGAGACGGCTCGCATGACGGTTGTCAAGTAGCCAACCGAAGACGAGCGACAAGAATGGACGGTATCAATTCGTACACAAAAGGCCTTAACTGGCAGTATGACTGACGTTCTATCCGGAGTAGAAAGTCAGGTTGGTGTTCTGTTGGTTGCGTTTCTTCTTTTCGGAGGGGGATTAGAACGGAGCCAGGCCCAGATGCATACGGGGTCGTCGTATGGGGAGCCGCACCAGCAGCGTCCTGATCGTGTGGAAGGACAGGGACAAGATCTACCAAGTTGGGCAGAGTCGTCGACCCGGGCGTTGAATCAGGGGCAGGCGGCGGAAGAGAATGGTGTTGTCACCAAACAACCACCCCCCCCGCCGAACGAGCCGGATCCCATTCCAGTCGATGGAGGCCTCCTCTGGCTTGTTCTTGCGGGCGGGGGGTACGCTGGGTGGCGACTCCAAGGGAAAAACAAGGAGCCCGAAGGCGTTCTGTAGCGCGCTTGTCCGGGGGGATCGCACATGCACCACGTGCTTTTGGGAGGTCCGCAGTAATTCCAATGTGATTGGCGGGAGGAACCTTTCGGAACGGATTGAGAAGGAGTTCCCCCGTGTCCGTTCCAGGTTCAACGGTCGTCGTTTGTGGTGCAGTTGCGTTCTTTTGCGGACCGTTTCACCAGTAAGGGGGGGTGGAAGAAGGACCTCGTCCATGACCCGCTTCCAGTAGGGGGCATCGCCGTCGCGCTGATGCTGGGGACGGGGGCCCTCACGTCCATTACGGTGTCCAGTCCGTTGCTCGTGGCCGGATTTTGCGGGACGGCCTTCGTTTATCTGATGGATCGTGCAGTTGGCGGGTCCCCCGAGGATAAATGGAATCATCCCGGACGAGCGGAATGGGTAGATCGGCGTCGGGGCTGGATTTTTTTGGAGGCGTTTGTCCTGTTGGGGGGAGGAATCGGTGCTCTTCTTTGTCTTCGTTGGACGACGCTTGTAGGGGTTGGGTTTCTGCTCGTGCCCGCTGTTCTGCATGTGCTCCCGGGGCGGACAACGTCGCTGCGAGCGATGGGGCTGGTCAAGCCCGTTGTCGTGGCAGGCGTCTGGGCAGTGGGGAGTACGATCCTTCCTCTCGTCGAAGCGCAGGGCGGCATGGGACTGGAGGGCGTCCTCCTGGCTGGGTACCGGTCGTTGTTTATCCTGCCCAACGTGCTCCTGGCCGATTGGGGGGATCGGGCGGGCGACGTGCAAGTGGGGCTTCGCCCGTGGACCCGGTGGGGAACGGAATGGGGACTGCGCTCGACGGCGACGGGATTCCTGCTTGTGGCGGTCGGCGGGGCAAGCATCGGGGGACTCGGATCGTCTCTTCTATGGTTTGTTGATGGCGTGGGGCCTCTCCTCATGCTGATTGCGGTCTGGACTGTGCAGCCCGATCGTCCGGCTCACCGCTTCCTCCTCGACCTGGTGGTGGCCTGGCCGCTGGTCACGGCCCTGGCAGCATGGAGCGGGCTCGGATAGTGCGCCTCGGGCGGGACGGGGCTGTCGTGACGTTGCGGAGCGCATGCGTGGGAAACTGCGGCTGGAAGCTGGGACGGCGAGGAACAAAGGAGAGGCAAGACGACGCGAGCTGGTGTTCGGGCAAGGGAAACCTAACGAGGGATCTGTGTATGACGGGGCAGCCCCTCAGACTATTCCCGCACGATGCCTTCATCGCTGTTTCCACAGTTGCATGTCCAACACGGAATCTGCTCCAAGCGAAAGTGCCTCTGATCGTCCCATCGAAGACTTTACACGCATTGAGGCCCTGGCCGAGCATGTCGACGAAACGGTGACGCTGAAGGGCTGGCTGCATAATAAGCGGGGGTCCGGGGGCATTAAGTTCCTGATCCTGCGTGATGGCTCCGGCTTTGTGCAGTGCGTAGCCGCGCAGGACGACGTTGACGAGGCTAGCTGGGAAGCCGCCGACGACGCAAGGCAGGAAGCAGCCCTTGAGATCACCGGTACGGTCAGTGCCGACGAGCGAGCTCCCGGTGGATATGAACTGCAGGTCGCATCCATTTCCACGGTCGGTGCCTCCGGCGGTTATCCGGTCACGCCCAAGGAGCATGGCATCGACTTTCTCATGAACCACCGGCATCTCTGGCTCCGCAGCGAGAGCCAATGGGCGGTGATGCGCATCCGCGATCGCCTCATTACAGCGATCCACGAATTCTTCCAGGACCGCGGGTTTCTGCAGACCGACGCCCCCATTCTTACGGGCAACGCCGTCGAAGGCACGTCCACGCTCTTTGATCTCGACTATTTCGACGACGAAAGCGCGTACCTCACCCAAAGCGGACAGCTGCATGGGGAGGCAATGGCCATGGCCTACGGCAAGGTCTACACGTTCGGCCCCACATTCCGCGCCGAAAAGTCGGCCACCCGGCGCCACCTCACCGAGTTCTGGATGATTGAGCCGGAGATGGCGTTCTACGACCTGGAGATGAACATGCAGCTGGCAGAGGACTTTGTGAGCCATCTCGCTCAGTCGGTCCTGGAGAACTGTGAACGCGAGCTGGAGGCGCTGGATCGGGACACGGAGGTGCTGGAACGGGTCGAGACGCCCTTCCCGCGCATCAGCTACGACGAGGCGGTCGAGCTTTTGCGGAGCGACGAGACTGCCGACATGATTGACGAGCGCATGGCGGCGCTCCGCACGGAGAAGGCCGAGCTCCAAGAGGAAAAAGAAGAGAATCAGAGCCGACGCGGACAGGCGAAGAAGCACGTCAAGAAGCAGATCGACGCCCGTGAGATTGAGATCAACAAGCGGGTGAATGAAATCGAAGAATCGCTTCGGAATCTGCCGGACTGGAAAGAATCGGCGCAGACGTTTGAATGGGGAAGCGACTTTGGGGGGAGCGACGAGACGGTCTTGACCTGGCATTTCGACCGTCCGCTCATTGTGCACCGTTTTCCGGCGGACATCAAGGCGTTTTATATGAAGCGCGATCCCGAGGACGACCGACTGGCGATGGGGGTAGACGTGCTGGCACCGGAGGGCTACGGGGAGATCATCGGCGGGGGGGAGCGGGCCACCGACCTCGACTATTTGAAGGAGCAGATTGAGGCCCACGACCTGCCGGAAGAGGTGTTTGACTGGTACCTCGACCTGCGCCAATTTGGGTCAGTGCCGCACAGTGGCTTTGGACTCGGGCTGGAGCGCACCATTGCGTGGATTACGGGGCGCGAGCACGTGCGGGAGACGATTCCGTTTCCGCGGACGATCGGACGATTGCATCCGTAGCGGTCTTCTCAGGGGGAAAGAAAGAATGTGAAAATGAAGGTCGGGAGGCAATACGGGACAGACGGGGACGTTTACGGGATGGGATTCAGGCAACTTCTTCTCAGCAATATTTCGGTTTTATGATTTTGGTTCGTTGGGTGGGGGCGTTTGTCATGTTGAGTGTGTTGGTGGTCGGCGGGGTGCAGGCACAGGACACCTCCACGGAGCAGCGACGGGTGCGCGTCACGGGGGAGAGCAGCGTAAGCGCAGCGCCGGATCAGGCCACCGTGCGGTTCGGCATCGTGTCGCGGGCGGAGACCGCAGAAGAGGCACGCGCACAGAATGCGACGGCGGCGAAGGGGGCCATGAACGCCGTGCGGGAGGTGGGCATTGCCGAGGAGAAGATGCGGATGGAGACCCTGCGCCTGCAGCCGCGGCGCGAGTACAATCGGGACACGCAGACCCATGAGAAGAAGGGATATGAAGCCACGCGGCAGGTCGTGGTGGTGCTGGCCGACCTAGAACAGTTGCCTCGTCTCGTCGCAAAGGTTGTGCAGAGCGGGGCCAACCGGCTCGAAGGCATTGAATATGGACTGAGTGATCGGACCACGTTGCGAAACGAGGCCCTCCGGCAAGCGGCCCGTAATGCCCGCGACAAAGCAAAGCTGCTCGCCAAGGCACTGGACGCCACCGTGGGATCCGTTCAGCAGATTGACGAGCAGTCGTTCGGCGTCGACGATCCGTCGCCCCGTCTGGAGATGCAGTACGCGAAGTCGGCCCAGGACCAGGCGGCGCCGGAACCGGATGCGTATGCGGCGGGCGAGATTGAGGTCAGCGCCACGGTGCAGGTCACGTTTGAGTTGCGGTAGTGTGCGGGTTGGGCGTTTTGCGTTGGGCGTTTTGCGTTGGGCGGCGTGCGGTGGTGATTTCACATCCAGGAGCGATTGTCATGCTCGATTTGTCGCAGTTGCGAAATCAGCTCGACGACTTTCAGGAATACGAGGCTGACTTGCAGGAGCGGCGGGCTGAGCAGCGGCGTCGGGCACAGGTCGTGCTGCGGGCCTGTGGCGAGCGGTGGCCCGAGGTCCAGGCGGCGGTGCAAGCCGCTGATCCGCGTCGGCTCGTGGCGGCGCTCCTAGAGGCGCCGACGACCACGACTGCGGCTCCCGACCGGCCATCGCCCATTACCGTCGTGGCGACGGACGGCTCGCAGATCTATCCGGACCGTCACGTGGATCCAATGTTTTTTCTGCTGAATGTGAGTCGGGTGGGGGTTCAGTACGGTACGCGCGAGGAGCCTGTGCTCGACACGATCCCCCGTCTTCGTTTTGAGGACGATTTGCGTGTGCACGTCGATGAGGTGCTCGGTTCGATGACGACGGAACTGGTGTCGGCGCTCCGCGACGAGATGGAGCTGGAGCAACTGTTGGCGGCGACCCGCATGGCAGCGGTGGAAGGACGGCCTCTGGTGGCGCTCGCGGATGGCACCCTCATCCGGTGGATGATTCGGGGCATGAACAACGAGGCCGCCGAGGAGCAGCTCATTGCGCGCTACACCGAGTATCTGAAAGCGTTTCGGGACGACGAGCGTCCGCTGGCCTCCTATGTGAGCATGCCGGCGACGACGGAGGTGGCGAATCTGCTTCGGTTTGTGGCTGGCGAGCTGGAGGGCGCTGCCCCGGAGAACGTGAAGGTTCCGCCGGTAGATGGAGAGGCGGAGGCGCCCACGCTCGACGGCCTGCTCGACCGCCATGTCTTTGCCGACCTGCTTTCGCCGGGCGAGCGATCGGCCACGTTTGGGTCGGCCTCGCACATTCAGGATGCCTATCCGGAGGGAACGGAGGTGTGCTATTTTTACGTCCGGGTGCCCTCGGACGCCGGCCCCGACGAGGTGGGACGCGTGGAGGTGCCCCGGTGGGTGGCCGACCGCCCAGCGCTTCTGGATCGGATTCATGCCACCGTGCTCCGCGAATGCGAAAAGGGCGAGGGCTATCCGCTGGCCCTCTCGGAGGCGCATGAGCGCGCCGTAATCCGCGGGCCGGAGCGCGAGGCTTTCTTTCGGCTCATGGAGCGGCGCCTGCGAGCGGCGGGATTGTCGCCGACAGATTCGCGTAAGCGCCGGTCAAAGCAGACGCCGCGGGTGTGATACTGAATCCGGTTGAAAGGTTCGGGTATGTAAGTGTGTATGTGTTGTAGGTATGTGCTTGATGACCAATCGTTTACGCCTATACCTTCATTTGTAAAATCCTGGACTTTGCAGGCGGGTTTGGTATGATTGGAAAGATGAACCGGCAACGTTGACATCCGGTCGTACGTAGCGATCATCGCCCCGAACGCTCTTTTTGAAAACATCGCTCCCGGGTGCTCGGGTGCAGGGGACGAACGAAGCCGCGGGCGGCGCATATTTCTACGAACGAGCACGTTCTCAAGAGTCCCGCGTCTGTATGTCCGACGAGCAGCCGATTGGCGAGGTCATTGAATCGAGCACCCGCACCTTCGTGGCGGAGGTGTACGACGAGGTGGAGGCCCCGGCCTTTGGACACTGGGTGCGCGTGGACGGGACGGACGACGCTGCGCTCTTCGGATTGGTGAGCCACGTCGAGACCGGCAGTTACGACTCGAATCGGGAGGCCGTTGCCCTGGGGCTTTCGCCCGAGGAACGGGCCGAGGAAATGCCGATGGTGCAAGAGCTTCTTCGCACCACGGTGCGGGCACAGGTCCTGGCGTGCCGGGACCGAACGGGGCGGGTCCGGCAGACATTGCCGCCGCACCCGCCCGACATCCACGATTTCGTGCATTCCTGTACGGACGAGGACGTGCGTGCCCTCGACGCCCCGTTCGATTTTTTGCGCACGCTCGTGGAGCACGCCAATCCCGAGGTGCCCGTCGACGATTTGTTGGTGGCCGTGCTCCGTCGGATCTACGAGGCACACGGGGCAGAGCACGGCGGACGACAGGCGCTCGTAGCCGCGGGGCGGGCGCTTAGCCGCCTCCTCGACGACGACCACGAGCGCCTGCAGTCCATCCTGCGCCGCGTGCTCTAGCAGATGTTGGAGGAGAGGCTAGAAGATGATGCCGACCCGAATGGGGAGGATGACGCTCGTCGTCTCCTTTCCGATAAAAAGGGCCGGGTCGAACTCGAGGAACACGGAGCTTTGATTGAGCAGCCACACCTTCCCGAGGCCGGCATGGAAGGTGGGGCCGCTCGGCGCATCCGTTTCGCCGAAGGGCACGTAGGCGCCGCCGCCCCCAAGGGCATAGGCCCGTTCCGGACCCGAGCCCGGAAGGGTGACGATGAGGGACGCCTGTGGATCGAACGCATACGAGGCATTGTTGCGGCCCTCAAAAATGTATCCAGTGAGACCGGCCCCAATGCCTAGCGACACGTCTTGCGTGAGGGGCACGGATGAGCGAAATCGAAGACCGGGCCCAATATTGTCATCCACCGTGGTGCCCATCATCTGCACGCCAATCCCGTATCGGGGTTGTTGCTGGGCGTGGGTCTGGGTGGGAACGGCTGCGAACAGCGCAAGGCCGATGGCAAGAGCAACGACGGTACAGAGACGCATGGGAGAATGTGGGAACGCTGGAATCAAGTCGCGAACGACACTCGTAGAGGTCACAGGAGAAACGTCGATATTGTCCAGGGGGTTTGAAATCATACAACGCGAACGTAGGAGACGATTGGAAGATCATCAACCACAGCAAAGACCGCTGAAAGAACGCCCGCTCGCCCATTCGCGGTAGTTGCTTCGTGTTGTGTAGGCGCCGTGCCCACGGAGAAAGTCACACGGAAGTGCTTGCTCCCTGATTTTGTCTCATAGACGGCGTGTCGTCCACCGATCCAGGAACGTGGGGTTACGGTTCGTTCGGGCGCGTCACTGCGCCCGTCCATACGGTTCGTAACAGGCTGCCAGAACGACTGTATAGGCCTTCTCACGGATCGGTGAGATCGCTTTTTCATCTTGGGCTTCTCAGGGTATGACAGACTCCTCTCCCTCGTCCACTGCTGATGGCCAATCGACCTGGACCCCCTCTGCGTTCGAGGCGCCGGATTACTATGTGATCGATGATCTGTTGGGGGAGGAGGCTCGTGCGATTCGAGATGAGGTGCGGTCGTTTGTCACCGACGAGGTGTCCCCGATCATTGAACGGTACGCCCAGCGCGCCGAATTTCCCCGGACGTTCATTCCCCACTTTGCCGAGCTCGGGCTGCTTGGGCCGAATCTTCCCGTCGAGTACGGCGGCGGGGGGCACAGCGACACGGTGTACGGGCTCATGATGCAGGAGATTGAGCGGGGCGATTCCGGGCTGCGCTCCTTTTGTTCGGTGACTGGGTCGCTCGTGATGTATCCGATCTGGCAGTACGGCACCGAGGCACAGCGGGAGCGGTGGCTGCCTGCGCTGGCCCAGGGGGACGCCATCGGCTGTTTCGGGCTCACCGAGCCCACGGCGGGCTCCAACCCGAACCAGATGCAGGCGCGGGCGCGCCGCGACGGCGACGACTGGATTCTGGACGGGCACAAGCGCTGGGCGACGAACGCGACGATGGCGGATGTGGCCCTGGTCTGGGCGAAGGACGCGTCCGACACCATCCGCGGCTTCCTCGTGGAGACGGAGCGGAACGGGGTCTCGGTCCCGCCGATTGAGAACACGTGGTCCCTGCGGGCGGCGGTGACGAGCGAGGTGATTCTCGACGGCGTACGGGTGTCGGATGCGTGTCGGTTGCCGGGGGTGGAGGGGCTGAAGGGGCCGCTATCGTGTCTCACGCAGGCGCGCTACGGCATTTGCTGGGGCACGGTGGGGGCGGCCATGGCGTGCTACGACGCCGCGCGGCAGCACGCGCAGGCCCGCACCCAGTTCGGGACGCCCATCGGCGGCTTTCAGCTCATGCAGGAGCGGCTCGTGGAGATGGTGCAGGAGATTACGAAGGCGCAGCTCCTGAACTGGCGCCTCGGCACGCTGAAGGAGGAGGGCACCATGCGGCCCCAGCAGGTGTCGCTCGCCAAGCGCAACAACTGTCAGATGGCGCTCGACGTGGCCCGCTCGGCCCGGCAGATGCTCGGGGGGAATGGGGTGACGAGCCAGTATCCCGTCATGCGGCACATGAACAACCTGGAGAGCGTGATCACCTACGAGGGCACCCACGAGGTGCACACCCTGGTGGTGGGGCAGGACGTGACGGGGGAGAATGCGTTTTCCTGAGTCCGTTAGGGAAGCCGTGTCGTCTCAAGCGGAGGTCGAAGAAGAGATCATTCGTTGAGCCAGCTCCAAATTCGCTCTTCCAGCTTTTTCAGTTCGGGGCATTTTTGTCGAAGGGTCTTGTAGTTTGCAGCGAATTCTTCTCCGAGCGCTTTTCGTCCTTCAAATTGCCGATCAGTGAGGGTTCGGTGCTCCGCATAGTCCCGGAAGCAGCGCTCTTTTGCATTCGGATCGATTCGCACGGCTTCCCAGGTGTACTGATCCGGTGTGGGGAGGTCGCTAATTCCCCCGAGGGCCCACACTTCGATTTCTTGTTGAGCGGCCACGGCGAAGAAGGCAATGTCTTCAAAGCCCTCGTTGGTGAGTTTTGCTCGGGCCTTTTCTTCAAGATGACGGAGGGAATCCCGGCGTCCATCATCGCCGTCGCGGTCTACGCAGAGGAGAAATACATCCGCGAGGTATTGATATTCTTCCACAATCGGTTCGAGCGACGACCAGTCGAGCGCAGACCCCGTGCCCCCGAGATTCCCTTCCGGCAATCGGACCGTTGCATTGGGCTTATTGAGCCATTCCATCATCGCCTGGATCACGGGTTGTGCAATATGACGGTCGTACGTCGGGTCTTCCGGAATCACGATGACGTTCATGAGACCACTTTTTCGTCGCCGCTGAAGGCCATTGCGTTTTCAAACCATCCGGTGCGGTGAAGGCGACTGACATCCTGCGTTGATTTTTCGAGGACCTTCCGGGTGGAGGGGACGTCCAGAAGCGGACAAATTTTGGCCTCGGGGCCTTCGCCCGTGCGATACACAAGCTGGGCGTGTTCCAGCGTGTCGTCGCTGAGTGCGTGCAGGAGTTGGGGGGAATGGGTTGTGGCAATGACCTGTGTTTCGGTTTGCTGGGTACGTTGCTCGATGAGGTTGACGAGCAGATCCAGCCGGGTGGGATGCAGTCCCGTTTCGAGCTCCTCGATGAAGAGCAGCCCGGGCGGATCGTCTTGAAAGAGCAGAGCAAGCAAGCCCAGAAATCGGAGGGTGCCGTCCGAGGCGCTTTGCATCGGGGTTTCCGTGCCGTCGTTTTCGACGAGAATCAGCGTCACCTCGTTTGAACGGTCGGCGACCTCGAACAAGAGATCACTGGCATCCATCGGCGTGAGGGTCGACAGCCACTCCACGAGGGTCGCCTTTTTGCGTTCGTTCTCGCAGATTTTCATGAGGACGGAGGCCAGATTTTGGCCGCGATCCCCAAGGGTTGTCTGGGCTGCTTTGGAGGACCGGCAAAGCTTCTGCGGATCGAATTTGGGGAAGCGGATATTGTGTAATCCAAGACCGAAGGAGAGACACTGCTCGAAGGCGTATCCAAGATTGGCGTACGGGTCGTGGAGGGCGCCCGACATGTGTCTAAGAATGGGGCGAGTACGGTCAAGCTCTCGGTAGACGTACTCTTCGGAGGTGCTCGTTTGAATCCGAACCTTCCCATTGGGAGGCGCCTCGAAGATCGTTTCGTCAGGGAGAAGTAATTTTTCCTGAGCGGATCGGGGGTACCTTCGTTCTCCGTTCTCCTGATTTCTTCCCAGCTCGACCCGAATTTGGTAGTGCTTGGACGGGGGAGGATCCCCGTCGTATCGGACGCCGATTTCAAATTCAGGGGCATTTTGAAAGGCCATGTTCGCCGCTCCGCCCCGGATTTCGTTCCATACCTTTTCGCCTCCGTCGCCGTACGTGCCTTCCAGGATTTCCCCAAGGGTATATCCACGACCAATGCCGTGCAGGAAGCGGAAGGCATCCCGAAGATTGCTTTTTCCGGAGGCGTTGGCCCCGACGAGAACGGTGAACGGGCCGAGATTCAGGTCGGCATCCCGAAAATTTTTGACATTCTGAAGGGTCAGCTCCGTAAACATCGTCGGGCAGACGGCACTGATGAATGGAGAGTAGTCGGCACGCTATACCACAATTGCACGGGCTCGTTTGAGAAAGAGATTCGCTTGACGGACGCGATGGATAAAACTGTTTCAGCGTGTATTGAGCGAATGGACGCCTTTGTACAGCGTTAGGCCCACGAGCGCGCCGCTGCCGGCGGCGACGGCCACGCCGGTGAGCATGCCGCCGCCGACGGACTTGCCGAGGGTGGACAGGGACTTGGTGACGCCGGGGGCGCCGCGCGTCTGGCCGCGGGCAATGGCGGTAATGCCGGTGGCCGTCGAAGCGGCAGCGCCGACGGCACCGAGCAAGGCGACTCCTTCGAGAGCAGTACGGGAGGCAGACATGGGCACGTCAAAACGGTTGGGCGGGAAGAAATCGTGGCTTAAAAATATAAGGGACATCCAGCAAAGAAAACACAGAACATGAACAGGGATCGATTAAGGGATGATTGTTGAGTCGATGGGCAATCCTCGAAGGGAAGAGTTGGGCGTTCTGGGTTGAGCGTTAGGTGTTGAGCGTTTGCGTGGTCGCGATGTCTGGAGAAAGGAGGAGCGTGGGGGATAGAAAGGAGAGTGGAGAGGGGTGGGGAGTGAGGGGGGCTGTACAGGGGGGCAAAGCGGGGCAGCCCCCCAACCGCCGCGTCCGTCCGGTAGACCGAGACGGACGCGGGGCACGGAGAATTCAGTGTCGGGAACGCATTATTCGTCCCAGAGACCGGCCTTCGTGTACGGGCTGTCCCCGAACGTCCAGATGCTGCCGTCCAGGTACCGGCGGTGCTGGTCCAGGTCGGCAATGGCGTCCATGTCCTCGTCGGTCAGCTCCAGGTCGGCAGCCGCGAGGTTGTCCTTGATGTGGGACGGCGTCACGGACTTCGGAATGACGGCCGTGCCGCGATGGATGGCCCAACTAATGAGCACCTGAGCGGGACTGGCGTCGTGCCGATCGGCAATCTCATGAATGGTGGGGTCTTCCATCAACACCGGCTCGTCGTCGGCCTTGATTTCGTCGGGGCGGTCCATGGAGCCGAGCGGCGAGTACGCCGTCAGGTGAATGCCGGCGTCGTCGGCGTACTCCAGCATGTCGGGCTGCTGGAGGTAGGGATGCATCTCGATCTGGTTCATCTCCGGCTTGTAGTTCGCCGTTTCCGTCAGGGACTGCAGCTTTTCGATGCTGAAGTTGGAGACGCCGATGTGACGGGTGAGGCCTACGTCCATGACCTCTTCCATGGCGTGCCACGTCTCCGACAGCGGCTGCTCGTCGAGCGGGATGAAGTCGTCGCCCGTTTCGGGGTACGACACGTCCGGCTTGAGCACCACGGGCCAGTGCACGAGATAGAGGTCGAGGGACTCGATTTGCAGGTCGCTCAGCGTGTCTTCGATGGCCGGGCGAACGTGCTCCGGATCGTGGGCGTTGTTCCAGAGCTTCGATGTAATCCACACGTCGGACCGATCGACGATGCCCTCCTCAAAGGCGTCGGTGAGGGCGTCGCCGACCTCTTTTTCGTTGCCGTAGATGGCCGCGCAGTCGATGTGGCGGTACCCGGCCTCTAGGGCCACCTTGACGGCGTCGTAGACGTCTCCGGGGTCGGATTTCCAGGTGCCGAGGCCCAGAATCGGCATTTCGTCGCCGTTGCGAAAAGAAAGCGTTTCCATAGAAGAGCGGGAGATTGGTGGGGGAAGGATTGAACGAAAGGGATGATGCCGAAAGAAGCATCGGCAAAAGCCCTCTGTAATCATACCGTTGACGCGTCGAGGCGTTCGAGCAGGAGCGGCCGTGCAAATCAGTATCCGACTCTCCCATTGCGATTTTCTGGGAAAAGAGACGAGGAGGAGCGTTTGACGAACACTCCGCGAAGTGTGGAGGGAGAACCGCTTCCATTAATTGAGCACTCGAACTGGGAGATCGGCGGATTCGTACCGCACAACGACGCGATCTTCCCTCCCAATGTGGTTTGCCACGTGAAGCTCTGGTCCTACAACGGTGCCGTCCTGGGCGTTTGCACCCTGGCGTTTTTTGCGACCATGGCCGCGCGGCTGGTGATGAGTCCCGTCGTGCCCCTCATTGGCGATGCGTTTGCCGTGTCCAACGGGGCCATTGGACTGGCGCTTTCCGGCATGTGGCTGGCCTATGCCGGGGCGCAGTTTCCGAGTGGGTTGCTGGCCGACCGGTACGGAGAGCGCCGCATCATTCTGGTGGCGGTGGCCGGGACGGCCGTGGCGAGCGGGCTGCTGGCGATCGCGCCGTCGTACGAGATCTTGTTGATTGGGGCCGTCGTTCTTGGGGGCGTAGCGGGACTGCACTACAGTGTGGCGACCTCACTCCTCACGCGGATCCTGCCGAATACGGGCTCGGCGATTGGCTTCCACACCGCCGGGGCGCCTGTGGCGGGACTGCTCATTCCGATGGCGGCCGGGGCCGTCGGGGCGTGGATGGGGTGGCGGTGGGCCGTCGCTATTGGGGCGGTCATTGCACTTCCGGCGGCGCTTCTGTTTGTCATGGTGGTCGAGCCGACGCCGCCGCACCGACCGGACGAGTCGATCTGGGCGCGGCTCCGGGGGCGGGCGCTCGTGGACCTCCTTACCCGACCCGTCATTGCGCTGCCGCTCGGGCTGTCGGCGTGCGGAGCGTTCGTGTGGCAGGCCACCGCCTCGTTCTTGCCGACGTTTCTGGTGGTTCATCATGGCTATTCCGATCCGGCCGCCGGGGCGCTCTTCTCCGTCTACTTTGCGGTGCAGGGCCTCACCCAGCCGGCGCTCGGGAGCCTGTCGGACCGAACTGGGCGCTATCCGGCCGCGGCGCTCGCGCTTGGGGTGGGCCTCGGCGGGTATGTGGTGCTGATCGGCGGAACGGGACTGGGGCTGACCGTGCTTGGCATTGCCGGGGCCGGGATTTCGATGAGCTGGGGGGCAGCCCTCTTGCCTGTGTTTATGGATCACCTCGCACCCGGCGAGCGGAGTGTCGGATTTGGACTCATCCGAACGGTGTACATGGTGCTCGGGGCCGGAGGAAGTGTGGTGATGGGCACGGCAGCCGATGCAATGGGATGGGTTGCAGCCATGGCCGGCCTGGTCGTCTTGCAGGTTGCCATGCTCGGTGGCACCCTGTATGCGGAATATCGGACCGCGTCGATTGATGCAGCGTCCCGCCCCTCGGAGGTGCCTCGTGGATAACTTTAACTCTTCACGCTCAGTTCTCATTATTGCCCCGTTGTGGGAAGAAAAAGCGGTTGTGGGTTTCAGTTCTAGCTACGATAATAAGGGGGGAAGCAGTCGCCCAAATGTAGACGGATCCAGGGGGCTGTCTGCACTGTCTTTGTCGTTTTGTCGTCAATTGTGTTCGTGGCTGAAAACCGTCTCTACAGAGTGCATCAGGGCGGGAGTCCGATTGAAGGGGTTGGTCCGTTCGAGGAAGAAGATGCGCTGATTGATGCCCTTATCCAGATCAATCAGTCGACTCATCTTGAGGAGGGCAATCTCCTCGTACACGTCTACGAGACGGATGCCACGCCGCTCGGCATTGGTCGGAAGTACCTCGGGTCGATTGACGGAGGCACGGTGCTTATGATGGGCGAGGTCGATGAAGAACGGGTTCGTGCGTGATTGAGGAAGGGGCCTACCGATGGAGTTGGGCGCCTCGGGCGGCCGCGGGGGGATTGTCGTGATACGAAATCCGTTTGGGTATGCCGGCACGACAGAGGCAGTGTCTGCATCCCTGTGGGCATGCCCGCTCTGAGTGTGTATGCGTTTCCGAAAAGGGGATCGTAGGCGGGAGGGGGCCTCTGGACGTTCTATGCGGACCTCATACGGATTCCAACTGGAGATGTCGGGATGCCGCGGCAGTCTATTTCTGTCAAACTGGCCAACCGTCCCCACAAACGAGCACACGTTAAAACATTGGAAGTTGTAAGGTTATAAGGAATGTAATTTGTGGGCATCCCGCTGATCTCGGTTGGCGGTACCCAGACCCCATGATTCGGAAACGGTATCATGAGTCGGAAACGGTCTCGTTCACGAATTGGGCGTATCCGGTGGCGACGTTGCGCAGTCTCTTCCTTACCAATCGGCTGTTCGGGGCCCTGGCGGGGGTGTTCTTGGTCTATGTCGGGGCCTTTTTCTGGCCGATTCTGCATCCGGGCGCCCACGCCCTCTTGCTCGTCGTTGTGGCGTTGGTAGGCACGGATCTCACGTTGCTGTACGGCGGCAGGGGGACGGTGGATGCCCGCCGCGACGTGCCCGAGCGGTTCTCGAACGGCGACGACAATCGGGTACGGGTTCATCTCCGCAACGGCTTCTCGATGCCGGTGCGCTGTACGGTGGTTGACGAGTTGCCGGTCGAGCTTCAGGTGCGCGACTTCTCGGTTGGCGTGACGGTGCCCTCGTGCCGTCGGCGGACGATTCGTTATACGGTGCGTCCGACGGAGCGAGGAGCGTACGAGTTCGGCGTGATCAATGTGTACGTGACGACGCTGCTGGGGCTTGTGGAGCGCCGCTACCGGACGGGGACCCCGACGGAGGTGCCCGTCTACCCCTCGTTCAAGCAGATGCAGAAGTACGAACTGCTTGCCGCGTCGAACCGCCTGGAAGAGATTGGGGTCAAGAAGCAGCGCCGCGTGGGGCACACGATGGAGTTTGATCGGATCCGGGAGTACGTACCGGGCGATGACCGTCGGGCCGTGAACTGGACCGCTACGGCGCGTCGGGGGGAGCTCATGGTCAATGTGTACCAGGATGAGCGCGCCCAGCCGGTGTACTGCGTGCTCAACATGGGGCGGGTAATGAAGATGCCGTTCGAGGGCATGACGCTCCTCGATCACAGCATCAATGCGAGTCTGGTGATGGCCAACATTGCCCTGCGGCGGCAGGACCGGGCGGGGCTGCTCACCTTCTCGCACGAGATGGGGCCCGTGGTGGCGGCCGATCGGCGAACGGATCAGCTCCAGCACCTGCAGGAGCGGTTGTACCAGCTCGACACTGACTTTCTGGAGGCTGACTACCGGCAACTCGCCCAGTTCGTACGGACCAACCTCAAGCAGCGGAGCCTCCTGCTCCTCTTTACGAATTTTCCGGCGCGGTCCTCGCTGGATCGGCATCTGCCGTCGCTTCGCCTGCTGGCACGCCGCCATCCCGTCGTCGTGATTTTCTTTGAGAATACGGAGCTGACGCGGGTTGTGGAACGGCCCGCCTCGACGACCGAAGAGGTGTACGTGCGCGGTATGGCCGAAAAGTTTGCCCATGAAAAGCACGAGATCGTCCATGAGCTTCGACGGCGCGGAATCTATACGATTCTGACGCCGCCCGACCAGCTCTCAGTGCGGACGATCAACACGTATCTCGAATTGAAGGCGCGCGGCGTGATTTGAGGGACGCGACCGGGACTTTCTGCCCATGGGTCGGTCGATTGTACGAGGAGAGGAGGGGCGCCTCCGAGACATGAGCGTGTGAAGGAGGGAAGGTTGGAGCGGACCCAAGGGCCTGTGTTTTCAAAGATGAAATCCTCGTGGCCGAAGGAGTAACCCAATTGTAGTCGAAGCCAGTGGACCGAAGCTGGCATCCTTTCTGCGTAATTCCGTTTATACGAAAGGGATTCCAGAACCGAGGGGGGGCTTCTTGGAGACGGGGAGAAGGAACTCTTTCTGTCGCTGCGATGTGCTCACTGTGCTTCCTTTTACGCTTCTCATTTTCCTATGTCTGACGACGAACGTGCAGCCTGTATTCACATTCCGGAGACGAGCTACTCGTCCAATGGATCGACCTCGCCCGTTCGGGTGTGCGTCGTCGACCTCGGCACGAATTCGTTTCACGCCGTGATTGTCGATGCGCATGCGAACGGGAGTTTTCAGATTGTCGATCGCATGAAGGAGATGGTGCGTTTGGGTCAGCACGGGCTCTCGGCCAATCGGTTGCCGGACGACGCCATGGGGCGGGGCATGGAGGCCCTGAAGCGCATCCACCTGCTGGCGGAAGGATGGGGGACGGACGAGTACCTGGCGTTTGCGACCAGCGCCATCCGGGAGGCGTCCAACGGGGGGGCGTTCATCAAGCGGGTGCGAGAGGAGATCGGGCTTCGCATCCGCCCCATCAGTGGGGAGCAGGAGGCGCAGTTGATCTATCAGGGGGTGTGCCGCACGGTGGAGATGACGGCCCCGACCCTGCTGGTCGACATTGGCGGCGGCTCGGTGGAGTTCATTGTGGCAGCGCGGGGCGACGCCGTCTTTCGGCGGAGCCTCAAGCTGGGCGCTGCTCGCATGACGGAAAAATTTGTGGATTCGGATCCGCTCTCGGCCGATCAGGAGCAGGCCCTCCGCGACCACTGTGCGGAAATGATGCAGCCGGTCTTTGAGGCGTGCCGGGCGTACGATGTAACCGGCGTGATTGGGTCGTCCGGCACCATGAAGAGCCTCGGCCGGGTGGCAATGGGGGATGAGGAAAATGCGGAGCAGACGGTTTTCCAGCGCACGTTTTCGATTGGCGAGATGCGGTCGTCGCTGGAGTGGGTGATCGGGTCGAGCGAAGAGGAGCGCCTGGCGCACGAGACCATCGATCCGAAGCGGGTGGACCAGATTGGGGCGGGAGCCGTGGTGCTGGATACGATTTTTGACCATCTGCCCGAGCTGCAACAAATGCGGGTCTCGTCCAATGCGCTGCGGGAGGGCATGGTGGTCCACTTCATGGACACGAACTACGATCGGATTCGGCGCATTGCGCCGTTCCGGAATCCGCGCCGCCGAAGCGTGCACGAGCTAGCGTATCGGTTTGACTGGGAAGAGCGGCACGCCCAGCACGTAGCCGCCACGTCGACCTTTTTGTTCGATGTCTGCCGGTCGCTGTACGATGGACCGGCCTCGGATGCAGAGTTGCTCGAATATGCGTCGCTGTTGCACGACATCGGGTACTTCGTGAGCCACGACACGCACGCTCAGCATTCCCGGTACCTCATTAAGCACGCGGATCTGCAGGACTTCCAGCCGGAGGAGATTGCCATTATCTCGCTGGTTGCGCGGTATCATCGCGGGGAGCCGCCGGCGTCGTCCGATCACGGCTTTCGCACGATCCCGGAGGATCAGCAGCGGCGGGTCCGGCAGCTCGCGTCGTTCCTGCGCATCTCCGAGGGGCTGGACCGGAGTCACTTTCAGAACGTCACTGCCATTCGAGCGCAGCTCTCCGAGGACGCCCTCACGCTCGCTATTGCCACGAAAGGCGATCCGCAGCTGGAGGTGTGGTCCGGGAGCGAGGAGGGACACATGTTTGAGGACGTGTTTGCACGGGAGCTGACGATTGCGCACACGACCATTGAGTCCCGGTTTGCGGCTCAGCCGGAGCCGTCGATGTCCCACGCCACATCTGCACCGGCGGAGGTGTAAGCCCGGCTCCGTACAGGTTGTTGGGGCAGGGCGATCGTATGTCGGAGCGCATCCGAGGACGCAGGCGGCGCTGTTGCCGTTGACCCGCCGTCCTGCCCGGCATGAGCGGCGACGTGGAGGGAGGCCGCGTCGCTGTGCTCTCAATCTCCTCCCGTGCGTCCCACTCGGGGAAGATTGGGGGACGTTGAGGGACGGTTCTGCAATTCACCTGCACAGCACACGCACCTTTTCCCCACTGAACCGACGGATTCGGGGCCGCAGAGGGGAGGACGAAAGGGACAGAACGGGGGCACGCTCGACTTCATCCGGGATTAACCGGTCGCGTTCTTGCCCCTACGACGGAGGCGCGTTAGTTTGCGCTTTGAACTGGTCTGCCCGACTGCCGGACGTATGCAGTAGGGGACCGGTTCTCACCGATTGGCCTTTCGACCACAACGTTCGGGTTTATGGCGTCCCCGTTCATGTTCTTTCTGCTGGCTACGATCGCCGTCACGGCGGCCCTCGGCATGCTCATTGCCAAGAGCCCCGTGTCCAGTGCGCTCTGGCTCGTTCTCAACCTCTTCTGCGTTGCCGGTCTTTATCTGACCCTGAATGCGTCGTTTATTGGGGCCATTCAGATTCTGGTCTACGCCGGGGCCATCATGGTCCTGTTCCTCTTTGTGATTATGCTCCTCAACCTATCGGCGTTGCCGGAGCTCAACGCAATCGACTGGGCCGGCGTCGTGGGCTTTATCCTGGGCATGGTGGTGTTGAGCCAGCTGTTCTACGTCGTGGCGCTGGAGTTTGATCTCGGCGTGGAACCGGTCTCGGCGGAAGCGGCGGCCGAGGTGGGATCGGCGGCCACCCTCGGGGAGGTGCTCTTTACCCGGTATGCCCTACACGTAGAGGTGACGGGCATTCTGCTGCTGGCCGCTACGGTGGGCGCCGTGATGCTCGCCCAACGCCGCTTTGAATAGGGCCTGCACGGGTCCCCGGCATGGGGCCGTTTTGCCGGCCGATACACCGTCCCTTTGACACGAGCGTACGCTACGATATGGAAATTGCTCTGAACTGGTATCTTGCGCTCAGCGCCGTCCTCTTCTCGATTGGGACGCTTGGGGTGCTTTTTCGCCGCAATGCCATTGTGGTGTTGATGTCGGTCGAACTGATGCTGAACGCGGTCAATCTGACGCTGGTGGCCTTTAGTCAGTCGATGGGGTACCCCAGCGGGCAGATGCTGGTCTTCTTCTCGATTGCCGTGGCGGCGGCGGAGGCAGCGGTGGGGCTGGCCATTGTGATTGCCATCTTCCGAAGCAAAGTGACCGTCGACATTACGGAGATCAACCTCTTCAAGCACTAGCCCTCGATCCGGTCGAGAGCGGATGCCGTTCTCGTCTTTTTGCATGAAGGGACGCTCGGTCCCGCTGCACCCGGTTTTCTCATTCGACCTTTGTTTAGACGATGGAGCCCGACCTTCTCATTCGTCTCATTCTGTTGCTGCCGCTGGCAGGGGCCGTCCTCAACGGCGTAGCGCCGCTCTTCCTCTCGCAGCTTCGTACCCGTGAGACGTTGATCGGGACGCTCGGGACGGCCGTCGTGGCGGTGCCGTTCGTGCTGGCAGCCTATCTGTTCGTGACGTTCGGCGGCGACCCGGTGACGGCCGACTTCTACACGTGGATGGCGGCGGGGGACCTC
>CAYOWD010000011.1:25602-29753 GCA_964407535.1 uncultured Salinivenus sp. | reverse complement strand
CGGGCTTCTCGAAGGCCTACAACGTCACCGGCTGGCGGCTGGGCTACGCCGTGGCGCCGGCGCCGATTGCCGAGAAGATGGCGCTCATGAACGACCTGCTCTACATCTGTGCACCCAGGCCCCTGCAGCACGCCGCCCTCGCTGCCTTCGAGGAATTGGATGCGTCCTACGTCGCGGAATTGCAGGCCGACTACGCCGAGCGCCGCCGCCTCCTCTGCGAGACGCTGGAGGCCATCGGCTTCGACGTGCCGTGGCCCGACGGCGCCTACTACACGCTGGCCGATTTTTCGGCACTATCGAAGCGGCGGGACGGCTTCGCCGATGACAACGAGGCCTGCGAGACCCTCATCGAGGAGGCGCACATCGGCAGCGTGACGGGCCGCTCCTTCTACGAGCACGCCGACGACGGCCGGTCGCAGCTCCGCTTCTGCTTTGCGAAGGAGATCCCGGTCCTCAAGCAGGCGTGCAAGCACCTGCGGGAGGCGTTTGGCTAAGGCGTAATGCGTGAAACGTGACGCGTGATACGTGATGTGTGCCGACTTGTGGGAGCCGTAATCACGACTCACGTTTCACGCGTCACAAGTCATACCAACTCCGCAAGCCCAGCAAAGCTGTGCGGCTCCGTTGGGGTATGTGAGTACGGGAGTATGTGGGTATATGCGTGGGGCTCATAAGCTTGTGTCCATACCAATACCTCTGTAACCCCGAACTTTGTAAGCGGATTTGGTATCAATCGTCTATTACACCAAATCCGCCTACAAAGTTCAGGATTGCAAAAACATCGGTATAGGTACAAACGAATGGGCATCAAGTACATACCTACACACATACGGACTTTCATCCCCGAATCCTTCAACCGGATTCGGTATTACAGGCATTCCTGGGCGGCCTCCGCATCCAGGAGGTGGAGCGGCTCGTCGGTGAGCAGGGTGCGGGCCCGCTCCAGGTCGTCGGGCGTATTGCAGTGGAGACGGAGAGGGGACTGCTTGGGAAGCCGAATGGCCTTGACGACCTGCCATCGGCACAGCGCATGAATGAAGGTGCCCATCGTGTCGGGGTCGCGGCCGCTGTCGAGGTAGGAGCCCACGTAGGCGAGCGCCGCCGGGGTCAGGAGGTGCCAGGACGGGCAGATGCGTGTCGAGTCGGTGGCGTCGGGCTTCTCGACGACCCCGGTGACGGTGGCGCCGTCGAGCTGGAGAATGCTGCTCTGGCGCCGCTGCTCCGCGTCGGGTTCGTGGAGGGCCAGTACCTGATTCGTAGACCCGCGGAACGCGTTGAGAAGGGGGGCGAGGGGAAAGCGGTAGAGACTGTCGCCGCCGCTGACGAGGGCCCCGTCGTCCGGAATGCCCGTTGCCTCAAGAAGCATCTGGAGGTCGCCGAGGGCGCCGAGCTGCTCGTCCGGCGTCTCCACGCCGTCGTCGTGAAGGGTGAGCGCCACGTCGTCTACATCAAGCGCGTCTTCCCAGTCGGCGGCCCAGTCGCGGAAGGCGTCGATGTGGCGATGATTCACGGCCACGTGGATAACGTCGAGGGCCCGCCAGTCGCGGAGCTCCGTCATCAGCGCATCGAGGAGCGGCCCGTCGCCGAGGGGCAGCAGCGACTTGGGCGTATCGTCGGTCAGCGGCTGCATCCGCGTTCCGAAGCCGGCACAGAGGAGGTAGGCAATCACGGCTTTAGAGGCGTGGATGCAGGAGGCCTAGATGCATGGACGCGTGGTTCGGGGCGAAACCGCATTCATGCCTCCGCGCGTCCATGCAGGATTGGCACATTGAAGCGAGTAGAGCACGTACTCGTTCACAGATGACCCGGGGCAGCTCCCGCCGACCAGCTACTCCGCGGCGGCGTGCAGGGCGTCAAGCACCTGGTCGTGGACCGGGCCGTTGGTCGCAATGACGCCCGTGTTGCTCTTCAGCAGCGGGCCGTGGGTAAAGTCGAGCGGGTCGCCGTTGACATCGGTGACGGTGCCGCCGGCGGCCTCCACGACGAGCGATCCGGCCGCGTGGTCCCAGATGCGCTCCGTGTAGTCGGTGCCGGGGCGGGGGAGGCGGAGGTAGATGTCGGCGTTGCCCCAGGCCACGACCGCATATTTCGCCTGACTGTCGATCCGAAGGGAATCGTCCGTGATGCCGAGCCGCTCGCCCACCTCGGCGGCCAGGTCGTGGGAGCTGTGCGACGATTCGAACGACTCCGTAAAGCGGCTCTGGCTCGGGTCGCTGGTGTCGGTGGTTTGAATGGGCACCGGCTCCTCACCGGGCTGCAGCGGGCGGCGCCACGCGCCCTCGCCCCGCACGGCGAGAAAGGCCTGCCCGCGCGTGTCGGGCTCCTCCGCATCGAGGTCGTCCGGGAGGTACGGGCAACAGAGCGCCCCGACCTGCGGACGGCCGTCGACGATGAGGGCGAGCGCAATGGCGTACTGGTCCCCCCGCACGAAGCCCTTCGTGCCGTCGATGGGATCGACCGTCCAGAAGCGATCGCTGTACGCCCGCGCCGTGCCGTGATCGATCCAGCTGTACACGCCCTCCGGCGTTGCATTCTCGTGGTGGGCCTGCACGTGCTCAATCACCGCCTCCCGCACGTCGGCATTGTCGGGGTTGCGGAGCGCCGAGGAGTCCTCCTCACCGATGACGGGATCGTTGGGAAATTCGGACAGCAGCGCCCGACAGATGAGCGCCTGACTGCCGAAGTCCGCCACCGTGACGGGCGTACGGTCGTCCTTTTCAAGCACCTCGCCCATGCCCTCGCGGACGGACTGGCAAAGATCGGCGGCGGCCTGGACGGCTTCGAAGGCAACGGTACGCTCGCGGTCGTAGGACTCGGACATAATACGAAGGGAATCGTGAGAAGAAGGGTGTCGACACAGTAGAGAGACACATCCTCCCTGAGAAGACGGAAGAAGCGTGCTCTTTCTTTTAGAAAAGGCAAAGTGACGGCGGACGTTGTCGAAGCCTGCGCAAAATCCCATGCGCGCCGTGCTCCCCCGGCCCCAACCGCACTGTTTCGCCCCATCCACAGCCGCGTACAGAACACGTCCCACAACCCGAGGCCCAGCGGGGACCGCCTCGTCAGTACTGCACGTCCCGCATCCGAATGCGGGTGTCGTCGGTGGACGCCGTGAGGTCGAGCGCCAGGACGAGCGTGTTTTGCGACCGAATGACGTTCGTCGCGTGTGCGCCCAGCTCGCCCCGGTCGAGGAGGTCGTGCAGGGCGCTTTTAATGGTCCGAGTTGCCTGTCCAGTCGTGGACGATCCGTGAATCAGCTTGAGCCGCGAACGGCCCCGCTTTTCGGCCAGGCGAAGAGTATTGTACGTCAGGTCGATGGCTTCGTCAACGGTGGCACCGTGCAGGTCGAGCGTCACGACCCGTCCGTCGTCGTCCAGTTGTGGGGTCCCCATGGGTTGGCCTCGTCTACATACGGATTCAGAAATGCGGGCGTGCGTATCAATGAGGATACCGATCTACACAAAGACATGTCAAATATGGGGGCACGGCAATCGCATCTCGGGGACGGTTTCGGCATGCCTCACGTTCAGAGTAGCCCGATTCTTTCTTCATCCCCCTACACGCACGTACGTTCCGGCCTCATTATACCAAACCCGCTTATAAAGTTCGGGGCTGCAGGCGTATCGGTATGGGGACAAGCATATGGGGCTCATTCACATACCGAATTCCGATTCATCGGGACACTGTACTCACAATCCCCAACGGAGCCGCCAAACTGGTTCGGCTGCGGAGTTGGTATTAGACGATGATGGCAGGGAAGCCTCCTTCGCTTGGCCAGCGTTGTTAACATGCGATCGCCCTTATGTGAAGAGTAATGGTTCTGTTGGGGCGCTTCCGCAAAGGCAAGAGGCACTTGCGCTTGCCCGATGGCAGGCGCAAGCGCCGATCAGTCCTGAAAGGGAAGCCTACGGATTGATATTCCCGTTCGCGTCCGTCTTCTTTGGCGGTCGCCAACCGGGAAACAATTGCCCCCTCTCCTCCCACGCACGCCGTTCACCTCAAAGCTGTTCATCTCAACGGAGCCCCCCAGGAACGCTTCGGAATCAGCGCTGAGGAGCTGATTGCGCACCAAGGGGGGAGAGGTGATGTTCAATCAGAAAGAGATGACGTTGCGTCCTGGCGCCCCCCCCCCCCCCCCAAAACTCCCCTGT
>CAYOWD010000011.1:0-25592 GCA_964407535.1 uncultured Salinivenus sp. | reverse complement strand
ACGCCGTTTGACGAATCGTTTTCGATTTGATGCCGGACGATACTCGTTTTGACGATCCACGCCCCCCCACAGAAGACGAGTGGGGCACCCCACTGGTTGAGCCGCAGTCAGATCCTGAAATTGAGCGGGCCTTCCGGCGCCGCATGGGTATTGTGTCGGGAGCGGTTCCCTACGTCGTGCCGCATCCATGGCTCTATCGGCCGTTCCTGTACCTCGCCGCGCCGTCGGTCACTGCCATTGACAAAGAGTTTGCGGGCGCCCTCTCCTTCATCATTGCGCGGGACAACTCCTGCCGGTTTTGCTACAGCACGTTCCGGACCCTGCTGCGGCTGTTCAATTATTCGACCGATGACCTTCAGGACTTGGAGGCCCATTTTTCGATGCGGGACTTCAGTGAGGGGGAGGAGTGGGGATTGCGGTTGGCCGTGCGCCTGTCTCGAGGGAGCGATGTCTCGACGGCCCTTGAACAATTGCAGGAACTCGGGGTGTCGGACACGGCCATCCGCGAGATGGCCGGGATCAGCGTGTTGAGCCTCGTCAATAACCGGGTGGGCACAACGCTCTCCATTCCGGTGAGCACCTTCGAAGAGATGTCCGAGCGGTGGTACCTGCGGCCGTGGCGGCATCTGGCGGTGCCGCTCCTCAAACTGCTGCAGCGCTCTGGAGAGGTGCCTGGGGACGTATTGGGAGCAGACAAAGACGACCTGCTGGGACGGTGGATCGGAACGCTTCGCGACACGTCGGCGGGGCACCTCGTCCACGAGCTGACGGAGCACTGGCTGTCGCCGGACCGCCCGTTCTCAATTCGGATCAAGCTCTTGATGCTTGCGGTGGTGGCCCGTGGGGTGTCGGCGACAGCGCTGGAGGAGCATCTGCGCACCCACCTCCGGGAGCACTATGATCTCTCGCCGGAGGCGTTTAAGAGTGCGGTCGATCACTTCGACGGGCCGGCAGTGGACGAAAAAGAGAAGCGGCTGCTTCGGTTTGCGCGGGCGTCGATCCGCTACGACTTCGGGCCGATCAAGCGCATCGCTCGGGAGTGCACGAGCGGGTGCGATCGAAGTGAAACGCTGGAGACCGTCGGGTCGGTCAGTCTGGCCAATGCCCTGGCCCGACTGGAGATGCTGTTTCCGTTGGACGAAGCGTGAAACGCCTGGGCGACAGGGCACACGTAACGACCGCACGTACCGTAAGGAGACGGCGGCCGGTTGGGGCGCCGCTCCGTCCATGACCGACTGAGTCGAATGCCGTCCGTGTCGACTCGTACCGATGATGCCACCGCACGCGTCCCCCTCTCCACGGCCGACGACTGGCCGCATGCGATTGTCGAGCCGAGGTCCAGTCCGACCGTCGAGCGCCTGTTTCGATGGCGGACCGGGGTCGTGCCGGGCGTCGTCCCGTACGTCTGTCCGCATCCGTGGGCCTACCGGCCCTTCCTCTTCCTGATGAACCCGGTACTGGAGCAGCTCGCGCCGCAACTCTACTCGAAGGTCTGCTTCGTCGTGTCGCGGGACAATGCCTGCCGGTTTTGTTACGGCAGTTTCCGGACGGCCCTTCGCGTGGCGGGATACACCGAGGCCGAGCTCGATCGGCTGGAGGAGGAGCTTCACCACCGGAGAGGCAGTGAGACGACCCGAACGGTCCTCCGATTTGCACTCACGATTTCGCGGGGACGCATTGGGAAGGGCCCCTCCGTCGCCGCACTACGAGAGGCCGGCCACGCGCCGACGGCCATTCGGGAGATCGTCGGGGCGGTCGTGCTTGGCGGATTCGTGAACCGGGTCGGGACCATGCTGGCGGTGCCCATCGACGAGGCGCAGGAGCAGCGGACGGACCGATGGTACTTTCCCGTGCTTCGACCGCTCTTGGGCAGTGTCCTTGCCGGCTGGCGACACCTTCAACAGCCGACACCGTCCCCGCTCCGCGAAGTGGACTGTATCGGTCCCTTTGCGGACGTGCTTTCTCATCTCCGGGGGACCCAGGTGGGACGTGTGCTGCACGCAATGGCGACGGAATGGCTCGACAAGGAGGGGGCGCTTCCTCGTCGCACGAAGCTGCTGATGCTTGCCGTGGTGGCTCGGGGCGTTGACAACGACACCCTATCCGAACGCGTCCAGGCCCTGCTCGCCGAGCAGTGCGGACTTGAGGCGTCGGAGGTGGAGACGGTCGTCACGCATCTGCGGGGCGACCTCGTGCAGCCGGTGGAAGAAGCGGTGTTGCCCATTGCGCGGGCGTCGATCCTCTACGAAGCCGGTCCCCTTCAGCACACCGTGCGGTCTCGTATGACGAACCTCTCCCGAGACGAAATCATTGAGGCAGTGGCTACCCTGGGGCTCAGCAATGCCCTGGCTCGACTCCACGCACTGGCCCCGCTCGACGAGTAGATGGTTCTGGCTCCCTCCGTTCTCTTCCTGGCGGTTCTCTGTGTAGGGACCGGCATCGGCTGCTGGGTGTACTACCGGCGCAGCCACACCCTTCGCAATCGCCTCAACGACGCCAACCGCGAGCTCGAACAGCTCCAGCGTACGTTCAACCGCTTTGCCCCGGCCCGGGTGGTCGACGATATTCTGGAGAAGCGGTCCCTCGACATCGCCGAGACGCGCGAGGTCACCATTCTCTTTGCCGACCTGCGCGGCTTTACGGCCCTCAGTGAAAAGCTGGAGGCCGACGAGCTCGTGGCCCTCCTCAACAAGTACTTCCAGCGCATGGACCGGGCGGTCGACGAGCACAGCGGCTTCATCTCCAAATTCATGGGCGATGGCCTCCTGGTGCTCTTCGGGGCCCTCCACCACAATCCCTGGCAGGCCACCGACGCGGTCAAGGCCGCCCTCGAAATGCAGAAAGAGGTCAAAAAGCTCGACGACGAGGTGGAGACTGATGGGCTGACCGACCTGTCCCTCAGTGTCGGCATCCACCGCGGCACGGTGGTCGCCGGCATCGTGGGAAGCTTCGAGGTGAAGGAGTTTACAGTAGTGGGACGTCCCGTCAATCTCGCTTCCCGCGTGGAGACCCTGACCCGCGAACACGGCGCGGACATTCTCATCACGGAAGCGGTGAAAGAGGACATTGACCCTTCGATCATCCTGGAGGAACAGCCGGCGACCTTCGTGAAGGGCGTGCAGATGCCCGTCATCACCTATGCGGTTCAGGGACGTACCGACTCGTGATTCTTCCTCCGCGGGCTCCGTTGAGGAATGAGAATCTGTTTGGTAGGTGAAGGTGTAGCCGGGACGCAGTGGGCGGCACGCAGAACGGGGCTCAAACGAACCCGGCACAACTGTGTGTCAGAGCGGAGCTACCAGGTGAGTGCAGACGCCTTTTCGCACGAGCGCCCCGAAGTCGCAGCGCCGGGAACGAGGCACTCTGGATTGCCGGGCCCGCGTGCGCCTGAAGTGGCCGCCGGCGTTTCGCCAGCCCGTTCGGATAAACGACGGTCCGGTTCAACAGAGATGGGCTTCTGCGGACTCCCGCCCCTTCCGATTGGAATCCGTATAAATTTATTCTTTACTGGAGGAGGCCCTTGTGTTTGTAGGCATGCGTCCACATCTTATGAAAGCTTATATTTCCCTTGACCGGGAATTTGCCTCGTATGCTCCTGCCCGATTTCACTGTGTCCTCATGCATGCCGATTCGTCGGATTTTCCATCCGAGGAGGAGGCAGGAACGCTATTGCCGTCTGCTCCCTCTATTCCCAACACGGCTGTTGCAGCACGGGAGGTAGACGAAGAGACGCTACGGGCGGGCCTGAACGCCGTCGTATATCGCAGTCTGGCGCCGCTTCTGGTGGGACTCAGTGGGTTGTGCCTGATCCAGATGATTACGTATCTGGCTTTGATCGACCTGTCGACCGCCCATGACATTGCCTTGGTAGCAGTGGGCAGTGCAGTGGGGTTCGGGCTCCTCCGCATGGGCCTCGCCAGAATCGCACCGGAAAGCGAACGGGTGTACGCAGTCGGGGGCATCGCCGTCATCATTGTCCTTGGCAATACACTGGGCACTCAAGTCCTCACGGGAGAGGTGCAAATCATGCCTATGGCCCTGCTGCTGGTGGGCATCGGGTTTGTGTTTTTGTCGACCCCCTGGTTTATAGGCGCGCTCGCTGCGTCTATGCTCTCGTGGCTGGCTGTGACCGTCGCGATGCATCCGCCTGGGGCGCTTTTCTTTCCCGTCGTCAACCTATGTGGAACGGCCACGCTCGCGACGGTGATGCACGTGGTCCGACGCTACACCAACCGACAAGCGGAGCGACTCCGGCGGGCCACCGAACAGCAGCAGGAAGCACTCGGGAAGGCGCTCATGATCAAGGAGCGCCACCGGCAGTCGCTGGTGGAGTCGCAGGCGTCGCTGCAAGAAGCGCTTGGGGATCTAAAGGAGACGCAGGAAGCGCTTGAGAGTCGCGAACAACGGCTGTCGCAAATGGTGCGCGAGCTGACCGACGCAAAGGAGCAAGCCGAGGAGACCAGCCGGTTGAAGTCCGCCATGCTCGCGAATATAAGCCACGAGGTGCGTACACCGCTCACATCCATCATGGGCTTTGCGGAGGTGATGGCGGAGGAAACGGGCGGAAAGGCCAAGCACTTCGCCACCCTCATTTATGAAAACAGCACGCGCCTTCTGGAGACCCTGAGTTCGGTGCTTCGCCTCTCGAAGTTGGAGGCCGGGAAGGAGTCCATTCGATTTGAGAAGATGGACATCGTGGACGAACTGGCGGCGTTGTCGACGGAACAGTCTGAGCGGGCCGACCGCGCAGGGGTAGAGCTCCAATTCGAGGTGGGGTGCGACCAGTGTGTTTGCTACTTGGATCCGGGGGCCGTGCAGCGGGTGCTTCGCAACCTCGTGGGCAATGCCATCAAGTTTACGGAAGCCGGCGGCGACGTTGTGGTGCGGATGGAGCCGGTGACCAAGCCGAAGGCGACGCAGGCGTCGGACGAGGCATTTACGCACGTCCGGATCGAGGTGGAGGATACGGGCGAGGGCATAAGTGCGTCGTTCCAGGACGACATGTTCAAGGCCTTCCGTCAGGAAGAGCAAACCGACCGCAGCGGGCACAAGGGCAGCGGCCTCGGCCTGGCAATTACGAAGCAACTCGTGGACCTGATGGAGGGAGAAATTACGGTGGAAAGCGAGAAGGGCGTCGGGACCCGCTTTACCATTCTGCTGCCGCGGGTGCCGGACGGGGCCGACGAGACTGCTTCGGACCTGCAACAAGTGCAGCGAGGACAATGAACCTTCGACCTGACGGCCGTCAGGTGCGTGTTGCAGCCTCCTGGGCGACGGTGCGCCCCTCGTCGGTCAGAACGAGGCGTCCCTGGTCCCGACGCACGGTGTTGTTGGCAATGGCGTACTGAACCACCCGTTCAGCGTGGCCGGGGTCCCAGTTGAGGTGTTCTTCCAGGTGGTCGATCCGGCATTCCCGGGCCGCGTCCGGGGTGTTTTCGTGTTGCCGGAGGTGGATCGTCAGCATCTGTTCGGCAAACTCCCATCGTTGCCGACGCCGGCGGCGCCACTGAGCGGCAAGGCCGCGTCGAGGGGCTCCCACGAGGGCGACGCCGAACGCAAGGCCGGTCGTGGTGGCCATCATGCCGGCAATGGACACGTCGAGCATGTGGGCGCCCCAGTAGCCGAGGACGGCATTCAGCACGCCGATGCCGGCACTGCCCCCGATCATGGCGGGCAGACGGTCGGTGAGGAGGTAGGCGGTGGCCGGAGGGCCTACCATGAGTGCCACCACCAGGATGGAGCCGACGGCGTCGAAGGCGCTTACCGCTGTGAGGGACACCAGTCCCATGAGGGCGTAGTGCAGCACCCGCGGTCGAAAGCCCAATGAGGCCGCGAGTCCGGGGTCGAACGTGGCCAGCTTCAGTTCTTTGTAGAAGAGGCCGAGGAAGAGGGCATTGATTGCCAGCACACTACCCATCACCCAGAGGGCCTGCGGGCCGAGGTCGAGGCCGAAGGCCGAAAGTCGGTTGAAGGGGGCGAACGCCAGCTCGCCCAAGAGCACCGCCTCGGTGTCCAGATGCATGTCGTCCGCGAACTTTGCGATGAGGAGGACCCCAATACTGAAGAGAATGGGAAAGACGATGCCGATGGCCGCGTCTTCCTTGACCTGTCCGGTGTCGTTGAGGGCCTCCACGAGGGCGGCCGTCAGCAGGCCCGTGAGGGCGGCGGCCGCAATGAGGAGGGGCGAATGCAAAGACCCAATCACCAGCACGCCGATCACGATGCCGGGAAGGATGGCGTGGCTGACGGCGTCGCTCATCATGGACATTCGCCGCAGCACGAGGAAGGTGCCGGGCAGGGCACAGGCCGCCGCCACAACGGCAGCGATCAGTTGAATTTCAATCTGGGCTGGACTCATCACAGTGTGAGATGCTCGATGCGTGCATGCAGTAGGAGCGACCGATCCGGGGAGGCGGATTTGCCGATCGGTGGACGGAAGCGGCTCACGTGCTGGGGGGCGGATCGTCGGGAAGGAGGTTTCGGTCGGCGGCGAGGCGACGGGCCTCGGTGGCGCCGGGGTCCGTCAGGTGCCATTTTCCATCGTCCGTCTCGGCGACGAGTCCGTCCTGCGCCAGTTGGTCGAGGACATAGGTCGTATGTCCCGATCCGCTTATCATGGCGTCGAGCGTGGCGGGTTCGTGGGGGTAGTCCGGGCGGCCGTGTTTGGCGGCCAGGGTGTAGAGGTGGCAGAGCACGCGCTCGCGGCGGAGGCGTCGGCTGGTGCGTCGACGACGCCACCAGGTCCAGAGGAGGCCGCGGCTCGGCGCGACGAGTAGAGAGACGACCACGAGGGCGCCCATGCAGAGCACGATGGTGGGGCCGGTTGGCAGGTTGGCGGTGGCACTGCTCACGAGGGCCCCACCGACGCCGCTTGCAGCCCCGAAGGCGGCCGCGAGCCCGACCAGGAGGGAGAGCCGGTCGGTCCACTGCCGGGCCGCGGCCGCCGGGGCGACGATCACGGCACTCATGAGCACGACGCCCACCATCTGCAGTCCAATGACGATGGCCACCACAAGGAGCGTGGTGAGAAGAATGTCCAGCCCTTGGATCGGAAAGCCGAGGCTGCGGCCGAAGTCGGGATCGAACGCCAGTAGCTTGAACTCCTTCCAGAAGAGCCCCATCACAAACAGGGCAAGGCCGCCCAGTCCGGCCATCGTGAGGACGTCGCCCTCGACGAGGGCGGCCGCCTGCCCGAAGAGAAAGGCATCGAGCCCCGCCTGGGCGGCCCCGGCGTGCTTCTGGAGATAGGTCAGAAGGACGAGCCCGACCCCGAAAAAGACCGACAGCATAAGGGCCAGGGCACTGTCGTAGGGCACGCGGGTGCTGTTGGTAATGCCGATAATGAACAGTGCGGCTACGACGCCCGTAGCGGCGGCGCCGAGCATGAGGGGAAGCGAGGCCTTGCTGCCCGTAATGAGGAAGGCCAGGGCAATGCCCGGCAGGGCGGCGTGGGAGACGGCGTCGCCCAGCAGGCTTTGTCCCCGGAGCACGGCGTAGGAGCCGAGGCCGCCGCCCACAATGCCGAGCGTGGCCGCCCCGAGTGCCACGGTGCGCACCGTATAGTCGGTAATGAGTTGGGTGAGAAGGTCCATCATGAAGGGACATTCACCTCCGAGTTGTTTTCAGACGTAGGGGCAGTGTCCTGCTTCCGAAGAAATCCAACCCGCCCGCCGTAGGTGCGGCGCAGGTTCTCTTCCGTGAAGACCTCTTCCACCGGGCCGCCGGCGATGCGGCGCACATTGAGAAGCAGGACGCGGTCGAAGTACTCGGACACGGTTTGCAGATCGTGGTGTACGGCCACCACGGTGCAGTCGCGCTCCTGGAGGGTCCGCAGAATGTCGAAGATGGCCCGCTCCGTGGTGGCGTCGACCCCCTGGAGGGGCTCGTCCATAAAGTAGAGGTCGGCCTTCTGCACCAGGGCCCGCGCCAGGAAGACCCGTTGCTGTTGGCCCCCGGACAACTGACTGATCTGCCGATCGGCGTAGTCCGCCATGCCCACCTGGTCGAGGGCCTCGTACGCCTCCTCTCGTTCCGCTGCGCCGGGGCGACGAAACCAGCCGAGGCGCCCGTACAGGCCCATCAGGACCACGTCGAGGGCATCGGTGGGAAAGTCCCAGTCCACGCTTCCGCGCTGGGGGACATACCCCACGCGGTCGCGGACGTCGTCGTAGGGGACGCCGAACATGCGAACCTGCCCGGCGGCCGGTTCCACAATGTTGAGCACGGTTTGCAACAGCGTCGTTTTTCCGGCCCCGTTGGGACCGACGATGCCCATCAGGCAGCCGGCTGGGACCGTGAGGTCGATGTCCCAGAGCACCGGCTCTTCCTGATAGGCCACCGTCAGGTCGCGGATGGCGAGGGCGGGATCAGCGTCGGAAGCAGACATAGGAAGGGGAGAAAATGGCAGTGGGCAAACGCAAAGTCTGAATCGGAGCGTTGCCGGATACTTAGCGCGCCTGTGCGGCCTGGGCCGATTGGAGCAGGCCGCTCACAATAGTATCGATGTTGTGCCGAAAGGCGCCGATGTACGTCCCGGTGGGCGTGCCGCGGTCGCCGAGGGCATCGCCGTAGAGCGTACCGCCCAGCGTCACCGTAAAGCCCCGAGATGCGACCGCCTGCTGGACGGCCTCAATGCCGCGAGGCGAGACCGACGATTCGACGAAGAGGGCGGGGATGCGCCGCTCGACCACGAACTCGGCCAACTGTTGGATGTCCTTCGTCCCGGCTTCCGACGAGGTCGAAATGCCCTGCAACCCGCGCACGTCGATGTCGTACGCTCGGCCCAGATAGCGGAAAGCGTCGTGGGAAGTGATGAGCACGCGTTTCTTTTCCGACACGCGTTGCATCTGTGTCGTGGCGTACTGGTCGAGGCTGTCGAGGCGCTGGGCGTACGCACGCGCACTCTGACGGTACACGTCCGCGTGGGCGGTGTCGCGGGCCGCGAGCACCTCCCCGACGTGCTGGGTCACTCGCTGCCACAGCGCCACGTCGAACCACACGTGGGGGTCGTAGCTGCTGGCATACTCGGTGGACGAGATGAGGAGACTGTCGGGAACGGCCTCCTCCGCGAGGGCGGCGGTCGGGACGGAGCGCTCGTTCATCTTGGCGAACACATCCGTCATTTTTCCCTCCAGGTGCAGCCCGTTGTACAGCACGAGGTCGGCCTCGGCCATGGTTTGCACGTCGCCCTCGCTTGCGCGGTACAGGTGCGGATCCACGCCCGGTCCCATCAGCGTGGTAAGGGCGACCTGATCGCCCGCCACCTGCCGTATGAGATCGCCGATTACGTTGGTCGTAACCACCACGTTCATCTTCCGGTCCGAGAAATCGGCGGCGCCGGAATCGGGGGTGCGGGCACAGCCCGCGGTCATAAGCATCAGCCCCACGAGCCACATGCCGATTCGGGGACGAGGATACGTCATCATACGAGAAAGCGGTGTGTCGACGGAATTTTATTTGTGAACACAACAAAAGAATTTAGCCTTTGCTAAATCGTTCCCGCTGTCTGCGCGAGAGGCGGGCCGTTGGATCCAAACATCGCATCTGCCGGTGTGGAAAGAACACTGTACTCGTGCGTGCATGGGTTACGGAGGAGAGGAGACGTACAGACGCTTTGTTTGAATGACTCAAGTTGTGGGTTGTGAGTTGTGGGTTGCGGGTTGTGGGTTGCGGGTTGTGCGTTGCGGGTTTCGAATTGAGCGTTTCCGCAACTGGACGCTGAAATGGGGCGAACATTTGGGGCGGGCGTGGTTTGCACTGGGTTCGGGGAGGCGAAACGACGAGAAGCGGATCCCTCAACTCATACAATGCCATCACCCACAACCTGGATTTGAATACACTTCCGGATTGGTTATGCCTGATCTTCTTCTGTTCAGCGACGTGCACGGCGATACGGCGGATTGCCGTTCCCTCGTCGATCGTGCCGACGAGGTGGACGTCGTGGTGGGGGCGGGGGACTTTTGTGTAATGCGTCGCAATCTGCAGGCCCCCATCGACGTGCTGTCGGCCATCGACACGCCAACAGTGCTCGTGCCCGGCAATGCGGAGAGCGAGGAGGAGCTGCGAACGGCCTGTGCCGATTGGGACGCGGCGCACGTCCTCCACGGGGGAGGGTGCGAGATCGCGGGCCTGTCGTTCTACGGCATCGGCGGGGGCATTCCGGTGACGCCGTTCGGGCCCTGGAGCTACGATTTTTCGGAGAAGGAGGCCGCGGCGATGCTAGCGGAGTGTCCGGATAGGGCGGTGCTCGTGTCACATTCGCCGCCGAAGGGGGCGGTGGATCGCGACTCGAAGGGGCAGTCGCTTGGGAGTGAGGCCGTCCGGTCGGTCATTGCGGAGACGACGCCGCTGCTCACGGTGTGCGGGCACATCCACGGCAGCTGGGGGCAGGAGGCATCGCTTGCCTCGACTCCGGTCGTGAATGCCGGACCGAACGGGATGGTGCGGTCGGTAGACGAATAGGCGACTCTGATTCTCGTTGTGCGTCGGGCGTTGAGGGTTCTGCGTTGAGGGTTTTGGGTTGAGCGTTCGGGGGAGCGAGAGACGAGCAGTTATTTCGAACTGAAAACGGCATACATGGTGACGATGGACGTACCAACTCCGGAACGCATATCGGTCGACGTGAAGATGCAACGCCTCAACATTGAGTGGGCGGACGATCACGTCTCGGTGTTTCCGCTCGATGCGCTGCGACAGGCGTGTCCGTGTGCGGAGTGCGGGGGGAAAGAAGTCGAGCACATCACCAAGCCCAGCTTTACCCACATCTTCCGGCAAAAGAACCGCTGGCAGGACGTGACGGTGGAAACGGCCGGCAGTGTGGGGATCCGCATTACGTGGGACGACGGACACAGTGGCGGCATCTACCGGTGGGATCGGCTCCGCGACCTGCAACCGCCGGAGGACGAGTAGGGCGAGGAGGCGGACGTTTCCGGCTGTCATGAAGGCCGTTGAGCATCCAAGCGTAGGCGGGTGTCGTGATGCGTGCGGGACGCTGAATCAGTCTCCCGAGTTACGTATCACGTGTCCTCGATACAGGCCGGCAACGCGTTTCGTGTATGGATTGACGGTTGACGCTACCCGATTCCGCAATCCGCATTCCCCACTCCCCACTCGACGACCGGGCGATTGCATATTGCTCTGCCGCGCGCAGGAGTACGTTGGAGTATAGCGGTTCTTGCCTCCATGCATCCAAGCCTCCGTCCATTCCGGGCAGAATGAGGCCAAGGCGCTTCCGACCTCCGATCAACGTTCTAACTGCGACTGCTCTACATTCGACGATGGACACTTCCCTTTCTCCGTAGCGTCTCCTATGTTGCGAACCGCGGCGTCCGATCGTTGTCGGGCCGCTTGTTCACCCACTCGTTTCATACCGCATCGCTGACGCTATGTCCGTTCTCACGCGCATCGGCATCGGCTCGGCCACCATTGACCTGATTCCCGAGCAGCGCACTGTCCAACCAGGCGACCAGATCGGTGCCCATCTCGAATTGAAGGGAGGGGCCAGTGCCCAAACGGTCGATGATGTTGAAATTGCGCTCATCACCCGCTACGAAGAGGAAGGGGCCGAGGGCAACGCCTTCTGGACGCAGTATGGGCTCTGGACGTCCGAATTTACCGATGGCTTTACGATCGAGCCGGACGCCGATCGCTCGATCGACGTGCCGCCCATTCAGGTGCCGTCCTCGACGCCCGTTACCCTCGACACCACCACCGTCTGGATTCAGAGCGCCCTCGATATCAGCTGGGCCGTGGATCCCGCCGACGTGGACCAGATCGAGGTGCGTCCTTCCGATGCCCTGAAGGCCGTCCTCGACGCCCTGGAAGCGCCGCTCGGCTGCCGCCTCGAGATGGTCAAAAACGTCGAGACGGAGACCGACCTCACGCCGCACCCGTTCGTACAAATGTTTCAGTTCGACGGCGGCGACGGGCCGTTGGCCGGCGCCCTCGACCACTTCACCATCGCGCCCATTCCGTCGCCGGACCAGGACGACCTGACGCTGCTTCTTTGGGTGGATCGGCTCGGCGAGCGGGAGGTCGGCGACGTGCGGACGGGACAGTTTGCCGTGCAGACGATCGACGTGGACCGCGTCGCGGAGACAATCCACGACGAAATTGAGAAGCGCCTCTAGTGCTTCTCCCAGACGACTGCACGGAGCCGCGGCCGTGCTCGTCGTCTGGAAGACGGTCCGCACCGGAACGGGGGCGTTCTCCGTGCTGCGCGAGTTCGGGGGAGAGAAAAACCACGTACGTTGATGCGTTCACCTACCGATCCGTGCACAGGTAGGTGCACGTTCTCTTTCGTTCGGTGGTGGAGATCCCGGAGATCTTGGAGAGCTTAGATCTCCTTTCTCCTAGCCCGTGGTATGCTGATGGTCGGAGTTGTCGTTAGAAACCCATTCAGGTATCAGTAAATCCCGGAACAGAGCCCGGCACTATTGCTCGCCGAGCGTATTCGGGACGTCCCCGCCTGATTTGCCCCAGATCAATTCCCGTGATTGAAAAACTACTCGTGTCCGCGGACCGTAGAAAAGCCCTTCCATACGTTCCGGGCACAAGGGAAACGATGCCTCGGCGAATCGTCCCTGCTGTCCCCGGGCAGTTGTTGTGTTGAACAAGACGTGTCGTTTTTACACCTTCATTGTGGTCCCATGCTTTCCAGTCGCGCCCCATTTCGCTGACGTGTAATCGCTCCCCCCCGACGCACAGGCAGCGTCCTGCCTTTCACCCAGGTCTTTTTCTCGATTGTCGTTCCGCCATGGAAGCCCCCGATGCTGTTCCCACTGTTGAGCCTGCCCTTCTCATTGCCACGTTTGCCCCGTCCGGCACCCTGTGTCACTGCAACGAGGCGTGGAAGTCGGTCATGGGCACCGCCGATACGCCCTGGGCCATGTTGCCGGACGACGACGAAGAAATGGCCGCCTCGTCCGTGCTGGAGGCAGGAAAGGGCACCCTCGTTACCAATCAGGTCGTCAACGCCCACACGCCCGATCGCGACGAGCCCCTCCCGGTTCTCCTCAACTTTGTGCCGGTTCACGGCGATCCTGATGATCCGACCCGGGTGACGGCCGTCACCATTAGCGGCGAGGTCATGGCCGAGCCCCCCTCCTGGATGATCAGCCAGACGCAGCGCCACCGCATGGAGGCGCTGGGCCGCATGATGATGGGCGTGGCGCACGACCTCAACAACCTGCTGAGCGGTCTCATCGGCCACATCGAGCTGCTCAAACAGAAGGCCGCCGGCGATGATGAGACCGCCGACTCCATTGCCCCCTCCATCCGCACCATTGAGACGACGGCGGAGGATGGGGCCGCCCTCATCGAAAAGCTCCAGCGCTACATCCGCGAAGACACGCAGAAGCACTTCGAGCGGGTGAGTCTCACGTCGCTCGTCGAGGACTGCATCACCATCACCCAGCCCTACTGGCACAACGAACCCCGTCGACAGGGCATTGAGATTGAGGTGGAACGGGCGCTCACCGACGTGCCCGACGTGATGGGCGCGGCCTCGGAGCTGCGCGAGGTGTTCGTGAACCTCATCCTCAACGCCGTCCAGGCCATGCCGGAGGGGGGAATCCTTACGTTCGAAACGTTTACCGACGACGACCGAAACGTGTGCGTCCGCGTCGAGGACACGGGCATCGGCATGAGCGACGACGTGCAGAAAAACATCTTCGAACCGCTGTTCACGACCAAGGGGGAACAGGGCACGGGCATGGGGCTCTCGGCCAGCTACGGCATTGTGCAGGAGCACGGGGGCGACATTGACGTTGCCTCCACCCCCGGTGAGGGCACAGCATTTACGCTCACCTTTCCCCCCGCCGACGAGTCGGAACCGGAGCGGACCACGTCAGAGCCGACCACGACCGAATCGCCCAGCGTCGATGTCCTCGTCGTGGACGATGAGGAAATGGTGCGCTCCATCGTGACCCAGCTGCTTTCCCTCAACGATCACAACGTGGACCGGGCCTCCTCCGGCCCCGAAGCCCTGGAGATCTTCGAAGCCGGCAAGTACGACGTGGTGTTTACGGACTTCGGCATGCCGGAGATGACCGGCGCCGAACTTGCCGAGCGCCTGCACGAGATTCAGGACGACCTCCCCATTATTCTCCTCACGGGCTACACCGACACCGACGCCGCCGTCGACGAGGTAAACGACATCCTCTCCAAGCCCTTCAAGCTGGAAGAACTGGAGGCGGCCATTCAGAAGCACGTATTGTCCTCGTAGTCCCGGCCCAGCGTTCCCCCGGTCGCCTGCTCTGAGGCGATGTGCTCAGCGCAGGCCATTGGCATGAAGGCGTTCCGCTACGAGCTCCGATGAGGATGGAGGGGGCGTGACGGGCGCACTTTGAGGCGAGCGGAGAGGCGCTCGGAGCGGGCGTAGGGCCAGCTCTCACGTTACTGTCTTTCGCACATGTGCTCGGATCGGTATGACTGACCAGCAAGACCCGTTTCCGTCCCCGGCGGAGGATATCGGTCCACTCGGCGGGCAGGACACAGACCAGGACATTCCCCTTCCTGCGCCGGACGAGGAGGCGACGATTGCCCCCAAGGCGGTGCCGGATCAGCTCCCCATTCTGGCCCTGCGCAACACGGTCCTCTTTCCGGGGATTGTACTGCCCGTCACCCTGGGGCGCGACTCGTCGCTCCAGCTCGTGAAGGAGGCGTCCGAAAACGACCGTCTCATCGGCGTGGTGGCCCAACGGCACCCCACCGAGACGCATCCCACGCCCGACGATCTCTATGAGGTCGGCACGGCCGCCGAGATTCTCAAACTCATTACGATGCCGGACGGGTCGAAGTCCATCATCATTCAGGGCAAGCATCGCATTCGTACAACGGAGTACCTGGAAACGGAGCCCTACCTCCGCGCCCGCGTCGAAGCCGTCACGACGACTGCGGAGCCGGACGACCTCGAACTTGAAGCCCTCACCCGCTCAATCAAAGAGCTGGCGATCGAGATCGTCCAGAACGCGGCGCACCTGCCCAGCGAGGCCACCGATACCATCCAGAATATCGACTCGCCGGAGTTTCTGCTCCACTTCATCGCCTCCAACCTGCAGGACACCCTCGACGGCAAACAGGACATTCTCGCCACCATTCCGCTGAAGGAGCGGGCGAACCTCGTGCTCGAAAAGCTTGAGGACGAGCTGCAGGTGATGAAGCTGTCGGAGAAGATTCGCACGCGGGTGCGGAGCGATGTCGATGAGCAGCAGCGTGAGTACCTGCTGCGTCAACAGCTCAAGGCCATTCAGGAGGAGCTTGGAGAGACCGACGACCGCGCCGAGGTGGAGGAGCTGCGCGCACGGGCCGCTGAGAAGGACCTGCCCGACCACGCGCAGGAGCAGATTGAGAAGGAGCTTGCGCGCCTGGCCCGCACCAATCCGGCCTCTCCCGACTATGCGGGGACGCGCAATTATGTAGACTGGATTCTCGACCTGCCGTGGGACACCTACTCGTCGGACCGCCTGGACGTGAAGCGGGCCGAGGAGGTGCTCAACGACGACCACTACGGCCTCGACGACGTGAAGGAGCGCATCCTGGAGCACTTGGCCGTGCTGACGCTCAAGGGCGACATGAAGGCCCCCATTCTCTGCCTCTACGGGCCGCCGGGCGTCGGGAAAACGAGCCTCGGCCGCAGCATCGCCCGTGCCATGGAGCGCGAGTTCGTGCGGATGAGCCTGGGCGGCGTGCGCGACGAGGCGGAAATTCGGGGCCACCGCCGCACCTACGTGGGGGCCCTTCCCGGTCGCATCCTGCAGGGCCTCAAGAAGGCGGGTACAAACAATCCCGTCTTCATGCTCGATGAGGTCGATAAGCTCGATTCGGGGATGCAGGGCGACCCCTCCAGCGCCCTCCTGGAGGTGCTCGACCCCGAGCAGAACGACGCGTTCAACGACCATTACCTGGAGCTCGATTACGACCTGTCGAAGGTCTTCTTCATTACGACTGCCAACTACCCGGAGCGCATTCCCCCGCCCCTCCGCGACCGGATGGAGATGATCGAAATTACCGGGTACACTCAAGAGGAAAAGCTCCAGATCGGCAAGCAGTACCTCCTGCCGCGCCAGCTGGACCGCACCGGCCTCGCCGACCGCAACGTGACCCTCACCGACGACGCCCTGCGTCTCCTTATCGACGGCTACACGCGGGAGTCCGGCGTCCGTCAGCTCGAACGCACCATCGGGGCCGTCCTCCGCGGCGTCGCCAAAGACGTTGCGACCGGGACCCGTTCCGACGCTACAATCGGGCCGGACGATGTGCAGGAGCACCTGGGTGTCCGCCGGTACGAATCGGACGTGGCCGAGCGTACCGAGGTGCCGGGCGTGGCCACGGGACTGGCCTGGACCCCGACGGGAGGCGAAATCCTGTTCATCGAGGCCTCCCTCTCCCGCGGCTCGGGACGCATGACGGTGACCGGCCAGCTGGGCGACGTGATGAAAGAGTCGGCCCAGGCGGCCGTGTCGTACGTGAAGGCCCGGGCCGATGAGCTCGGCATTCCGCAAGATGCCTTCCGGTACTGGGACCTTCACCTCCACGTCCCCGCCGGGGCCACCCCCAAAGACGGCCCCTCCGCCGGCGTAGCGATGCTCGCGGCCCTCGTCTCGGCCTACACGCAGCGCCGCGTGCGCCACACCCTCGCCATGACCGGCGAGATTACGCTGCGCGGACTCGTACTGCCGGTGGGGGGCATCAAGGAAAAGGTGCTCGCGGCCCGGCGCGCAGGGCTCGACCACGTGCTCCTGCCCCAGAAAAACCAAAAGGACGTGTCCGACATTCAGGAGGACGCCCTGGCTGGCATCGACATCACCTACGTCGACCGAATGGACGACATCATGGACCTCGTGCTGGAGGACGAGCAGCTTGCCGATCCCGCCGAGCACTTCGCCGTCCCGGACGCGGACAAGCAGCACGCCGGCGCCGCCCCAAACAGCAACGTGGGCCTTGCCGATCCTCACGATTTGTCGTAGCGCCCAATCTCCACAGCCACGCCCCGCGCTACGGGGCCGACAGGTCCACGACGACGGGCAGGTGGTCCGAGGCGAACACGGTATCGTTCCGTCGAAGCCCGTGGGCGGCCCGCTGCTCTGCGGAAAGGCCCTTTGTGGATAAAACGAAAGCGTGCGTCACATCGATTGCACTGTCGGTCACGTACGCATAGTCGAGCCGACCGGGCGCAAAGGCACTGGTCGAGTCGATCCAGGTGGTGTGGAGCGGCGTGCCTGTCTGCCGCGGGTTCACGTCGCGGAGCGCCGATCCGTCCCAGTCCGGGGGCGCGGCGGCCCCGAACGCATCAGTGTGCACAATCTCACCGGTGCGGAGCGTCCGCGGCTGCTGCGGGTCGCCGACGAAGTTCATGTCGCCCACCACGACCACGGGCGTCTTTGGCGGCACGCCGAACGGGCCTTCGCCGCTCGTCACGTCGCGCAGGAAGGCCGCCACGCCGTCCACGACCCGCTGGCGCTGAACGTCGCGGGGCGGCTTGGTGCCCTCCCCGGGCCGTGTACAGCAGGGCGGATGCATCGCGACCACAATAAGCGGGGTGTCGAGCGCGGACCGGGCGTCGAGCAAAAAGGCCCCACTCTCGATGCGGCGAAAGCCCGGAATGGCGTGGGTCTCCACAATCGGAAATCGGCTGCCCAGCACAAGATCCAGGCCCTCCTTCCCCCACGCCCAGTCGTCGGGGAGGCCGAGCGTGTCTTCCGCCACGTCTTCCACCTCGGCGGCCGTCTGGTCGTATACCTCCTGAAGGGCCACCACGTCCGGCCCGACGGCGTCGAGGATCCGCCGGTACCGAGGCTGGCGCTGCGGCTCAAAGATCGCGTTCCGCTCCTGTTCGAAGTTGTTGACGGCGTTGTGCGAAAGGATCCGCACGTCCGCCGCGGCGGGACGGCGGGGGGACGGCGTATCGACCGATAGGTCCGCCGCGGTCAACACGTAGCCGAGTCCGCCGTCCGCGTCCGGCAGCCGATCGCCCCCGCTTGACAGCGCCATCCGCAGGCTGTCCCTCGCGAAGAGAGGCGTTCCACCCGGCTGCGCCGTGCGGTCCAGGGCCAGCTCAAACGCGTCGGCCCGCACCGTGGGAAGCACGTGCAGGCCCAGGGCGGCGTGTTCGATCCGCGTCCCGTCCACGGTGCCGCTCCGACGCCCAAACGTCCACGTCACGTCCGCCCCGATCCCAGCGGCCTGCTCGCCCGTCGCGGGATCGTCGTCCGTATCCAGGTAGAGCGTAAGGTCGTTCTCGGCCTGTAGGGAAATGGAGCGCGACAGCTCCACGCGCAGAAAGAGATACCGATCACTGTGGGCCGTCCACAGCCGGTCGACGCCCAGTGTGCCCGCCGACGCGTCGCTCGTGTCGACGTGCCGGACCGGAAGGGCCGACCAGTCGGCCTCGTGTCCGTCCACGACGATCGGTGCGGGATGAGCGACGTATCCGTCCACCGGATCCGTCGTCCCCCGCGAGTGCCCGCCGTCTGCGTGTCCGCATCCGAGCAGGCATACACACAGCATCCCGAGGCCCGCGAGCAAATGGAGCCGCATGGGGCGCATGGCGGTCAGAACACAGAAACGAGGGGCGCGCGATTGAAGGGACCTCACGAAGACGAAAAAACGGCGTCGAGGTACTGATCTTCACGGTCCCGCATGGCCTGCTGCCCTTCTTCCGTGGCGTCGTCGTAGCCGATCAGGTGCAGAACGCCGTGGACCACGTAGCGATAGGCTTCGCGCTCGAACGACGTGTCGAACTCCTCGTGTCGCTCCGCGGCGGTGTCGAGATCCACGTACACTTCGCCCTCCACCTCGTCCGAGGCACCTTCCGCCTGCAGGGAAAACGACAACACGTCCGTGTTGTAATCGTGGTCGAGGTACTCCGCATTGAGACGACGCACCGTGTCGTGCCCGGCGAGCACCACGCTCACGTGCAGGGGCGTTGCGCCCTCCGCGTCCAGGACGTGTTGGATCAGGCGTTCAACGGAGGCGGTCGGCAGGGATCGAGACGGATGGACGGACTCGATGGAAATCGGTTCGGTATACGGCTCCACGGGGACGAAACGGTCGACGAGAAGGAAAGTGCGAGGGTCGACCGCCTCCAATGAAGAACCCTCCGTTCAGTTCGCCAGTGTAGGGTCTACCTCGGCGGTTGGGTCAAGCTCACTGGGGTCAATCTCCGAGGTTGGGTCGGAGGATTCCTCGGAATCGTCGGGAGCAGCGTCCTCTATGGGTTTGACGGTCGAGGCGTGAAGGCCCTTCGGCCCATCATTCATGTCGAAGCGAACCCGTTGATCCGCCTGCAAGGTCTTAAAGTCGTCGTCGGATTCAATATTCGAATAGTGGACGAAGATATCTTCTCCGTCATTGGGATGATGGATAAATCCGTATCCCTTCTTGGCATCGAACCACTTAACGATACTTTGAGTCATGGCTCGGCTGAGATGATTGCATCAATCAAAAATGGGGTGACTGTGAGGAATTTTCCGTCCAAGAATATTCAGTCGCACAGTCTTCCGGGCGACAGAACGAAGTGCACACTCATGTAAGAAAATTGAGAAGAGAATGCGGTCTATATGAAGACGGATTACTAATATAGATTGAGACGAAGGGGGTGTCAAGGTGAGAACGCATGTGGACACGACAATTTTATCCCGGCATCTTCGGCAAGGAAGGGGGGCCTCTTTTGTCTTGAGGGAGCGTGTAGGTTTGGAGACCCACCCATTCGGCGGCATCGCAAGCGGAACGGGGCCTGGCGGACGGCCGAGCGAGATCGAGTGGCCGAAAGCGTCCCCTGTATCCGCCAACGCAGTTCCTCAAACAGTTGCCCTGCGTACTGTAGAAAGCAGTTGCACCCGCGGTCCCCAACCAGTAGATTCGCCTGAGTACGAATTGGCTTTGCCTGTTCTGGCCCCTAATTGTGTAGACTCCTAATGCTTATCCCGTTGCTTTCGATTTTCGGCGGATTTATTGCCCTCACCGTCGGAGCAGATGGCCTCGTCCGGGGAGGAGCGTCGCTCGCACGCCGGCTCGGCATGTCGCCGCTTCTTATCGGGCTCACGGTGGTGGCCTACGGCACGAGTGCTCCGGAGATGGTGGTGAGCCTCCGCGCGGCTTTCGGCGGGGCGTCGGACATTGCCCTCGGCAATGTGGTGGGATCTAATATTAGCAACATCGGGCTCATTCTGGGGGCAACGGCCCTCATATGTCCGATCCAGGGAACGGTAAGGGCCGTGCGGATCGACGTGCCCTTCATGATTGGCGTGAGTGCGTTGCTTCTGGGATTGATCAGCGACGGGCTCATTGGACGATTCAATGGAGTTGTGCTGGTCGGCGGCGCCATCGCGTACACGGTGGTCCGCGTGTGGCGAAGCCGGGAGGTCTCAAAGTCGACGGTGCGGCACGAGTTTGACGTCGAGGTGCCGCCGCAGAGGAAGTGGACGTGGGACGTGCTGTTTGGGGTGGGGGGGCTTCTTCTGCTCATAGGAGGCGCACGGCTGCTTGTAAGTGGAGCAGTGTCCATTGCCGAGGGAATGGGCATGTCGACGCTCGTCATCGGCCTCACCGTCGTAGCGATTGGCACGAGTCTGCCCGAGTTTGCTACCTCGATTGTCGCCGCCGTTCGCGGACATGCCGACTTGGCCCTCGGAAATGTGGTGGGATCCAACATCGTCAATATTTTGGCCATCTTGGGGACCACCGCCTGCGTTCGCCCCATCGGCACAACTGGACTCAGTTGGGTCGATGGAGGGGTCATGTTGGGCTTGGCGATTCTCACGCTCCCGTTTCTTTGGACCGGCCTCGCGTTTTCGCGATGGGAGGGCGGCATTTTACTTGCGGTGTACGTCGCCTACATGGCATTTCTCGGGAGCAGCCTTCTGTAATGGGCAAGCACGGAATTGTGCGACCGAGACGCGGACGCCGTCGTTCGGTCGAACGACCGGCAGAAACTGAACGATTGTAGAAACGGTCCGTTGCCTCTTTTTCGATCTCTCCGGCACGAGGATCGGTTGTCCTCGATGGTCTGCACCCACTTGTCCTGACCCTTCATGCATGCATCGTATGTTTCCATTCTTCGGGGGCCCCTGGGGAGAATCCTCTTCGGCGTTGTTGTGGTCGTCGGACTGTTCGGGGCCTGCGCGCGGTCGGATTCGGAGTCCGAGTCGCCGACCGAAGAGCCCGTCGTGGAAGCGGAGCGTCCCGATTCGATGACAGTGCGGGAATTGCTTCGGGCCGATCCACGGTTTTCGACGCTTGCCGCGGGGATGGATTCAACCGGTCTGGACACGCTTCTTGCGGGCGACGGCCCCTATACGCTGTTTGCACCGCCCGATACGGCCTTCGATGCGCTCCCGCGGGGAACGGTCCCTCTGCTGCTTGACGAACGACGCGACCGCCTGCGGACGATTCTCCAGCATCACATCGCCGACGGACGGATTCGGGCCGAGCACCTGCTGGAGGCTGCCGTCCTTCCCACGTTTAGTGGGGATTCCATTCGGGTATGGGCGACCGACTCTACCCTCGGTGTCGGCAGCACTCAAGTCGTGGAACGCAACATCGAAGGGACCAACGGGATCATTCACATCATTGACCGGGTCTTGCACCCGCCGAGCGCCCCCGAGGAGTGACGCGGCCCCGGTCCGGGGCGTAACAATCCCCAAACAATCCTCGAATTCCCCTTAAGGGAGGGGACCATCGAGGGGCCAACGTTCTTCCAGAAGGCGGATCAACCACCTTTCCCTTTCCAAGTCGCGTTTATCCATGCCTACGAATTCTTCTTCTCCCGTCTTCATCCTGCTCGGGGCCACGGGGGGAATCGGGGCGGCCGTTGCTCACCAGTTGGCCGAGGACGGGGCCCAACTCGTGCTCGGGGCGCGCACCGAATCGGACGTGCAGGCCCTCGCCGACGAAACGGGGGGCGACTCCGTTCCGCTTGATGCCACGGTGTTCGACGAGGTGCAGGCGATCGTCGATCATGCCACCGATACCTACGGACGGATTGACGGCATTGCCAACTTTGTGGGGTCCATCCTCCTGAAGCCGGCCCACCTCACGAGTCTGGAGGAGTACAAGAAGCAAATCGAGCTCAACCTGGATACGGCGTTTCACACCGTAAAGGCGGCGGCGCGGCCCCTGATGAAGACGGGCGGGTCCATTGTGCTGATGACCTCAGCTGTGGCGCGCACGGGGCTCAAGAACCACGAGGCCATTGCGGCGGCGAAAGGGGGCGTGGCCGGACTCATGCGGTCCGCGGCGGCCACCTACGCCAACCGCGGCGTGCGGGTGAATTGCGTGGCGCCGGGACTTGTGGAGAGCCGCATGTCCAAAGACATTCTGAGTTCCGATGCCGGGCGGAAGCAGTCCGAGCAGATGCACGCGCTGGGACGCGTCGGACAGCCGGACGACGTCGCGCCGGCCGTGTGCTGGCTGCTCGCTCCGGAGACGGACTGGGTGACCGGGCAGGTGATCGGCGTGGACGGCGGGCTCGGGACGGTGCGGGCCGGATAGCAGGCGGTATGCCGTTGTCGACCGGCGGAGACTGACTGCCTTTGTCAGACAGATGTCGTCCTGATTGGTTGGATGCGTGGGCGCTCTGGAGGCATTTACCAATCCGTGAATAAGCTTCCACCGATCTAGATCGGTCAAGTCCGGTTGCGCTCATAACTGAGCACGGTTTTGGCGATCTAGATTGCCTGACCAAGCCGAAGAAGATCGTTTACGTACTTTCTCACGGATCGGTAGGAAGCACCGTCGATTTTGCCTCCACGCTTCCATTCCTCCAAAGCTTCCATGCCTCCACGCATGTCCGGGCATCTCGGTCGAGACGGGCACCGGAGCCGACATCCTTGATTTTCATTCAACCGTCCTGCCGCCATGCGAACCCTGATTCTTGTACTTCGGGATCAGCTCGACCGGGAGGCGGTGGCCTTCGACGAGAGCGATCCGGGACGGGATGCCGTAGCGATGACGGAGGCGGACGTGGGGCGGGGGCCGCTCCCGGAGCACAAGCAGCGGCTCGCGCTGGGCTGGGCGGCCCTGCGCCACTTCCGCGACGACCTGCGCGAGCGCGGATGGACGGTGCACTACGAGACCGCCGATTCCCCGCGGAGCGACGGCGCGCCCGACTTTCTCCGCCGACAGCTTGCCGAACACGATCCGGAGCGCGTTCGCGTCCCCGAACCCGGACGGGTCTCGCTCCTGACAGCCATCACGGAGGTGTGTGACGAGGCGGGCGTCCCGCTCGACGTAGTGCCCGACCAGCACTTTCTCGTGACGCACGATACGTTCGAGGCGTGGGCCGAGGGCCGCAAGGAGCTCACGCTCGAATATTTCTACCGCGAGCAGCGCCGGGCGTACGACGTGCTAATGACCGACGAGGGGGATCCGGTGGGGGGCGAGTGGAACTACGATGATGAGAACCAGGAGGCCTTCGGGGCCGACGGGCCGGGCATGATTCCCGACGGGCCGTCGTTCGAGCGGGACGCAACCACGGAGGCGGTCCTCGACCTCGTGCGCACCGAGCACGCCGATGCGCCGGGCGCGCTGGGGTCGTTTCGGTGGCCGGTGACGCCCGCACAGGCCGAAACAGCCCTTGACGACTTCATTGCGCACCGGCTGCCGCAGTTCGGCACGTACCAGGATGCGATGTGGACCGGACGGGCCTTTCTGTACCACTCGCGCCTCTCGGCGGCCCTCAACCTGAAGCTGCTCGACCCGCGTACGGTGCTCCGCCGTGCCGAGCAGGCGTACGAGGACGGAAACGCGCCCCTGAATGCGGTCGAAGGCTTCGTGCGGCAAGTGCTCGGCTGGCGCGAGTTCGTGCGCGGCGTCTACTGGCTCCATGCCCCGGACTACGCCGACACCAATGCGCTCGACGCGACCGCCGATCTGCCCGACTTTTACTGGACGGGCGAAACCGACATGCAGTGCCTGAGCGACTGCGTGGGGCAGGTCGTGGAGCACGGCTACACGCATCACATCCCGCGCCTGATGGTCATCGGCCTCTTCGGCCTGCTCTACGGCGTGGATCCGCAGCAGATGAACGCGTGGCACGAGGCGATGTACGTAGACGCCTGGGAATGGGTGTCGGCCCCCAACATGGTGGGGATGGCGCTCTACGCCGACGACGGCATTGTGGGCACGAAGCCCTATACGGCCTCCGGGAAGTACATCAACCGGATGAGCAACTACTGCTCGCACTGTCGCTACGACCCGGATCAGGCCACCGGTGAGGAGGCGTGTCCCTTCACGACGCTGTACTGGGATTTCCTGGATCGACACGAGGACCGGCTGTCAACGAATCGTCGCATGAACTTCCAGCTGGCCAACCTGCGGCGGAAATCGGACGAAGAGTTGGCGGCGATTGCGGAACGGGCGGAGGATATTCGGGCGATGGTGAAGTCCACGGACGGGGGAGAGGGGGAAGGTTAGAAGGTTGGAAGGTGGGAAGGTTAGAAGGTGGGAAGAGTTGAATATTGCCAGATTGAAGATGGGAAAGGGGGGAAGGTGCAATTGGTGAAATGACGAAATGCAAAATGGGACAATGAAAACTGCTTCTCTTGTCTGGTTGCGGCACAGCCTCCGTCTCCGCGACCACCCGGCTCTCATGCACGCGGCCGAGCGCGGTGCCGTCGTGCCGGTGTTTGTCTGGGCCCCCGACGAGGAAGCCCCGTGGGCGCCGGGCGGGGCCGCGCGCTGGTGGCTCCACCATGCCCTGCAGGACCTGGAGGAGCAGCTTCGGGACCGAGACTCGCGATTGATTCTGCGCGTCGGACCGAATGCCGAGACGCTTCGGAACGTGGCCGAGGAATCCGGCGCGGACCGTGTCGTCTGGAACCGGCGCTACGAGCCGCACTTGGCCGAGCGGGATCGGGAGGTCCAGGACGCGCTGCACGACGCCGGAGTAGACACCCACGTCACGGAGAGCCAACTCCTGCACGATCCCGAGGGCGTCGAAACGACCAGCGGCGGGCCGTACCACGTCTTTACCCCGTTCTGGAAGAAGGTTCGCAAGGAAAGCCTGCTCGACACCGGCCCCCCGTTGGACGTTCCGGAGTGTGCTGCCCCCGACGCGTGGCCGTCCTCCGCACCGCTGGAGGCCCTGGACCTGTTACCGGAAGCACGCGACGGCGTCGACTGGGCCGACGGGCTCCGCGACCAGTGGACGCCGACGGAGGCGGGGGCGCACGATCGGCTCCAGTACACCCTCGACCACGTGCTCGGCCGATATGAGGACGCGCGCGACCGGCCCGATCAGGACGGCACCGCCCGCCTGTCGCCGTATCTGCACCACGGCCAGATCAGTCCCCGGCAGGTGTGGCACACCATCGAATCGTGGGCCGACGACACCGGCCGTCACGACGATGCGCGCCCGCTGCTCCGACAGGTCGTCTTCCGCGAGTTCTCGTACCACTGGTGCCACCACTACCCCAACACCCCCACCGAAACGTATCGCGACAAATTCCGGGACTTCCCGTGGCGGGACGACGCCGCGGCACTGGCGCGCTGGGAACGGGGCGAGACCGGCTATCCGATTGTCGATGCCGGCATGCGACAGCTCTACGAAACCGGCTGGATGCACAACCGCGTCCGCATGATCGTCGCGTCGT
>CAYOWD010000010.1:20734-30792 GCA_964407535.1 uncultured Salinivenus sp. | reverse complement strand
GCTCGCCCCGAAAGCTCTACACCGAAATGCTGCTGCGGCGCGGCGACATTGAGTTGGAAGAGGCGGAGCAGATGCTCGATGATTACCGGGGGCGCCTGCAGGAGGCCTTCGACCGCACGAAGGACTTGGAGGAGAAGGATGCCGAAGAAGCCCTGCAGAAGCGCATTCAGCGGGAGGAGGGCACGCGTCTGCCTGCGGTCGACACCGGTACAAAGCGCGAACACCTGGAACGGGTCGTAGAGGTGCTCACCGATCTGCCGGACGATTTCAACCTCCACCCCAAGCTGAAGCGACAGTTCGACAAGCGCCCGCAGCTCTTCCACGAGGACGAGCGCATTGATTGGGCCTTTGCCGAGACGCTGGCGTTCGGGTCGCTGCTTCAGGAGGGGACGCGCGTGCGACTGAGTGGGCAAGACTCGCGTCGCGCCACCTTCATCCAGCGCCACGCCGTCCTCATCGATCAGGAAACCGGCGAGGAATACACGCCGCTGAACAACCTCGCGGACGATCAGGCGCCGCTGCTCATCTACGACAGCCTGCTGTCGGAGTACGCGGCCTGCGGCTTTGAGTACGGCTACTCGGTGATGGACGACGAGGCCCTCACCTGCTGGGAGGCGCAGTTCGGCGACTTTGCCAACGGCGCCCAGATCGTGTGGGACCAGTTTGTGAGCTCGGCGGAGCAGAAATGGGGCCAGACCTCGAGCCTTGTGGCCCTACTGCCGCACGCCTACGAGGGACAGGGTCCCGAACACTCCTCGGCCCGCCTGGAGCGGTTCCTGCAGCTCACCGCTGAGCAAAACATGATCGTCGCTAACTTCTCGACCCCGGCCAACTACTTCCACGCGCTGCGTCGACAGGTGAAGCGCGACGTCAACAAGCCGCTCATCATTATGACGCCGAAGAGCCTGCTGCGGCATCCGAAGTGCGTGTCGACGCCGGACGAACTCGAAAACGGCGGCGTGGAGGAGGTCATCCCCGCCGAGACGGACCCGGCCGATGCGAAGCGCCACATCTTCTGCAGCGGCAAGGTCTACTACGATCTCCTCAAGACGCTGGAGGACGACGAGCGGCGCGAGGAGATTGCCATCACACGGGTTGAACAGTTCTATCCGTTCCCGACGGCCGAAATCCAGGAGGAATTGGAGCGCTATGCCGAGGCCGACGAGACGGTATGGGTCCAGGAGGAGCCCAAGAACATGGGCGCCTGGTCCTTCATGCAGGCTCGCCTGGACGACCTACTGGACAACCTGCACGGCCCCTGCGAGCAGCAGGTGCGGTACGTGGGACGCCCCGCCAGCGCCAGCCCGGCCACCGGCTCCGCGAAGGTGCACGACCGTGAACAGGAGCACCTCGTTCACGACGCCATCGACGTGTAGCTCCTGCAACATACGACCGGGTTCTTCCCCTCGGCGTCAACACTGGCTCCGAGGGGTTTTCTTTTTCCGTCAACGACAAAACGAGCCTTCCTTGCGGGACTGGGGCGTTCCCGCGCAATTACGGCAGGGCCGACGGGCCCGGCCCAACAGCCAGCTTCAACTGCACGCTCGCCGCTTTCAGGAGGATCGCGCCGTTGCCCCTGTCGAGCCCAAAACCCCACAGTCCCCCTTTCTTTTACAGAAAGTAAAATACGTTTCGATTTAATCTTCAGCCGGATTTTGCATATACTGTGGGACGCGGTCCGATCCGATGTCTTTCCGCTTATATCCTTCTCTGCAACATTGGTCGCCGCCCGTGCGCTTCCTGCTCACATCCGCAGTGTCACGCCCAATGCCGACTCCGCGTCCCCCCGCACTCCGTCGCTCCGTCGTTCTTCTTACACTGCTGTGGGGGGGCGTTATGGGCCTCGCCCCCGTCGCACAGGGACAAACGTTTACGGAGCACGTGATTAGTGACACCACCGGAAATGTAGATGAGATTCTTGCCACCGACATTGACGACAACGGAACGCCCGATGTCGTTTCCGCTCCAACCGACACGACCATCGCCATCTACAAAAACGACGGCGACCAGAACTTTACCAAGCAGCGCATTGTGGTGGCCTCGGATACCTCTGCTGATATTTGGAACATGTACCCGGCCGACGTAGATGGAAACGGAACTACTGACTTGATAAGCTCTCCTTCGGACCTCGGCAGAATTTTACTCCACCTCAACGATGGGCAAGAAAATTTCAGCCAAAAGGTAATCAAAAACACAGATCCTCCCTTTGCAGCAGCGAGAGGCGTGCATGCAGCGGATATCAATGAGGACGGAGAGACGGATATTATAGGAGCGCTCGGTGGCCCAAACATAATTTCATGGTTTAGAAATGAGGGCGACGGGAGATACACCGAAAAAATGGTAAGTGATACATCAACAGGTGCTAAGAAGGTAAGAGCCAAAGATATAGATAGAGATAACGACCTTGACATTGTATATACAGCAACTGACATAGGGCGACTAGGGTGGTTCGAAAACAACGGAAAAACAAAATTTAACAAGACAAATATTATAGACGAATCTAGAGAAGATGCAAATAGCATATCTATAAGCGACGTAGATGGAGACTCAGACTTAGATATATTATTGGGGTCATGGGAAGATGGAATTGTATCTTTATATAAAAATAAAGGGAATGGATCGTTTAGAAATCCTGAAATTATAGACGACCAGACACCAAAAGCATATAGTGTTAAAACGAGCGACTTAAATAATGATGATAATAAAGATATACTATTCGTATCCAGAGAAGAAGGAGAAGTTTTACTTTATAATAACAATGATGAGGGAGATTTTACCAAAAAGGTGGTGAGTGACTCCTCCGATGGTCCGGTTTTTCCAGTCGACATGGACGAAGACGGCGACCCCGACATTCTTTCTCTCTCTTTCGGGACTCCCGGTAAAATTGCCTGGTATGAGACCAACTTGGCCCCCACCGCCTCGTCGTTCTCCTACGACGTCAGGGAAAACGAGCCCCTTGAGGTCCAGCCTCCCGGGCTGCTCGATGAGAGCAACGATCCGGACGGCGATGCCCTTACGACCCGAAAGCTGACCGATCCGTCCATCGGGACGGTGTCCTCGTTCGAATCCGACGGTGAATTCGACTACGAGCCCCCTCCGGCCCTCGATACCCTCACGGCGGGCGAACAGGTCACCACCTCGTTTCGCTACGAAGTGGACGACGGCAACGGCCTCACCGACACCGCCCAGGTACAGGTGACCGTAACCGGCAAAACGGACCGGCCCACGATCCGACCCTCCTCCCCGAACACTCCCGTTGACCCCGACGTCCCCGCCTCCCTCGCGATCGACTTCCCGCCCCTCTTCATTCCCGTCAACGCCACCCTCCATTACCGGCGCGCCGGCACGCGCTCGTTTGAAACGCGATCACTCGACCTTCCAACCGACTCGTCCTTTGTCACCGGCACGCCGGACACCACCGTACAGCTCCCCGCCTCAGCCATTGCCGAAAGCGGCACCCAGTACTACCTGGAAGCGCAACGGGCCTTTGGCAAAACGACCCACGCCCCAGCCTCAGTGCCGCACCGCACGGGATTCCTGCCGGCCGAGATCGACTCTTTACCCGCCCAGGGCCGCTTCCAGCGCAGAACCTACCGCATGCTGAGCGTGCCGGCCGTCCTTCCGGACCAGTCCGTGTTTGACCTTCTCACCCAACAACATGGGCCCTACGACCCAACGGCCTGGCGCCTCGCCCGCTGGGATCCACAGGAGTCCGCGTACCGGTTCGGTTCGGAGGTCGACTCGCTCCATCCCGGCGAGGCCGCCTGGTTCATCAGCCGGAGCGGAGACTCCCTGACCGTCCCGGACGCCCGCTCCTCGGAGGCGGACAGTCCGTACCCGCTCCCCCTCCATCCAGGCTGGAACCAGGTCGGCAGTCCCTTCCCCTTTGCCGTGAGCTGGGATACAATCCAGGCGGCCTCCTCCGTTCCCGACAACGCACTCGGCCGGCCCGTGGGCTACGATGCAACCCAGCCCCCGGGCGAGCGCTTTCGCTTCGACGCAGCCCAGCTGCGCCCCTGGCACGGCGCCTTTCTCTACAACGCGGCCGACACCACCCATACCCTCTCGGTGCCCCCGGTCGCGGTGTCCGACAGCACCGACAAGGCCGCCCAGAGGCGCGCCCTGGCTAAAGGGGGACAGGGATATCGCGTACAGGTCCAGCCCTTGCTTTCCCAGGAAGGTCAGCCGCAGCGAGGCTCGGCCGTCTGGCTGGGTTTTGCCGATGATGCCACGGCCGACGTGGGGCCACGGGATCGGGCGCAGCCGCCTGCCATTACAGAGGGCCCCCAGCTCGCCGTGGAACCGTCGGACGGCCCTGCCCTCGCACGCAGTCTCAAGCCCCCGTCCCGCATGGGGGCAGACTGGTCCCTGGCGCTGCACGGCCGCTCGGACCGAGAGCAGGCGGAGGAGGCCACCCTCCGTCTCACGGAAAAAGGGACTCGCCCCGAAGACTTCCGCCTCTATGTGATCGATACGCGTCGGCAACAACGCCTACCGATCAACGACCAGACGGTCTCCGTCCCCATTCCCAAAGATGGCCCCGCCCATCTACGCATCCTCGTCGGGACCAAGGCCTTTGCCGAGCGCCAGACCAGCGGCACGTCCCTGAGCGTCCAGGAGACGAAGCTGCGTGCCAACGTGCCCAATCCGTTCACCGAGTCGACGACCATCGCCTATCAGCTGGCCGACCACCAGACGGTGACCCTCGCGATCTACGACCTCATGGGCCGACGCGTGCAAACGCTGGTCGACGGCCCTCGTCCCCAAGGATTCCACGAGGTTGTGTGGGAGCCCCGCACCCAGGAGGCCCCCCTCGCAAGCGGCATCTACTTCTGCCGGATGCAAACGGACGCCTATTCGGCCACTCGCAAGCTGGTGCTTCTACGGTAAGGGCACGCGCAGCAAGGGCCGCCCGGGCCCCCAAAACAAAAACGGGACGGCCCTATTCGGACCGTCCCGCTCATAGATCGCAAAATGGCGTCCAGGCCCGGCAGCGCAGGCCTTTCACACCGTATCTCGAGTTCCTATCGCCGCTTGCGGTTGTCTCCCCGCTTGCGTTCACGATGCCGCCGCCGACGCGCCTTCTTCTTCTTAAGGCGCTTCTCTTCCGACGGCTTCATGTAGGCCATGTTTTGCCGATATTCCCGGAGAATGCGGCTCCGGTTCACCTGACGCCGGAAGCGTTTGAGTGCACGATCAATGGACTCGTTGTTTCGAACCTTAACACCAACAGCCAATGTAGATCCCTCCTTGGGGAAGTCTGGTTTCAATAGTTTAGCGGGCGTGTCTGCGCTACCGTATGATTAGCGCGTTCTCTGCTACGGAACGGCAGGGGGCGTGTTTCTCTTTCGTGTTCTGCGTCGCCTGTTTCGTCTAGCAAACCGCCTTCTCATGTCGTCTTTGCATCGCCTCGTCCTCGGCACCGGCAATCCGGGAAAAGTCGAGGAACTGCGAGCCCTTCTCACCGATCTGTCAATTGAGCTTATTCCCGCCTCCACCCTCGACGACCCGCCCGAGGTGGTGGAGGATGCCGACACCCTCACCGGCAACGCCGAGAAGAAGGCCCGCGCCTTTTCTGCCCATACTGGGCATCCGGCTCTTGCCGACGACACCGGCCTAGAAGTTGCCGCCCTCGACGGGGCCCCCGGTGTCCGAACGGCCCGATTTGCCGGCCCGGATGCCACACCCGCCGACAACATCGAACACCTGCTCTCCGTGCTTGCCGGTGAAGAGGACCGCCGCGCCCAATTTCGTACTGTGGTCGCTCTGATTGACGACAAGGATACGGCGCACACGTTCGAGGGCGTCTGCACCGGCACCATCACCACTGCCCCCCGCGGCGACGGCGGCTTCGGATACGATCCGCTCTTCCAGCCCGACGGCTACACCCAAACGTTTGGCGAAATGCCGGCCGACGAGAAAAACAAGATCAGCCATCGGCGCAAGGCCCTCGATGCCCTCCGGCATTTTTTAAGTGGGGAATGACGAACGGCGATTTTCGAATTCCGGCACTTGCCCAAATTCGACATTCGAAATCCGTCATTCGACACTCGCAATCCCAAACTCGCCAATCGACACTCGAAATTCGACACTTGATATGGTTGCTTTGGTTCAACGCGTCTCTGAAGCATACGTCGACGTTAACGGCACGACGGTCGGCGCCATCGACGACGGCCTGCTCATTCTGCTCGGCGTCCACGAGGACGACACAGAGACCGAGAGCGACTGGTGTGCCTCGAAATGCGCCCACCTGCGCGTCTTTCCCGATGCCGACGGCAAGATGGATGAATCGCTGCTCGACACGGGCGGCGATGCCCTCGTAGTGCCGCAGTTCACGCTCTACGGCGACCCCAATCGGGGCAATCGTCCCTCCTTCGACGAAGCAGCGCCCCCGGATCAGGCCGAGCGGCTCTACGAGCACTTCGTCAACGAGTTGGAATCACACCTGGGACGAGATGTCCCTACCGGCGAATTTGGAGAAATGATGGACGTACACCTTACCAACGACGGCCCTGTGACGCTATGGGTGGAACAGCGTGCCGACGGATAGGACGTTGGATCACCCCCCTCCCTTACGAAAAGTCACGTACTCCACACGTGAGGAGACATTCTGCTCCACATCCTGATGTCAATCCCCGCGTGGGTTCCGTTCTTGAGAATGTCATTCACGGTTTCCCCACAGCCCATGGGTCCCACCATGCCTACAACACAGGTGTTCTCTCCCGGCCCCGACTCTACGTCTTCCGAAAAGGAGTCCCCCCCTGCCGACACGACCCCGACCGAAGCCTCGCCGTACGGCAGGAGAGTCCTGTTAACTGAACCGGCCGTCGGCGATGCTCGCCAATTGCTCAAAGCGGCAGCAATGATCTGCCGTCCCGTCCTGTTCGGCCTGATCGCCCCTTTGGGACTTGTCGGCAGCCTCCTGCTCACCTGGCTGCTCTTGATTTGACCCGCACCGCAGTCCGAGGGACTACTTAAACGGAAGTGGCTCGTTTTGCGTCTGCAGGCTGGCCGGCAGCTTGGACTCGCCCACGAGATAGCGATCGATGTGACGGGCGACATCGCGCCCTTCGCCGATGGCCCAGACCACGAGAGACGCCCCCATCCGGGCATCGCCCGCGGCGAAGACCCCATCCACGTGCGTCATCAGGCGCTCGTCGGTGGCAAACGTACCGTCGTCCGCCATCTGAACGCCGACCGACTCCATGGGATTGGTCTCCGGTCCCGTAAAGCCGATGGCCACGAGCACCAGATCGGCCGGAATCCGAAAGTCGGGGTCGATCACAGTCTTGTCGACCCGGTTTCCGTTCTCGTAGGTCCAGTCCACCTTCTCGGCCCTGAGCTCGTTCACGCGCCCATCGCCGTCGGTGTCGATCAACTCGGTGGTGTTAACCGCAAACTCCTGGGTACCGCCTTCTTCCTGGGCGTACGTCTTCTTGTAGATCTGTGCGTTCTCCGGCCAGGGATTGTGATCGGGCCGCTCGGACGGCGGCTTCTCGTTAATCCCGATCTGAACGACTTGCTTCGCCCCCTGCCGGTGCGCCGTCGCCACGCAGTCGGCGCCGGTGTCCCCGCCGCCCAGCACCACCACGTTCTTGCCTTCGGCCGTCACGCCGTTGTGCACCGCGCGCCCGTTCTGCCGGCGATTCTCTTGCGGAAGGAAGTCCATGGCCTTCATGACCCCGTCCAGATCGGTCCCCGGGACGGGGAGATCGCGGTGCTTCTGGGCCCCAATGGCGAGGCAGGACGCATCGTAGTCGTCGCGAATCTGCTCCGCCGACACGTCGCCCCCCACCTCGGCGTTTGTCTCAAACGAGATGCCCTCCTCGCGGAGCTGGTGGACGCGCTGCTCAACCCGCTTCTTGGCGAATTTGAAGTCGGGGATGCCGTATGTCATGAGCCCCCCGATCTCATCGTCGCGCTCATAGACCGTCACGTGATGGCCCGCCCGGTTGAGCTGCTGTGCGGCGGCGAGGCCCGCGGGCCCACTGCCCACGATGGCCACGTGAAACCCCGTGCGCTCGGCGGGCGGCTCCGGCTTGATCCAGCCTTCCTCCCACCCTTTGTCCACGATGGCCCGCTCAATGCTCTTGATCGTCACCGGGTCGTCGTTGTACGCCAGCACACAGGCGTCCTCGCAGGGTGCCGGGCACGTGTAGCCGGTGAACTCGGGGAAGTTGTTGGTCGCGTGCAGCTGTTCAAGGGCCTCTTTCCAGTCCTCCTTGTGCACGAGGTCATTCCATTCCGGAATGCGGTTGCCGATGGGACACCCACTCATACAGGTCGGAACACCGCAGTCCACACAGCGCTCGCCCTGATCTTTGAGGTGCTCCGGGTCCCAGTCGGGGGCCCAGATTTCGTCGTAGTCGGCCGTGCGCTCTTCTGGATCGCGCTTCCCAATCGCGTGCCGCTTATGCTTCAGGAAGCCGTCGGGATGATTTTCTCGGGGCATAAAGGCGGTAGGTCGGTAGGAAAACAGTCAGGAGGTCGGAATCGGAATTGCTCAAGCCGCTAGGCTGCTACGGGCGATCGTTCCGAGGGCACCGGCAATACGTCGGGCCGGATGTCTTCACCCTTCTGCAGATGTTCTTCGACCTGCTTGGCAAACGCCTCCGGCATGACCTTGCGGAACTGCTCAACAGCCTGATTCCAGTTATCCAGGACCTGTTGCGCTTTCTTGCTGCCCGTGTGGTGCAGATGCGTTTCCACGAGCCGCCGAACGACCCGGCGATCCCGCTCATCGGAGAGGGCTTCGACGCGCACCATGCCCGGATTCACCTTCTCGTCGAAGGTGCCGCTCTCGTCGAGCACGTACGCCTCCCCACCACTCATGCCGGCACCGAAGTTGCGACCGGTGTCCCCGAGCACGACGACCACGCCGCCGGTCATGTACTCACAACCGTGGTCGCCCACGCCTTCCACGACCGAGTGCACGCCGGAATTCCGCACCGCAAAGCGCTCGCCGGCCTGGCCGTTGAAGTACGCCTCGCCACGGGTGGCCCCGTACAGGGCCACATTTCCGAGGATGATGTTTTCTTCGGCCTCATATCCAGCGGACTCCGGCGTCCGAACAATCAGGTGCCCCCCGGACAAGCCTTTCCCCACGTAGTCGTTGCCTTCGCCTTCCAGGTCGAGGGTAATGCCGGTTGCGAGGAAGGCCCCGAAGCTCTGACCCGCCTCGCCCTCAAAGTTGACCCGGATGGTGTCGTCGGGGAGTCCCTCGGGGCCGTAGCGGCCCGTCAGCTCCGAACTGAGCGTGGCCCCAACGGTCCGATCCCGATTACGAATCTCGTGATCCAACTCCACCGGCGTCTGGTTCTCAAGGGCGGGCATTGCCTCCTCGATGAGGGTGAAGTCGATCTTCTCATCGAGCTTATGATCCTGCTCTTGCGTCTTGTGAAGGTCATCCTCACTATCCGGACGATGGATGAGCGCCCCCAGGTCCAGGTTCTTCGCCTTCCGGTGCTCCGTCTCCATCTGGCGCAGCTTATCGGTGCGGCCCACCATCTCGTCGACCGTACGGAAGCCGAGGTCGGCCATAATTTCGCGCAGCTCCTGCGCAACAAACCGCATGTAGTTCATCACATGCTCCGGCTTACCCACAAACTTCTCTCGCAGGTCTTCGTCCTGCGTGGCAATACCAACCGAACAGGTGTTGCAGTGACACTTGCGGAGCATGATGCAACCCAGGCACACCAGCGCCGCCGTTCCGAAGCCGTATTCCTCACCGCCCAGCAGCGCGGCCACAGCTACGTCACGGCCGGTCTTGAGGCCCCCGTCCACCCGCATTCGAATCCGGGAGCGAAGGCGGTTGTCGAGCAACACCTGTTGTGCCTCCGACACGCCCAGCTCCCAGGGCAGGCCCGCCGACTTGATGGAGGTCTTCGGCGACGCTCCCGTTCCGCCGGACTGCCCGCTGATGAGCACCGCGTCGGCCTTTGCCTTCGCCACCCCCGCCGAGATCACACCGATCCCGGCCGCCGACACAAGCTTCACGTGCACGTCGGCATCCGGATTGGCACTCTTCAGGTCGTGAATCAGTTGCGCGAGGTCCTCAA
>CAYOWD010000010.1:0-20716 GCA_964407535.1 uncultured Salinivenus sp. | reverse complement strand
TTGGCAATAATGTCATTGACCTTTTGTCCGGGCAGGTGACCGCCCTCGCCGGGCTTCGAGCCCTGCGCCATCTTAATCTCAATGTGATCGGCGTTCTTGAGGTAGGTGCTCGTCACCCCGAAGCGCCCACTGGCCACCTGCTTGATCGAACACTCGCGTTCGGTGTTGAAGCGGTCCACCTGCTCGCCGCCCTCACCGGTACTGGCCATGCCGCCAATCCGGTTCATCGCCACGGCCAGCGTCTCGTGCGCCTCCGGGCTCAGGGAGCCAAACGACATCGACGCCGTGAAGAATCGCTGAGCAATCTCCTCCACCGACTCCACCTCCGAAACCGGGATGGCGTCGTCGGGATCGGCGTCAAACTCCAGCAGTCCCCGGAGTGTCTGGTGCTTCCGGGATTGCTCGTTGATGAGGGAAGCAAACTCGTCGTAGGCGGACTGATCGCCGACCCGCACCGCGTGCTGCAGCTTGCCCAAGGTCTGCGGGTTCCACTGGTGGTGCTCGCCGTCGCGCCGCCAGTACAGCTCGCCGCCGGTTTCGAGGGCCGATCCGCCCGGGATCGACACGTCGAACGCGTTCTTGTGCCGCTCGCGAACGTCCTCTTCCAGCTCGCTGAGGCCGACGCCCTCGATCCGAGACGTCGTGCCGTAGAAGTACTCCTCTACGAACTCGGAGTCGAGTCCGACCGCCTCGAAGACCTGAGCGCCCTTGTAGCTTTCGAGCGTCGAGATGCCCATCTTGGCCATCACCTTGAGCAGCCCCTGCTCAATGGAGCCGATGTATCGCTCAATCGCCGTGGCCGCGTCGGCCACCTCGTCGCTCCGCTCCGTGAGGTCCCGCACCGTGGCGTAGGCCAGATACGGATGGACAGCGTCGGCACCATACCCGATGAGGGTGCAGAAGTGATGCACGGCACAGGGCTGTCCGCTCTCCAGAATCAGTCCGGCATCGGTGCGCTGCCCCGTCCGGATCAGGTCGTGGTGAACAGCCCCTACTACGAGCAGGCTCGGAATGGCCAGCCGGTCCGGCCCTGCGGCGCGATCCGAGAGGATGAGCAATTCGTAGCCGTTCTCGATCGCATCCTGCGCGTCCATGCGAACCCGCTCGATCGCCTTCTTCAGGCTCGTCGTCGGCGCAAAGGTGGTATCGATGGTGCAGGATCGAATGCCGTTCGCATCAATGTCCTGGATTGCCTTAAACTCCGCGTCGTCGAGAATCGGCGACTCCAGGTGCAACTGCCGGCAGTGCTCCGCACTTTCCGAGAGAAGGTTGTTCTTGCTTCCCACGTGACTTTCAAGCGAGGTAACCAGCTCCTCGCGGATGTAGTCGAGGGGGGGATTCGAAACCTGAGCGAACAGTTGCTTGAAATACGTAAAGAGCGTTTTATTCTCGTCAGACAGGACGGCGGGCGGGGTATCGTTCCCCATCGCCCCCACCGGATCCTTGCCGTCCTCGACCATCGGCTGCATGAGGCGACGCACGTGCTCCCGCGAATACCCAAAGGACTTTTGTCGTCGGGAGAGGGCGTGCGGATCCCCATTGAGATGGAGATCCACCTCCGGCACCATCTCGCCGCGCTCCGTATCGGCGGACACGAGGGTACGCATCCGCACGCGCTGCTCATCGAGCCACCGGGCATACTTTTCATCGGTGAGCCGGTCGAATACCTCGTTTTCCGGCACAATGCGCCCCTCCTCGGCATCGGCGAGAAAGAGTTGCCCCGGCTGCAGTCGATCTTTCCGGGCCACCTCACTGGACGGAATATCGATCACGCCGACCTCGCTCGCCATCACGAGCCGGTTGTCGTGCGTCATCCAGTAGCGGCAGGGACGAAGTCCGTTTCGATCCAATCCGGCCCCTACACTGTATCCATCCGTAAAGGCCACCAGGAGCGGTCCGTCCCACGGCTCGACAAGAGTGGAGTGATAATCGTACCAGGCACGCCGCTCCGGATCCAGCGCCTCGTTCTTGTTCCAGGCTTCCGGAATGAGCATCCGCAGGGCGTGCGGCAGCGAGCGGCCGCTTTCAACGAGCAACTCAAGCACGTTGTCGAGCACAGCGGTGTCGCTCTGCTCCTCCGTCGTCACAGGGCGAATCCGCTCCAGCTCCTCCCCAAAGTAGTCCGTCCGGAGGTTATCTTCCCGCGCCCGCATCCAGTTGAAATTCCCCTGGAGGGTGTTGACCTCCCCGTTGTGGACAATGGTGCGGTACGGGTGCGCCAGCCGCCATGACCCCAGCGTATTCGTTGAAAAGCGTGAGTGGACCAGCGCCAGGCTCGACCGGACCCGATCATCGGAAAGGTCTGGATAATAGCTCCGAACCTGCGCATTCGTGAGCAGCCCCTTGTACACAATCTTCCGTCGGTCCAGCGAGCATACGTAAAAAATCTCACTGTCCTTCAGGTCGCATCCCGCCACGTCATTCTCAATGAGCCGACGAAGGATGTACAGGTTGGCATCCAGGGTCTCCGGCGCCATCGGCTCCTTCGGCCGCACGAAGAGCTGCCATACGTCGGGCTCCGTGGCCTGAGCCGTCGGCCCGAGCTCCGACGCGTCGGTCGGAACGTCGCGCCAGGCAATCGTCTCGAAGCCCTCTTTCTCAACCCGATCGTCAATAAACTCCCGAAGGGCCTCCTGATTGCTCTCATCGGGCGGCATAAAGAACTGCCCGACGCCGTACGAGTCAAAATCGCCCACTCCCGACACGAGATTTTTGAAGAGGGCGTGCGGCTTTTGGATCAGAATCCCCGCTCCATCGCCTGTGTCCTCCTCGGCACCGCGCGCACCGCGATGATCGAGATTGTCGAGGACGCCGAGCGCATCCTCAATCATCGCGTGGCTCTTCGTGCCGTCAAGGTCCATGAGAACCCCGACACCACAGTTTGATCGATCGCGTCGCGGTCCAAGCGCCGCGTCGGTGGGACTGCCCGAAAAGGATGATGCTTGTGGGGAATGCGCCATAGTCGCGTTGTTTACACCTCGCCAGAGTATAAATTATGCGGGAGGAAAAACATCCGGGTAAGATGCGCCTCCATGTTTTGCAAAGGGGATCCCATTATTTGAAGGAAGGATCCGTTACTATCAAACCGATGTTCGCCGTAAAGCGCTTTCACTCACTACTTCTTCACGTTTCGGGGATTATACCTCCGTAATTTCTTCGTTCATTCATTTTTTCGCGCTCAGTCCTTTCGATAAAATTTCCCCTTTATCCACAATAGGTTCACATGTCAACGACTGTCTTTCACAACGCAACGGTTTACACCGTTGACGATCGGTGCCCGGTTGCTTCCGCGTTCGCCATCCGCAACGGACAATTTCTAGCAGTCGGGGACGCAGAATCCATTAAGCAATCTTTTCCTAACACGCTTCGTGTCGACGCAGCGGAACGGACAATCGTTCCGGGCTTCGTCGACGCTCATGCGCACCTCCACAAAATAGGACAAGTACTTCACCAAGTTGACCTTCTCGGCACGTCGTCTGCCGAATCCGTCGTCGATCGTCTCCGTGCCGCCGTTGCGGAGCGCAACCGGCCGTCTAACACGTGGATCCGCGGATACGGGTGGGACCAGACGGACTGGGAATCGGCGCAATATCCGTGCCGGGGCGACCTGGATGCGGCGTTTCCGCACCGTCCCGTGTGGCTCACCCGAACGGACGGCCACGCCGGATGGGCCAACACGGCGGCCCTCGACGCTACGGTCGGGCTCAATCGACTGGCGCGCCTGGACGATCCGGACGGCGGACGTATTGATCGGGACGACGCAGGCCGGCCCACTGGCATTCTAGTGGATCGCGCGATGGCCCTCGTCGAGGATCACATTCCGCCCCGATCCCCCTCCCAGAAGGATCAGGCCTTGCACCACGCGCTCCGTCACGCCGTCCGCCACGGACTGACGGGCCTCCACGACGCCGGGATCGAGCAGGAAGAGTTCCGTCGGTTTCAACGCTTCCTCAGTGCGGATCGTCTCCCTCTGCGCGTGTACGCCATGGTGCTTGGGCGCAGCGAGTTGTTCGGACACTTCTGTGATCGGGGTCCGTATCGTCATCCGTCCGGTCGGCTGGACGTAGCCGCGGTCAAATTCTTTGCTGACGGGGCCCTCGGAAGCCGGGGGGCTGCTCTCCTGGCCGACTACGCCGACGACGCCGACAATCGAGGCTTGCTTCGCCACTCCCCAGCCGCCTTCCGGCGCCACGTTCAGACAGCTGTCGATGCCGGCTTCCAGGTCGGAACGCACGCCATCGGCGACCGGGCCGTTCGCACTGTGCTGGACGCCTACGAAGCAGCCCGTACCCAATGCAAGGCCCCGCTCCGACGCCCCCGCATCGAGCATGCCCAGGTGGTTGCCCCCGAAGACCGCACGCGCTTCGGGACGCTTGACGCCATTGCGTCCGTCCAACCCACCCACGCAACGAGCGACATGTCCTGGGCGAGGGAGCGACTCGGGCGTCCCCGGATCGATACGGCGTATGCCTGGAAGAGCCTGCAGGACGCCGGCGCCGTCCTCGCCTTTGGGTCCGACGCCCCCATCGAATCGATCGGGCCGCTCGCGGCCCTCCACGCAGCCACAACCCGACAGGCCCCCAATGGACGCCCTCGCGGCGGCTGGATGCCCTCGGAACGCCTGTCGCCAGCTACCGCCCTGAAAGCGCATACGCTGGGCGGGGCCTACGCAGCAGGCAAGGAACAGGAAGCAGGATCCATCACCCCCGGGAAACGAGCTGACTTCGTCGTCCTCTCTGACGATCCCCTCCGGAACGCCCCCGACGCTCTTCTCGATATCGAGGTCCTTGCCACATACGTGGAGGGACACTCCGTGCACACCCGCACCCCGCACTGGTCTCTCTCGTCTACGGCTGCCTAACCCCACGCACGATTGAGCCCCTACTACGATCAACAGTTCCGCCTCCTCTCCCCCTTTTTCAATAAGCAATGCCCCCACCGCCAGAGGTGGCGGTGGGGGCGCTTGCTTGGTGGAATAGTGTCTCCACAGTCATCCACGACATTACCGATACGTGAGCGCATCTCTAAAGTCCGTTTTGCTCATCGGGCAAAAACAGTCCGGGGGATCTGAGATTCCCACCGGACCGTTGAGAAGCATCTCACGTAGGTCCTCCCGGATCGGTACGTCGCCGAATGACGCCGTTATTTGCCTTTCTTTTCCGAATCGTCCGTCGAGACAACGAGGCTATCCACAGCGTGAATAACTCCATTGCTTGCCTCGACATCCTTTTTCACAACCATTCCATCTCCAATCTTAATGCCGTCCTCTTTCTTTTCCACGGAGACGGTACTCCCTTCAAGGGTTTTTACCTTCTCCATTTTGGCAACTTTTTCGACCGGATAGGTACCATCCAAAAGGTGATTGCGAAGCAGGGTCTGCTTTTCACTCTTGCTCATTGATTTCACCTCCTTCTCCGACAGCGCATCGTCCGTCGGAGCCAACACCGTATAGTTCCTTTCCGATGCCAGCGTCTTCTTCATATCGGCTGCCTTCGCCACGCTTACGAGCGTGGAGAGCTCGTCGTGCTCTTGAAGCTCTTGCGCGAGGGTAGCAGATTCAGACGCCTGTTTCTCTTGCGCCTGGGCGAGCGAGAGTCCCCCGACGACAAATCCGATCAGCATCGTAGAAAGAACCAAACGAATCGTATCCATAATGGTGGGCAAGTAGATTCTGAAAATTGATCGAGTGAACAGGGAATGCGCCCGGCTCCCGGGGCACTCCCTCTTTTTCCGCTTCTTCCCAACGCCCTTGTCTCCATTTCTGTCTTAGGATTTCCTAATCCTCTGATAATTACTTTCTGAGGCTCTCATTTTCTTTCTTAAAATAGAAGAGAGCGTGAAGATAAGAGAAGTGGAGACCTTATCTAAGGTTTGTGTGTCTCCTTGGACCCGTGCTCTCGTGGAAACGGCCCTTTCGATCCCCCGATACGCGGAGGCCGATCCGCGAGTATCATCTTTGAAATTCACGTTGGCTCGTGGTGCGCACCCTCCAGGGAATCTAAAAGGCAGGTCTACGGCGACTCTTACTGATACGTGAATGGGGTTCTAAAGACAACTCCGACCATGAGCATCCCACGGTCTCCACCGAACGAGAGAGAAAGTTTGCCTACCTGTGCACGGATCAGTAGCTCCGGAGGATATTGCTTCGTACTTCCTCACAGGTTAGTATGACCACTCAGGCTACCCGAACTGAATGCGAAAGGGGATCCTGAAAGAAATATCTCCTACATCTTATATTTTTCTTCTCCATATATAAAACCTACCTGAACCATTGACGGGAAGCCTCGTTTGAGACAATCACTTCTTTTGTTTGGAACCGAAAACTAGCAATGTCCGACCCGTCTGCAACATCATGGAAAACGGAAGGGGTATGGGTGGGGGAGTGGTTTGTAGAACCTGACTGTAACCGCCTCCGCACGGAGGATGACACCGTTCAGGTTGAACCCAAGATCATGGAGATCCTCGTCTGTCTGATCGAGCATGAGGGGGAGACCGTTACGAAGGAGAAGTTCTTAGAACGGGTTTGGGGAGAGACGGTGGTAACGGAAGACGTTCTCACACGAGGCATCTCAGAGCTTCGCAAGGTGCTGGGCGATGATCCGAGTGATCCGCGATACGTGGAGACGATCCGCAAGACCGGCTACCGCTTGCTCGCCTCCGTTTCCCACGCCGATCCTCCTCCGGCTCCTCAGGACAATGCGACTGCGTCTGCGCAGAACTCTACGGCCGTCCTGGACTCCGCCCTAGACTGGGAAATGCTTCCCAGCAGTTTCGCAGAATTCCGCACGACGTATCGCAGGACGCTTCGGCGCCTCTGTGAACGCGAACTGGGACTTCTGCAACGCTCCCCAAGTCGATTGTGGCGCGTATGGGGGCCCTTTGTGCTGATTCCGGTTTTGTGCATTATTGGGCTGGTGTGGACACTGCGACCGTCTGCGTCGTCCTCCCCTCCCACGACAGTCCCCTTTACGAGCTTTCCCGGCGAGGAAACCAATCCGGCCCTCGCTCCAAGCGGCCACAAGATCGCGTTTGCCTGGACCGGCTCTGAGAACGCTCCCTCAACTGACATCTACGTCAAGCAAAACGAGGTGGGCAGCCCGCTTCAACTTACTCGAAGCTCCGCTCGCGATTACGGCCCCGCCTGGTCGCCCAACTCCCAGCGAATTGCATTCGTCCGGGCCGACAACAATCACCATAGCATTCATCTCACCCCCCTCATTGGAGGAAGCGAGCAGGAACTGCTCCACTTCGAGGGCCGGCGCATTCACAGCATCGACTGGGAGAATTCGAACACGCTGATTTTTTCGGCCCAGAAGACGCCTCACGGCGTATACTGCTTATACCGGCTGTCGCTCGACACAATGAATCACGAGCGCCTGACAGATCCCCCCGACCATTATCACGGCGACCTATCCCCTGCCATTGATCGGGAAAGTGAGGAGATTGCGTTCGTGCGCGGAGTGACGACCGACATCGAGGATATTTACACCCTTTCGTCTGAGGGCGGATCTCCTACTCGTCTCACGAGCGACCGGACAAATATAGCGGGCCTGGACTGGCGCGCCGGCGAACACACCCTTGTGTACGCAACCCCCGCCCAGACCCCCCGACTATGGCACGTCGACGCGTCCGGGGGATCTCCGGCCCCCATGCCGATGATTGGCCTTAGCGACAACCTTCACCATCCCAGTATTTCCGAAACCGGTCGCATGGCCCTCACGCAACGTTCGACCAGCGTCAACGTCTGGCGTCTGCGGCGACAGAAGAACTACGACCGCTTTCAGAAGCAGGGACTGATTGAGTCGACGCGCTGGGATTCGAACCCATCCATTTCGCCGAACGGGACGCGCGTGGCGTTTGCCTCTCGGCGGTCGGGGCAGTCTCAGATCTGGGTGGCATCGCGGAAGGGCACGGACGCAACCCGTGTGACTTCCCTGGACGCTTCGCTCGTTCGCACCCCCCAGTGGAACCCATCGGGCACTCACATTGCCTTCACGGCCCGAGACGGTGCCCAGAGCGACATCTACCTGACACGGAGTAATGGCAACTCCACTTATCGTCTCACGAACACTTCCTCCGAGGACCGCGCCCCAAGTTGGTCCCAACAGGGCGATACCCTCTACTTTGCGTCGAGCCGTAGTGGAGACTGGCAGATTTGGGCCGCCCCCACCGACAGCACCGCGCTCCACGGTGATCATCTTCCCACCCGACAAGTCACTACGGAGGGCGGGTTTGCGGTGCAGGAGGCCCCCGACGGAAATTCCCTCTTTATCGTCAAAAAACACACCCCCGGCATCTGGCGGATGCCCAAAAACGGCGGCTCCCCCACGCGCATCATCGATACGCTCGCCCCTTACGATTGGGGAAATTGGGCTGTCACCGAATACGGCATTTACTTTGTCCGCCGGGACACCGACCGGCCGATGCTTGCCTATTACAGTTTCGAAAGCGAACGCCTCTTCCGCATGGCCTTCCTCGATGACCTGCCACGCACGCCCAGCCTCGCCGTGGCGCCCGGGGGGGAATGGTTCCTGTACTCCCGCGACCAAAGCCAAAGCGACATTCTACTCGTTGATCGTGCCCTCTCCGAATGACGATACATACGTACATACGATACGTCGAGTCGCCTCTCTCGCTGGGCGCTATGCACATCCAGATCCAGGCTGGGCGCTTCTTTTCCAACGCCCTTTTCCCGATTATGCCTATCCTGTGATAATCCTGATTTCTGGCCGAATCGGTCGGCTTCACCCCCTTTACGCCCCGATTGGCCCGATCCTTGAGAGGATTTTAGGTGAAGCGGGCGTGGGATTGTCCCTTATTGGAGACGATGACGAAATTGAGCCCTCCCGTGCCGCGCTTTTCGAAACCAACACCACCCCTTCCGATTCGAGGGGACGGTGTAGGTGTTGCCTTCAGGCAACCCCCGGCCACATCCGGCCGGTACTCAACCGCCCTTTTCACTGTTACATCCCCTGCCATGGCTGACTCCTCTACTATTACTCCCGTTGAAGACAGTGGCGGCGTTCGGATGGACGAGGTATCCGAACAGCCGGACTCGGCCCGGACGGCCGTTGCCTTCGGTCGGGTACATCTGAGCGACGAGGCATTCCGGCGCGTCCGCGATCACAACATTAGCAAGGGGGATGTCCTGACGACCGCCCAAATTGCCGGCATCATGGGGGCCAAGCAAACGGACAAGCTCATTCCCCTGTGTCACGACGTCACCATCAACGGTGTCGAGGTCGACCTTACCCTGAGTGACGAGGAGCAGGCCATCGACATCCGGGCCTTTACCAAATCCTTCGGGGTCACCGGCGTGGAGATGGAAGCCTTAACGGCCGTGTCCGTGGCTGCCCTCACCGTGTACGACATGTGCAAGTCGGTGAGCAAAGACATTCGGATCGGCAACGTGCACCTCCGGGCCAAAACCGGCGGGCAGAGCGGCAACTGGAAGAGCGAAGTGCCGGCCGAAAAGGGCGCGGCGGCCGCTCACTCGCAAAATGCCCCGTCGCAAAACTAGGCTCGCCCACAGACGCCTTTCTCTCCTGTGGAGGAGCGCCTGTTCGTACTCGCTCCGACCGTCGGCCGTACGAGATGGGCTGAAAAACAACCGGTCGTTTCGGGTTTGCAAATCGCTGCATCTGTTTCTGCTTGACCTCTCCGACGCTCATGTCCCTTCCGGACACTGTTGCGGAATCGCTCGATCGCGTTGCAGGCTTTACGACCTTCGCGACCGTCGGGGCCCTTGGGCTCACACAGGACCTCACCCACGCGGTTCTCGAAAGCATTGGCAACATGGACGGGGCAGAGCCGGAGCTCGTGGCCGAAGAGACCTTATCCCTTGTGGCGGTTGCTACGGCCCGCGCCGCCGAGATCGGTCTTGAAGACGAACCGGACCACGCCCCCACCATTGTCCAGACGCTTCTCGATTTTCCGTTCACGTACCGCGACTACCTGATCGGCAAGGCCATGGTGGCCGACGAAAATCCGGAGCTTTCGGAAATGGCCGATGAGGTGCACGAACGGCTGCACGGCAAACGCGACTTCTACACCACCCACCTGCCTGAGGAGCAGTTTCCGGGGCCGCATGCCCTTCGCGACAAGATGGAGTTGTGGATGGGACGGGTAAGTCCCCCAAAGCTCCCTGAAACGCCGCAGGAACGACTCGACTCACTCGGGCTCGTTGCGCCCACCGTGGCCCACCTCAAGCTCGTGCTCGCCTACGGGCGTCGCGGCACGCCGCCCGCCCCCGACGCAGAATCAGCCTCGGAAGAGGATTAGCTCCCCTTCTCCGTTCACCCGAAGTCATGAGACGGGGCACCCCACTCCGTCACTAGGACCGCTGAGACGACGGCGGCGCCGCAGACGACCGCGGTTCATCGCGACGATCGTCCGTCTCTCCGCCTCCCTCGTCCAGCGCGGCATCAAGCTCGTCGTCGAGGGCTGCGAGATCATCGTTACCGGCCGAGCCCGCCGGACGGGTCAACATCTCCTCAATCTCGTGTACGGAGCGCTGGGTCTCCTCAACTTCTTCCAGTAGCGTATTGAGCTCCATCGTGACCTCGTCGGGATCCTGAAGCGTCCACGACTGCTCGTGGATGTATTTGACCACATCCTCAATGGCCCCGAGCTGAGCGCCGATCACCGCCAGATGCTCACGCGCCGTCTGGATACGCCCCAATCGCTTCTCCAACACCTCAAGCCGCCGCTGCTTCACCGAGCGCACGCGTTCGGCATCGTCGGCCATGTCGTCCTCCAATGTCTGCACCGACTGCCGAATCCCGTCTTCCGGACTCCGACGCGCCAGGTCGTAGTACCGCTCGCGCTCATGTAGAAGAGCAAGGTACGAGTGCAGCAAGTCGTCCAGCCTTTCGAGGGACGGGCCCAGCATCCCTCGGGAGGCCACACTGAACTGCCGGTAGTTCGCCCGAATTTCGTTCCGAAACTGCCGAAGCCGATGGTACCGCCGCTGACTGCGGCGGGAGAGTTGCCGATACCTTTCAGACGGCGCCGGTCCCGCGCGATGCTCTCCGTCTGCGCGAGCACGCACGCGGCGCCGGAACCGAGGGTGAGACGACCGGAGCCCGAGATAGCACAGTTCCGTTCCGAGACCGAGTACGACCCCTCCTGCAAAAAGCCACGACGGTCCCATGGGCAAAAGCCCCGCGGCCGCTGTAACAGCAGCCATGACCACAACAAAGACCAGATTCTCGGTACGCAGGAAGGCTTCTTTCGTATAGTTGGTTTCCTCATTCATACCGATCCGCGCGGCCGATTCTGGTCGTTGGGTTCAGCTCACAGTCCACCATCCTTCCAGGAGGGGAACACGTCCCGACAACGGATCGGCACGTATGGGGCTCAAGCCCCCGGATTGGTCGGCGAGCCGCTTCTACTCCCCCGTCCCTGCATGCAGTACGAATGGACTCATTCCGACTGAGAATTCTTCTCTCGAATGATCTTCGACACGTCCTCGATGTCGTCCCCGTCCGCTCCATCAACATCCTCTTCCGACGACGATTCGCTTGAGGGCAATGCCTCCGGCGACTCGTCTTCCTCGTCCATCTCGGCCCTGAACTGATCGACGACCTGCTCGGCCCGCAGTTCTTCGGCGTCCTCTTCAATCTGAAGCGCTTCACTGTCGACCGAGTCGAGCGCCAGCTCCATGCGAGCCTCATTCTTGGCCGCCTCTTCGTTCAGGCGACTCACCATCTCGTCGTGCGTCTGGTCGAGTCCGGAGACCTCGAATTGCTCCATCGTATCCGCAATCTCGGCCTGCCACTGCGCGCGTTCGTGCTTGCGCAGGGCGTCCTTGGCCTCCTGAATTTTTTTCTCCTTCTCCCGCATAAAGGCCTTTTTGACCTGCAGGGCCTTCTCGTAGGCCCGCTCGGCATTGTCGAGCTGTTCCTGGGTTCGCTCCAGATTCTCCTTCTCGTCCTCCAGCCGCATCGCGTACTTCTTCGCGATGTCGTCCCGATCGGCCTGAATCGCCGTCCGGATGCGGTTGGAGAGCTGCTCCACCCGATCCTCCGACTTCTCCACCTCTTTCCGGAGCATGATCATATTTCCCTTCACCGTGGCAATATTCTCGTTCATCTCCGGGATCTGATCGTTGAGCTCCCGAATGTTCTGCTCCAAAATCATCCGGGGATCCTCCATGGACGACACGACCCCGCCAAAGAGCGAGGTGACGAGGCGTTTCAAACGGGACCAGACGGACATGGCAACGGCTCGTTGCGACGAAAAGAGCGCTCATTAAGGAGTTCTATATACTGCGTATCGCCTTCCATTGTTACAGGGCAAATGCTCTGAAAAGCCGTTCTACAAACGAATCCGGAAAAGGAATCACGCACGCGGAGACCGATCGTCCTTGTTTTTGAAATGGAGACGAGCGTTGCGAATCGGTCGCCCCAATGTCTCATTTTCTACTCCACCATGTCAAACATCGAGCGCTGTTCGGTCCCCTCTGAGCCGGCCTCGGGAGGAACCTCCGTCGATTGCCCGCCCCCTCGTTCTTCTTCCTTGTCTTTCGGGTCCGTCCACTTTTGTTCATCGGCCCCTCTCTCCTCTTTTGCCTGACTGGATTCGTTTCCCCCGTTCGTCATCGAAGACATATCCAGCTTCTCTTCCATCGAACGCAGACGATTGAGAAGATTGTCGCCAGACGAATCCCCCGACGCTGACCTCTTATTTGCCTCTTCCGCAAAGGAAGGGGGCCTCCCGTCGCCGATGTGTCGTCCCTCCTCCGGTTCCCTTGACGAGGATTCCTCTTCTTCTCGGATTCGGGCCGTTAGCATTGCTCGGATCACATGTCCGACAGAAACATCGCGCGCTTCTGCCGCCCGATGCAACCATTCAATCTGGTCCGGCGATAACGCCACCTCCAATTGCATCATTGCGTCCTGTCGATCGAATGAATCGGTTCGTGGAATCGACCTCATCGTCACAGAGATATCGTTGAACGCGTGAACAGTGAACGACGAATGGAAACGAACAAGTAAGGGGCTCTCGGATTGTGTGTAATAAAGCTTAAATAATTAAAATTTTAATTTTTATACTACTGGTTGAACCCATACAAAGACGCCCCTCTTCGGCGGTTTCCGGTCCACACCGGCGTCTTCTCGTTCTGATCTTTGGGGCAAAAAAATGAAACCGAGCGGACGTTGCCCTCCGTCCCCGCCAATTGCTGCCGCGAAAGAGCGCTCATTCACTGCCTATCCAACACAGTCCTGGGGCGCGTGAACACGGGCATTGTCCCGAATTGCAAAACGGACCATCGTCCTTGCCGGCGCTCCCCAACATGATTGCTCTCGTTCTCAAGCAGGGTGTAACGCCTTCCCGAAGCTCTTCCCTAACCCAACAGAGGTCGTCTACCTTGCCCAATTCCGTTCGATTCCATGACATTGCCACCGCGTGTACTCACGGTTCTGCTCCTGATTGGATTTGCTCTTGTCCCGTTTGGACACGCCGTCCAGGCCCAGCAATCGGTTCCGGAGGACGGTCCCAAGGCGCTGGATCAGTTCAATACCGACTTGTCGAACACAACCATCGACCTATCCACGATCCGCTCCGGCGGGCCGCCCAAGGACGGGATTCCGTCCATCGACAATCCGTCGTTCGTGTTCATTGATGAGGCCGACGACTGGATCGACCCGAAAGAGCCGGTCATCGTGATGACGCACAACGGCGCGGCCAAGGCCTACCCACTACAGATCTTGACGCACCACGAGATCGTGAACGACGAGATTGGGGGAATGCCCGTCGCGGTCACCTTCTGCCCACTCTGCTACAGCTCCATCGCCTTCCACCGCGTGCTCGACGGCGACCCGGTGGAGTTCGGCGTGTCGGGCCTGCTGCGCCACTCGGACCTCGTGATGTACGACCGGAAGACGGAGACGCTGTGGCAGCAGCTGACGGGGAAAGGCATTGTGGGTGATCGGGCCGGGGAGGAGCTGGAGGTCATTCCCTCGCAGTTGGTCTCGTTCAAGCAATTCAAAGAGAACCATCCGGACGGCACGGTGCTGTCGCGCAACACCGGGTACCGGCGGCCCTACGGCCAGAATCCGTACGCGGGCTACGACGACGTCAATCAGTCGCCGTTCATGTACGACGGCCCCACCGACGACCGGCTGCCGCCCAAGGAGAAAGTCGTCGCCGTCAAGATGGACGACGCGCACAAGGCCTATCCACACTCCGTCACGAAAGAACAGCGCGCCGTCAACGATGAAATTGACGGTCGGGCCGTCGTCGTCTTTCACGCGCCGGGGGCCGTCTCGGCGCTCGATGCCAAACAAATTGCCAACTCGAAGGAGGACGGCACCACCGGCGTCTTCGCCCGCACGGTGAACGGCAAGACACTGGACTTCACCTACGCGGACGGCGACCGCTTCAAAGACACCAATACCGGGAGTACGTGGACGGTGACGGGCCGGGCTGTGGACGGGCCCATGGAGGGCACGCAGCTCGACCGCATCCCGCACGGCGACTACTTTGCGTTCTCCTGGTTTGCATTCCGTCCCGACGCGGCGCTGTACAGCGCCGAGTAGCGTTCTCTTGTCGCGTACTGTCGTCCCCACTCCGCATCTTCTCATGCCTTCCTCTGCGTACGTTCGCTCCTGTCCGGCGCTGATGGTCGCCGCGCTCGCCCTTTCTCTAATGGTCACGGGATGCGATTCGGCTCCATCGAATGAGAGGAGCGGCGGGGCATTCAACACCGGCAACTGTACCATTCCGACCTCCCGGCTCGTCAGCGGCTGTCGGGGCGGGGCGGATTGCATTCCCTCGATCGACGGCGTTACGACCGACGACCGTCGCCTCGTGGAGGGCAACCCCGACGGCCTCGGCGACGCGGACCGCGTCATTGGGCTGGAGTTCGGGGGGCAGGCGCTCGCCATTCCCCTCCCCATCCTCTGGACCCACGAGGTCGTCAACGTCGACGACTGGGGCGGGCGCACCTTCGCCGCCACCTACTGCCCGCTTACGGGGTCGAGCCTTGCCTTCGACCGCAGCGTAATCGACGGCGCCGAGTTCGGGGTGTCGGGCCTCCTCTTCAACAACAACCTCGTCATGTACGACCGACGCGACGAGCAGTCGCTCTGGCCGCAGATGAGCCGACGGTCGACCTGCGGGGCCGACGTGAACCGCTCGCTGTCGATGCTGTCCCTGGTGGAGATGACGTGGGGCCGCTGGCGCGAGCTGCACCCGGATACGAAGCTTCTCACCGACGGCGGGGGATTCGAGCGATCGTATCCATACGGGGATTACCGACGGCCGAACACCAATCCCCTCATCGACATGCCCGTCGACGACCGGCGCCCACCGAAGGAACTCGTGCTCGGCATTCCGAACGACAACGACGGCGGCGTGGCCCTGCCTTTCGGACGCCTCGACGACAAGGGCGATGTCGCGGTGATCACGCTCCCGGTAGGGGGCACGGAGAAAACGGTGTTCTGGAGCCGCGACGCGGAGGCCGCTACGGCCTTCGAAACGAGCGCGTCGTTCTCCGTGCAAAACGGCCGGATCGTCGACGACGCGACCGGCAGCGTGTGGTCCGTCGAAGGCCGCGCCATCGAGGGCGAGCGCGCAGGCGAGCAGCTCCGGCAAGTCGACACGGCCTACGTGGCCTTCTGGTTTGCCTGGGCCGCCTTCCAGCCCGACACGGCAATCTGGAATCAGTCGTAAGGATCCATGCGCCTGTCTCGTTTTTCTGCTTGTCTTCTCGTTTTCCTGATCGTCTCAACGGGGGGCACACAAGCACAGTGGGTGGAAGCCCCCGGCACCGGCTGGGTCCACGTGGGCGTGGCCCATCAGGATACGCCCCTCAAATTCGACCGGAATGGGAACGTCACCGACTTCGACACCGAAAACGCCCGGTCGGTCACGACGACGGTCCGGGTGACAGGCGCGCTCGGCCTGGTTCGCGGCGTCGACGCCTGGGTCGACGTGCCGTACCACCGCCTCGCCTTCAACGACGTGCAGGCCGACCGGCTCCAAACCGGCATTGCCGATCCGCGCCTCTTTCTTCGGGTCGGGCCGTCGCTGTTCGGCATCGGCGATCTGCCCGTGGCCCTGGCCCTTCGCGGCGGCATCAAATTTCCCGTCGGGGAGTTCGACATTGACGCCGAGGTGATTCCCCTCTCGGAGGGACAGCGCGACTGGGAGCTGGTGCTGGAGGTGGGCAAGAGCCTGCACCCGTGGCCGGTGTACGTCATGGGCTGGGCCGGGTATCGCCGGCGTGAAGAAAATGCTGCAAGCAACACCAAACCCGGCGACGAGCGCATTTTCCACGTCGCTGCGGGCGGATCCTTCGCCCCGTTCGAATGGAAACTCGCCGTGGACGGCGTGCTGGGTCGTCCACCCACGCGTACCGACTTCGACCTCCCCCTCGAAAATGACCGGCGCGAGCTGGTACAGGTGATGCCCACTGTGGGCTGGGCCGTGGGGCCGGGAACCGTTGAGGCGGGCGCGCGAATTCCCCTCCACGGCCGCAAGGTGCCCGCCGGCCCTTCCGTCACCCTCGGCTACTTCGTCGACTGGAATGCGTCGCTCTGGCAATGAGCCTGGACGCGGACAACCCTCAAGGAGGCTTGGGATCTGAGAAGTCTCTCATGCCGGAAGGCCTGTCCAATCCCACCAATAAGACAGTGATCGTACGAGGAAGACCGCCGAACAAGCGATTCGGTGCTGCTTACACGAGAACAGTCGGCTCCCGAGCCTCCATGTGCTGGTCCTCTCTCCCTCATGCCCGAAGACGAGTCCGCGGACGGTTCCCGAATCGACGAGCTCGAATCCCGGATCGACCGTCTCGAACGCACCGTCGCCGATCTCCGGGAAGTGGTTGAGACGATCGCCGACTCTTCGGTGGCATCTCCCGATTCCCCGTCGCCTCCCTCCGAGGCCCCGTCTTCCGCTTCGTCCGCCGAGAGCCTCCCGTCTACCGACGATGCCCAACAACCCGACGCGTCTGACAGGCCGTCAGCTGCGGAAGCGGCCTCCAGTCCTGCAGCGGAGACCGCTTCGTCCTCCTCGCTGGGCAGTCGCCTCCACCGCTACGCCACCACGCTCGGCCTACGGAGCGAGGACTGGATTAGCTACGTGGGGATTGGGCTCCTTCTGCTTGGCCTTGCGTTCCTGTTCAAGTACTCGATCGAGCGGGGCTGGCTCACCCCAACGGTGCGGATCGGATTCGGCGTGAGCATCGGCCTCCTCTTGTTAGGGGCGGGGCTCCGTCGGGCCGATGACCGTCCCGTGCTCCAGCAAATTTTGCTCGGCGGCAGCAGCGCCACGTTCTACGGAACGGTCTTCGCCGCCTATCAGCTCTACGGGCTCCTATCGTCCCTCTCAGCCTTCGGGAGCATGATCCTCATTACGGTTGCGACCGTGCTTCTGGGACTGCGGGCGGGGTATGCGAGCATCGCCGTCATCGGCATCACAGGCGGGTTCGGCGCCCCGTTTCTGCTGTATACCCAGGCCGACGGGGGAGCCGGCCTCACCCTCTACACGTGCCTCGTCGTGAGCGGGGCCTGCGTCGTCTATCTGTATCGGGGCTGGCGCTCGCTGCTCTACCTCGCCCTGGTGGGGGGATGGGCCGTGTTGCTGATGCCCTGCGTCGAAGCGGCCTTCACCCAGACCGCTCCGTCGGACGGGGTGAGCATTCAGGGGAGCCTGATCCTCGCATGGCTTCTTCTGGGGGGAGCGCCCGTCTGTCGTCCCATCCTACAGCGCTGGGATCCGGATCGCTTCGGGTCCTCCGACTCCCCGTCCACGACATGGGGATCGTTCCTGAGCGGTCGGTTCCCCACCGCTCCCGTGACCGCCGCGCCCCTGCTCTGCTTGCTCGCCACCCGGCTGCTCTGGCCCGACGTACCCGCTCCGGGATGGGCCGTCGTCGCGGCCGGAGGCGCCCTGCTGTACGGGGGGCTCTACTGGGCGCTACGGCGACACGACCTCCACGCCTACGCCCCCGTCCACGGGGTCGTGGCCACGGTACTTGCCACCTACGGCGCAAGCCACGTGCTGGGCGGATCGTCGGTGCTCCTGGTGTGGGCGGTGGAGGCGGCGCTCCTGCCCCGCCTGGCCCGTCGCCTCAACGACCCTCTCCTCCGGCTCTCGGGACATGTGCTTGCCGGCCTCGTGCTCGGCCGACTCGGCATGCGGTTCCTCTGGCACTCCCCCGCAGGATCCCTGGTCGCGCCTGCGGCCCTCAGCGAACTGCTGGCCCTCGGGCTCCTGACTGCCCTCTTCTGGGGAACCCGCACACGCTGGTTGAATCGGCTGTACCAGGCCCTCCTCATCGGCGGATGGTTTGGCTGGTGGATCCATAAGCTTTCCGCACTTTCGCACGGACCATCGTACCTAATAATCGTCGGCAGCCTCTCGGCCGTCGGCCTGCTCGTCCTCGGGAGACGATTCTCCCGTCCGGTCCCTCGTCTTGCCGCCCATATCACGCTGCTCGTCCTCGCCGGGGCCCTCGGCCTTCGCTTGCCGTCTCCCTCCACGGCCTCTATGCCTCTTCTCCATCTCCCGGCCGCCAGCGAACTCGTCGGCATCGGCGCCCTCGTCGGCGGGGGCCGTCTCTCCAGGACCGCATGGCAATATCGCAGCTACCAGGGCCTTGCCGTCGCCGGATGGCTCGGCTGGACGCTCCACGAATTCGCCGTGCTTCCCCACGGCCAGGCCTACGTGTCGATTCTCTGGGGCGGGACGGCGGTGAGCCTCCTCCTCGGCGGCGCCTGGTGCCAACGGCCGTTCGTCCAAAAAAGCGGCCTCGCCGTCCTCATGCTGTTCGTGGGCAAGCTCTTTTTTGTCGACCTCAACACCTTGTCCACCCTCAGCCGCATCATGCTCTTTCTGGGGATGGGGATCGGCTTTTTGGTGATTAGCTACCTGCTGCCGGGGATGGGCCCCCGTTCCACGACGGAGACGGCCTCTGCCCAGCGCTCCTCCTCTTCGCAAGACGGGTGACCGTCCATTTCAGAACGCCGTGGGACGACGAAGATGTTAGGATCCGCTGAAGGTACGCTCATTGTCCCCCGCGCACTTGGAGCCTTCATGTGCCTTCCATACTTTAGCGGCACGCTTTCGGTATATCTGTCCTTATTTCTCTTCCTCTGTATGCCCCGCTGGGACGGACTCGAACTTGAAACGGAAGGCACTGGCATCTCCGAACCTCTGAGCCGACAGGTCAACCTGCTGGGCTCGATGTTGGGCCAAGTGACCCGTGAGCAAATTGGTGAAGAGCTCTTCGAAGAGGTGGAGAACCTCCGCGTTCTCTGTAAGCGGGCGGATCGGGAAGACGCCCCCGAGCTTCGTGCCGACGCCGCCGATCGGATTGCGGATCTCGACGAGGAGGACATTGTGCGTCTCCTTCACGTCTACACGACGTTCTTTCACCTGGTCAACCAGGCCGAGCAGCAGGAAATCATCCGCATCAACCGCGAGCGCGCGAAGCGTTCCGGGCCGGCCGACTGGCCGTTGGGGCCGGGCTCGGGCAACGGTGTGGAGGACGGTCAGCCGCGCGCCGAGTCGATCGACGCGGCCGTCGCGGACCTGAAGGACAAGGGCTATACCCTTGAGGAGGTCGCGGAGGTGTTTCGGCAGCTCGACATTCAGCCCACTCTCACAGCGCACCCTACGGAGGCGCGACGCCGCACGGTGCTGCGGAAGCAGAAGCACATTGCCAACCTGCTGTCGACGCTCGATCAGTCAGATACCACGCCGGCCGAGCGGGCCGACGCGCTCGACGAGTTGTACGCGCAGGTGGCCTTTTTGCTGGGCACCGACGAGATTCGCGCCGATCGGCCCACCGTTGAGGAGGAGGTGGAGCAGGGACACTACTTTCTCCACGGTCCCATCTGGGACACGATCGCCGACATCCACCGGGACGTGCAGCACGCCCTGCGCCGGCACTACGACGACACCGCCGAGATGCCGGCCTTCCTGCAGTACCGGTCCTGGATCGGGAGTGATCGGGACGGGAATCCGAACGTCACGTCCGACGTCACGCGGTGGACGTTTGCGCGCCAGCGCCGTGAGACGATCGAACACTACCTCGACGAGCTGGAGCAGTTGCACGAGGACCTCAGCCTGTCGCGTCGGCAGGTGACGGCGTCGGATGCGCTGCTCGATTCGATTGACGCGGACGCCGAGGCGGTCGAGCTCGACGAGGAGCTGCTGCATCAGTACCGCCACGAGCCCTATCGCCTCAAGCTCTGTTACATGGAGGCCCGGCTGGAAGGCCTGCTCGCGGACATCGACGACACGCACGTCGAGGAGATGGCTGCGGACTATACGTCGGAGGACCTGCTGGCCGACCTCGACTTGCTGGCCGAGAGCCTGAACCAGAGCAGCTTTTCCCACGCCGGCCGCAGCGGCCGTCTGCACCGCGTGCGCTCGCTGGTCAAGACCTTCGGCTTTCACCTTGCGGCGCTCGATGTGCGTCAGCACAGCGGCGTGCACGAGGAGACGGTGACGGCGCTGCTCCGCGCCGCCGGCGTCGAGGAGGACTACGCAAGCCTCTCGGAGGAGGAGAAGCTGGACGTGCTGGAGGCGGAGCTCACCAATCCTCGTCCGCTCGTGTCGGAGCACGACTCTTTGCCGGAGATGTCGGCCGAGATGATGGAGGTCTTCGACGTGATCCGGGCCATCCATGCGGTGGACCCGAAGGCAGTGGGCAGCTACATCGTGAGCATGACCCACACGGTGAGCGACCTGCTGGAGC
>CAYOWD010000009.1:0-32276 GCA_964407535.1 uncultured Salinivenus sp. | reverse complement strand
ACGCACAGACTCTCAAAATCCCATCCCCCAACGGAGCTTGCGGGGTTGGTACAAGTCGCAGCAATTATGAGGCGTTGTGAGAGGAGAGGGTGTCTTCGTAGTGGACAAGGAGGTCGTCGGCGGCAGTCTCGGCGGCCTCCATCCAGTCGTACTCGTCGTACCGCCGGAACCAGGTGAGTTGTCGCTTGGCGTACCGCCGCGAGTTGCGCTTCACGAGTCGCACCATCTCCTCGTAGTCGATTTCGTCGCGCAGGTACTGGATGGGCTCGCGGTAGCCGATGGTACTGAGCGGCGGCTCGTCCAGAGCCACTCCGTCGAGCTGCATGACCGTGCGCACCTCGTCCAACAGCCCTTTCTCCAGCATCCGGTCGACGCGGGCGTTGATTCGGTCGTAGAGCTTCTGCCGGTCCCGATTGAGGACGACCGTCGTATATGAGAAGGGAGGCTCGGGCTGGTTTTCATAGTAATGCGTAAGGGGCTTGCCCGTCCCATGGTACACCTCCAGGGCCCGAATCACGCGCTGCGTTTTGGTGGGATCGGCCTTCTCGGCTTGCGTGGGGTCTACGTCCTGGAGTTCTTCGTAGAGGGCGTCCTGGCCCTCGTTTTCGAGCCGTTCTTCGAGCCGTTCTCGTACAGCGTCGTCGACCTCCGGGATGTCGGCCAATCCGTACTGGAGGGCGTGGAGGTAGAGGGTGGCGCCGCCCACGACAAGGGGACGGTGTCCGCGGTCCAAGATGTCTTGGATTCGTTCGTTGGCCGCGTCGGCGTAGGCGCCCGCCGAGATGGGATTGTGCAGCGAGCGTTCTCCGATGAAGTGATGAGGAACGCGGGCCTGCGCCTCGGGGGAGGGCTTGGCCGTGCCGATGGTGAGCTCCTCGTAGATCTGGCGGCTGTCCACCGACACGATCTCGGCGTTCATGCGCTCGGCCAGGTCGAGGCTCAGTTCCGTTTTGCCGACGGCCGTGGGGCCGGCAATGGTGAGGAGGGGTGCCGGGTCGTGGGGAGAAGGAGACGGCAGCGAGGCCATGTAGGAGAGTAGAGAGTCGGGGAAGGCTAATTGAGTCCGGTGAATCCCCCGGTCCCGAAATCGTTTCGGCCGCTACCGCTTCTCGGCCGATCTCCCAATGTACGTAGGAGGAGGGCATAGCGCGTCCTGGAGGGGCGCCGGGTCGGGCGGACAATAAAAAACCCCCACCGCCAGATCTCTGGCAGTGGGGGAAGGGGCAGAATCGTCCCCGAAGCGCGTTGACTCGTTAGGCGCTGGCCGGCTGCACCTGCTCGTCAATATTGTATCCCGCGTCAATGGACTTCTGCTTCGCAATGTTGTAGATGAGCACGCCGAATCCGGCCTTCGCCGTGATGTCGGCGATGGTGTATCCGACCTGGATTACGACCAGCGACGTGGCTCCCGTCCAACCGAAGAAGGGGGCCATGTACACGATGGGGTAGAAGCCCCAGGTGGCGAGCAGCAACAACCGTGCATTGCTGATCAGCGTGCGAGCCTCTTTGGACTGTTGATCCAGGACGTCCCCAAGTCCGCTGAAGAGGACATAGAGCACGTACAGCATCGGCAGGCTACTGAGGAAGCCCCAGAGTCCGCGCGCGCCGAAGAGTTCCGTGCTGCTGCCAGCCTCACCGGGGTATCCGAGCGCAATCATGAGGGCGGCCGCAAAGCCGAGCTTGGCGGCGAGCGAGCCGCTCTCCCCCTTGGGCAGGTCCATCACGAGGACCAGTTCAATGACGAGGAGGGGGACTGTTAGGAGCCAGTCCACATACCGATAGGCATCATTGAATGGCTCCCCGCTAAACTCGTAGGCCCCCATCGCCTCGTTGAGAGCAAATGCATGCTCCCAACTCTGGAAGATCCGAAAGTAATGGTAGCCGGCAATGAAGACAACAAGCGCCGAGACCATCATGGAGATTCGGTACTTCGGCGCGAGGTTCTTCTGGGCCATTACGAAGAAGACGAACGAGGCCGCCATCGTCGCGATGGTGAACGAGAACATGTTGTAGACCAACGAATACTGCGCTGGCGATAACGTCGGAAGTTCCTGTAGCATAAAGTAGACCTCCGTTTGTAGTGGGTGAATGACGGTGGTACGGTGGGAAGGAACCGGCAACCTGAGTGTCGTCTTCCGATGCAGGTAGGGTTCGTCCCCGTCCGGGTGATGACCAGTCTGGGTGGGCACCGTCGTTGTAGCGCGACCGGTGCGACTGGTCATGACGACTGGGATGCACGTGGAAGCGCATCCAAGTCCATCAACTAAATTGATGAAACAGCGTCTTGTGCCCCGGGATTGTGGTTTTTAATACTTCAGTGTTACTTGATGTCATGTCACTCACTTGCGACACGCGAAAAAGTTGTGAGTAGTGGGTTATAAAAGAGAAAACGGATTGAAGTCGTGTAACGAAGTTATCATCCGATCGGCGACATGTCCTTTTCGGTATGTTGTCCGTAGAGGAGAAGAAGAATGCCTTTGACGACCAGCATATTCGTAAAGAGGAAGAAGGCAGCCTCCTCAATGGGAAGTCCGAGCAGAGAGAGGTTCAGGGTGAAGACGTCAGAAATGGTCCAGATCTCGTTGGCGATGGCAATCCCGTCCGCAATCCAGAGATACAGTGTGGGGAGGCCGATCCCGTACAGGAGTGCGTGCCGGCGTGCCCACAAGACTTCTCCGTCGTACAGCCACATCCCGGCAAGCAGCGGGGTGGCCCAGGTGAGCACCAGCCCCATATACAGTGTTTCCGGATCGGGGCTACGTAGCATCAGAACACCAATTGCCGTCAGGACCGTGAACACAAGGCTCCCGATCCAGGCGCTAAGGCGGTTCGGTGGGGAGGGAGCCCGGTCCTCCGTCCGGCCAAGGTACTGAAATAAGAACAGGCCGGTTAAGACCGGCTGCACGAGAAAAAAGAAATATTCCTCCACCGGAACGAAGCCAAGAGTGGCGAGCACCCGATCGGGACCATACCACCACACTTCTCGCGCGACGAGGTAATTGTCCCAGGGGGTCGTGTAGGAGAAGGCCACGAGGGCGAGGAGGGGAATGGCCAGTTGCGCGCGGCGGCCGCCGATTTCGTACAGCGACCGGGGGAGCGTCGTCCCCATGATGAGAATCGGTGGGAGGGTGAAGAGGAGGTGGAAGGTGAGATACGACATGCAGGGGCGACCGTGTTCGGTGGGGGAGGGGACTGCGGGGACACATCCCTTAGGCCAAGTCGGAGAGGATTGTTCGGGCGGCGTTGCGTCCGGAGGCGCCCATGATGCCGCCGCCGGGATGGGTGCTTGCCCCGGTGAGGTAGAGATCCTCAACTGGACCGCGATAGGAGGAGAGACCGAGAGCCGGACGTCCGGCAAACATCTGGTCGATGCTCATTTCCAGATGCATCACGTTGCCCCGGTACAGCCCCAGGCGATCTTCCAGCCAGACAGGATGCTGGAAGAGCTGGCCGACAATATGGTCCCGGATGCCGGTTGTGTAGTCTTCAAACTGATCGATCATCCGCGCCGCGACGATGTCTGCCATGTCGCCCCAGGTCTGTTGACCGGCAAGCTCGTAGGGGAAGTATTGGCCCCAGAGCCAGAGCACCTCGCCGCCGGGAGGCGCCAGGGTATCGTCGGCCGCACTGAATGTCATGGCGACGAGCGGGGGATCGCTGGAGGGCTGTCCGCCCAGATAATCCCCGTAGGCGCCTCGCAGCTGGGTAAGATTGCGGCAGAGGAGTTGTAGTCCCGTCCGGGCCTCTGTGCCGGGCGCCGCGGTGTACTCAACCGGTTCGTCGAGAGCGAGGCGGAGCATGGCCCCGAATCCGTTCCCAATCCGAAGTCCATCCGCGCTCTCCGGCCGGTGTTTTTTGGGAAGGAGCGCGTCGAACGTTTCTCGGGCATGGGTGGCGGAGCACACGGCGCGACTGGTATAGATCTGCCCGTTGACCCGGATCCCCTCGGCGCGTCCGTCGGTGACGAGGATGTCCTCAACGGGGGCGTTCGTGTGGACCGCGCCGCCGTGGGCCTCAATGTGAGCGCGAAGGGCTTGGGTGAGCATGCCGGAGCCCCCTTCGGGACGCGCGACGCCGCCCTCGTGGTAGAGGGGATGCCAGAGGGCAAACGGACCGGTAAGCGGCTCCGTGGGCGGCGGACCGGACTGGGCTGCCATCCACGCAATCATCGTCTGCAGCTTCTCTTCGTCGAAGTAGGACTTCAGGACGTGCTCGTAGGGACGAAGGATGTGACGGAGTTCCTCTTTCCAGGGAAGGGGAGAGGTTTCGCCAAGGATCATCCGCTTGCCAATTTCCCAGGGGCTGGGGGAGGCCAGAAACAAGTCCCGCATGGTGCGGGCAAATCCTTGCCAGTCCGTCACGAAGTTCCGATACGCCTCGCCCGTTCCCGGAAGGAGGGTTTCGAGGTGGTGAACGGTGCGATTGAGGTCCCGGTAGATGAACAGCGTATCCCCATCCGGAAACGGGGCTACGAACATCGGGTCGAGGTCGATGTATCGGAGCCCATACGCATTGAGCTCGAGCTCCTCCACGACCGGAGTTTGTCGAATGAGGATGTGTGCGCTCCCGCCGAGATCAATCTGGTAGCCGGGAACGCGCTCCTGGGTCGAAACGGCGCCTCCGACAATCTCGCGCTGCTCGAATACCGCAACCCGATATCCGGCCTGTGCCAAGTAGGCCGACGTGATGAGCCCATTGTGACCTGCGCCGATGATAATAACGTCGTAGTCCATGTCGAATCTGGCATTCAGTGACCGGGAATGGGCGTATGGCTCTTTTCTAGGTGTGCGAATGGGGAAAGGAATGAAACGCCCGCATTTTTGCGAGCTGAAACCAAGAAAATTTCGAAACCGTTTCGGCTGTCAAGCGTGAGCATTAAGCAACAGTGAAGTGCTTTCGCCTATTTGGTCGTCGTAGCGCTTCACCTCTCCATTCTTCCGACTTGAGACACGACGGCGGGCTCGCGCTATGAACTGGATCTACCAGGTGCTAAGTTTTTTCGTCGCATTCGGCCCCGTAATTTTGGGGACGCTGCTATGGCATTTCATTTGGAGTGATGATTCGGGGTCGTCCGGGGGGCCGCCGGGGGGATCTGATTGGAAACCGGCTCCATCCCCTCCGTCGATGTCCGGAGATCGTCGTCCTCGTCATGACCGTCCGGTCCGCACACCGTCTGCGCCTACCCGGAAGCAGGAATAGTCGCTGTGGTGTCGGTTCGCGTCGTAGCGGATTCGGTGGGCATTGGTCGGTGGGCATCGGAAAGCTGTATATCTGTTCAACAGAGGCACCTGTGTAGAATGTCCCTGTTCATTGACGTCGGTTTTCGGAGAAAATCGCCGATGTTGTTTGTGTCATGAGGGGAGAATTTCTCTGCGATTTCACCGGCGGAAGCGCTTTTTCGTTCGTTGACCTCCCGAATAGAAACTGTCATTGCTCATGTAACGATCCTGTCGATGACCTTATGGCGGGTCTCTCCCCGTACTGGAGATCCGCTTTCCGTACGCCCGATACGCACACGAATCAGTCTGCGCGCTTTATGGATCTTTTCAACCGTACCCAGCTTCGTCGGCTCGCGGAGTCGCAAGACGATGTCTGCATTTCCTTGTACATGCCCACCTATCGAAACGAGTCGGACTGGTCGCAGAACACCACCCGACTGAAGAATCTGCTTCGAGAGGCTCGGAATCAGTTGCGTGAGCAGGACTACCGTGAGGAGTTGATCGACGAGATTCTTGCCGATGCTCGCCAACTGCTCGACCGGCCGGGATTCTGGCGAAGCAGCATCGGGGATGGGCTGGCCCTGTTTATTACGCCCGATACGACCGAGTACTTTCGGTTGCCGCTGAGCTTCGAGGAGGTTGTGGTCGTTGAGGATCGGTTCCATTTGAAGCCGCTTTTCCCGCTGATTGCGGCCAATAACCGTTTTTATCTGCTGGCGCTCAGCCAGAATGACGTGCGCCTGTACCAGGGAACGCACCAGGCGCTAAGTGAGATCGAAAGCGCGGAAATTCCGGCCGACATTGTGGAGGCGATTCGCCAAGAGGCCGACACGGATCAGTCCCTGCAGTCTCACGTGCAGAACCGGGCGGCTGAGAGTAATGGACAAAGCAAGGACGGCGCTTTTCACGGGCACGGGGGCGGGGGCGATGCCGATGACATGAGTGCTGAGCCACAAGATGAACTCAAGCGGTTCTTCCGGGAAGTGAACGATAGCGTGGATGACTATATCAGTGGGGAGGAGGTGCCGCTTGTGCTTGCCGGGGTCTCGGAGTACCTGCCGCTATTCCGAGACGTCAACACGTATCCGGAGCTCATCGAGAACGACATCGTGGCGGGGAATCCGGAGTCGCTGAACCTGAAGGATCTGCATACGAAGGCCTGGGACATTGTCGAGCCGGTGTTTCAGGAATCGGAAGAGAAGGAGCTGGATCGCTTTGAGCAGCTCTATTATCAGGATGAGGAAATGGCCTCCGACAATTTCCACGAGATTGTGCCGGGCTGTGCCTACAGTCGCGTCGACACGCTCTTTGTGCCGATCGGGGAGTATCGATGGGGACGATTCGATCCGGCTACCAATACGGTGGAGGTGCACGAGTCTCAGCAGCCTGGGGATGGGGATCTTCTCAATTATGCCGCCGTCTCGGCCTACCTGAATGGGGCTACGGTCCATGCGCTGCGGCCCGAGAAGATGCCGGGCGGACGGAGCATTGCCGCGACGTTCCGGTACCAGGCGGACGTTTCGGCGCAGGAGCAAGGCTAACTGCTGTGACGTAATTTGAGGGACGGTCCGCTCTCCGTGTGGTGGAGGGCGGACCTTTCTTCATGAAAGGGAAGGTGTCAGAGGAAACCGCTTTTGATCGGGACTCCCTCCGGTACGACTCATCTTGATAACAGTCGTTATCATGCTTATAATGCTTGACTGCAGTGTTTAAATTGATAACAAGTGTTATCGTGAGTTAAATGCAGCACGTATCCGCATTCATCGATGATCTTGAGACGGAGCACACCCAGCGGGCGTACCGAACAGATCTCACAAACTTCTTCGCACACGTCGCTGAAGACTCTTCTGATCTTCGGGTTGATCATGTGACATCGGCCGACATTCGCGATTTCCTGCGTGCGATGCGGGAGAAGGAGCTCTCGTATGCGACCCGTCGGCGTCGGGTATCGGCCATTCGGGCGTTCTACGACTGGCTCGTGAAACGAGATCTTGCGTCCGGAAATCCCGCCCGGGATGCCGGCATCCAACTCCGCCGGATGGGGGAGGAGGGGGAGGAGTCCCTTCGGTTCTTGGAGAAGGAGGAACTGGAAACGCTGGTTGCGACGGCGGGGGAATCGGATCGAACCGGTCCGCGTGATCAAGGTCTCATTCTCGTTATCGTGTACGCAGCACTTCGTCGAAGCGAAGTGGCAGCGCTGAATATCGAACATGTGCGTCCACTGGGTCGGCACTGGGTCATCGACGTGCCGAGCTCGTCGGGCGCGCGGGGCGGCTTCGTCAAAATTCCGGAGCTTGCAGCCTCGGCGGTTCAGCGGATCGTTGAAATGTACGATGAGGAGGAGGGGCCGCTCTGGCGATCTGCGAGCAACCGTAATCGAGGCAACCGGATGAGTCCGGATGCGATCTATAAGTGCATTCGCAATCACGGGCGCGAAGCCGGACTGGGGACAATCGATATTGAAACGCTCCGTCGATCGGGACTACGGTTGGCATCCGCCTCCGGCGCGCGTCCCGTGCAGATTCAATCGCAAGCGCGTCTGCAAGAAGTGGCCTCCGCCGTCCGGTACTTCGACTCCGAGCCGGAGGAGGCCCGGCTGCAGAATACAGCCACCGATCACATCCATCTTGATGTGGACCTTTGAGAATTCCGGTTCAGATCGGTAGGGATGGGAGGGAGGTGGTTTCGCTATCCCATTTTCGTAAGCGGATGGTCGTCGATGACGACCTGCACGCGTTGATACTCCCGCAATGTGCTGAGGTCGGAGTGCCCGGTCTGCTGGGCGGCTTCATGTTCGCCGACTCCGTCCATGTACGCCTGCGTCGCAAATCCGGCCCGTAGGCTGTGGGCGCCGAACCGCTCCTTATTCAACCCGATGGAGTCGACCCGACCCTTCACGATCCGATAGACGCTGTGTCCGCTGAGTTCGCCGTCCCGCACGTTTCCCCAGCGGTCTACCATCCGAAAGATGGGGCCGGAGTCGATGTTGGCGGCGTCTAACCAGCAATCAAGCGCCCGATTCGGGGTTGGCGTCAACCCAGGCACCTGATTCGGAATCTGCACCGTTCGACCCTCGGCCTGATCGGTCTTGGATTTGGGCACGTTGATGACGCGACCGCCCTGCACCTCGCGAAGGTCGCGGACCCGGAGGGAGGACAGCACCTGGCGCCGAAATCCACCAGCAAAGCCGACGTAGAGGAGCGCGCGGTCCCGTAGGTCCGTTAGGTCCTCCTCGTCGAAATCCATATCTTGAAGGTGCTCCATGAGGATCGGCGACTTTTGCTCCGTCTCATGGTTGGAGGTGCGGCGGATGTTGCTAAGCTGTCGCTTCACCGCCTCGGATCGACAGGGATTTTCTTCGCCGTTCCGCCGGTGCCGATCGGCGATGGCGGTGAGGCGGGCCTCGATGGTCGTCGGGGCGTAGCCTTCGCCGGCGAGCCATTCCATGTAGCGCACGACGGTTTTCGGACTCGCGGGCAGGACGGCGAGGTCGTGATGGTTACAGAAAGCCGCGAAGATGCGCCATCCCGTGCGATAGCTTCGTCGGGTATTGTCGGCCTCGGCGTCGCGATTGCGTGCAACGGCTCGCGCCGAAAGATCGGCCAAACTGTTGCGCGTGAGGTCGGCGTCGAACTCGACAGGCTTCAGATTGGGCATGACGAATCTGCGATATTAGCGACTAACGTTTGATAATTTCCCCTTATCAAACGTTAGTACTGGTACAGGAAAAATCAACCGTTCGGAGGTCTGGTCCGGAGTTGTTCGCGCTCAATCTGTCTCGATGGGTGTCAATCGAGCGTCGTCGGTCAGTTGCGACGAGTTCCGCCGTTGGTGTGCCGATGGTGCGCTTGATTGAGGACGGCACTCGAAACGGACGCCGCAGTCTCCACCGATCCGCGAGCACGTTGTTGGTGTCCGCTTCGTAATGTCCGGCCCCGGATGCCTTGACCATCCGTCCTGTTCGTGTTCATGGATGGACAATATCCGAAGTCGCAGTACTCCGCGTCGCGCGTACGCGGCGCGCGAATTGTAAGGTCGCGATTTCAAGCGGAGGGCTCACTCTATGTTAGCGGATTCGGGGTATGTCCTCTTTTCTGTTGTGTGCCCGGAGCGTCCTATTACTCCTCATCAGGCTGTTTAGCAGTTTCCATTTTGGGATGGGCAGAATCAGCATACGACGGACGGAAGCCCCAGATGGAAGATCACCGGAACTAAGCGGTCCATTTTAGGAAGAGGCTCCCCCCTTCACTTGATCGGGAAAACGAATTTTTACTATTGATAACACCTGTTATCATGTTTGTAGTGGCCACTTTGCCGAATGGGACTCAATTATTTGAGGTTAATCCAGCTTCGGGGAGTGCCGAAGATGGTGCCTCGGATGTTATCGCAGCGGTAAAGCCGGATGAGTCTTGAGAGCCTGCTTGGCGAGACATCAACGGCCATTCCACGAGCACTCCGTCACGGGAGTCTAGACCGCCTCGTTCCCAGCGCTGCAACTTCGTGGATCTCGCGCAAAATGGCTTCTGCATTGGAGACCTGAGCCCCCCTGGTCGCCCCGCTGGGGATTGACAGACAGTCCGGGATGTAAATGTATAATTTATAATAAAGGTGCATAAATATAACTACTATTATCAATTCAAAAATTGTTTTCAATCATGGGGTAGGATGTGCTCGCCCATAAACTGCTGAGCAAGAACGGCGGGGGTCTGCACTTGACTAGTACTTCAAGTCGGAAGTTTTTCGGCAGATCCGTCTTCTCCCGTCAGCACTACACGGGAAGCAATTCGGCCCGGATCCTGCCATCTGCATGCGTCCTACTCAAGAGTCGAAGCCGGGGTACATGCGAGTGCGTGTGGTGCGAACCTGTCGGGCGCTCAGAATGTTGTCTCCTCTTCCTCCCTTCCGCAAGGCAGAAGACTCGGGGGTTGGATAGTTTAAAAAATGGTTAAAACAAATGACTATATTTATCGCTTTTAAATGTGTCAAAAAAAAGAAAAGTACAGATTTTCGGTTTGCGTTATTTTCTGCGGTCACATACGGTCGAGTTTTAGTCAGCGCCGTACTGAGTGCAGTCATTTTATATTTATATATTACTACAAAAATACTGCGGAGTTGATATGCAAACGGCGACAGAGTAGATGTACCTTGGCATGCATTCCCGGGGAACTGACCCGACGGGATAGTGCCGCGATCACAAGACCAGTTAGTCCCAAACCGAGAATATCGCCCTGTCCTACAGACACGTGCCGAAGACCTCGACACGCGAACTTCAAAGGTAGTTTGGGATTCATCCTCCGGAAATGAAACGTTGCGTAAGGAAAAACACTGACCGGCGGCGGATTCCATGATTAGTCGGCAGGGGCATCCGGCCACGTCGGCGTTCCCTCCAGAATGAGATCTTCCCCGAACCAACGGTACTGAATGTTGTCGAGCTCAGGATAGGACGTGTTTGCTCCCTCGTCCGTCTGGAGTGAACGCAGCGAAGGATGTCCTCCAACGAAGGTGGGGGCAATCGTAAGAATCATGTGGTCGGCCAGTTGGTGGCGCAGGAAACTGGTGAGTACCGTCGCCCCCCCCTCCACCATCACACTGCGGAGATCTCGTTCGGCGAGCGCCTCCAAAAGCGACGAGAGGCAGATGCCCTGGTCGTCGCACGTCAGATGAATGATCGTGGCGTCGTGCTTCTCCAACTGTCGTTGTCGCTCATCGGATGCCGACTGATTAGTGGCGATGATGGGACGAGGACCGTCCCGAGACAACAACCGGGCGTCGGTCGGAAATCGGAGGTCGGTGTCCAGCACGATTGGAATCGGGTCGTCGCCCTCGCTGTGACGAACAGTGAGCCGCGGGTCGTCGCGCAATACCGTTTCGATGCCCACGAGGATGGCGTCGTGACTCGCGCGCAGTTCATGGGTAAATGCCATGGCCGCCTCCCCACTCAGCCGCAGCGGATGGCCGTCCGCTGTGGCAATGGAGCCGTCTAGGCTCTGCGCATAGGTCAGTGTGACAAACGGGCGGCCTGTACGCTGAAAATGATCGTTGGCCCGTTGCCGACGCGCTTCTGGATCAGAGCTGTGCGCATTGTCGCGCTGACCGGTGTCGAGCGGCCCCAGCTCCAGCAGATGCCGCATCCGATCCGCTTTAGTGCGCAGGTAGTCGGTGTTGTGCTGATTGAGATGCGGTTGGAGCGGGACGCGCTCAGATACAGAGACATCGTGGGCCTCCAGGCTTTCAATCTTCTCCGGATTGTTGGTCAGCAGCCGAATGGAGGAGATCCCGAGGTCGTGCAACATGTGGGCGCCGATGGAGTAGTCGCGCTCGTCGGCACCATGCCCAAGCATCCGATTGGCCTCCACCGTATCGTAGCCTTCGTCCTGGAGGTTGTAGGCCTTCAGTTTATTGAGCAGACCGATGCCGCGTCCCTCCTGTCGAAGGTAGAGCAGTACGCCTCTCCCCTCCGCCGCGATGCGCCGGATGGAGGCATTGAGTTGTTCGCCGCAGTCGCAGCGCAGCGACCCGAGCACGTCCCCCGTAAAGCATTCAGAATGGATCCGGACGAGAACGTCGCTTCTGTCACGTACGTCTCCGTAGATGAGGGCGAGGTGGTCCTTGTCGTCCTCCGTATTTTCATACAGAGACAGGGTGAACTCCCCGTCGACCGTAGGAATGCGCGTGCTCGTGAGCCGGTGGACAGAGGTCGAAGTCATGCCAGGTCATGCAGGCAAATCAGGCAAGGGCGCCGGGCAGCACGCCCCCGGTCCGAAAGAGGAGGTTTCCTGTGAAGAGAAAACGACTCGTGTTTTTACGCGCCGTGACGAAAGTCGTTGCGATCCCAAGAGTCGGGGAATGTTGACGGATCGAAACAATGGGGAAAAAAGGCGTAATCGATGGGGAACAGCGAAGGCCAAGAATGGACCAAGCGCAAACGTTCTGCCCGACTGCGCATTAGAAGATCAGTTTCCCTATCAATATTTGTAAGAAGAAGTGCGTTTCGAAATATGGACTTCAATCCCATTCTCGTGGGCGCCCAATACCCAGGTATCAGCCGCGGGTTGCGGGCCGATACGCTCACGACACAGGCATTGGGGGGGCACGGTCTTCTCGTGTGCACGGCGCACGTCGTCGCGGGGCGGGGCGTTGTCACGGACGTTCTCAACGTTCCTACGGATACGGTCTCGGCGCAGTTTGAGCATCTCTTTGACACCGAATCCCCCACGGCGGCAAAGGTAGGCATCGTGGGAGACGGCCCGACCATTGAAACTACGTTCGATCACGTCTCGACGATTGATGGGCCGGTGGTGCTTGACCTCACCCTAAGCGGCCCCAGCGGCGAAGACGTACTGGGCCAGCGCGGATTGGACGCCCTTCTCGATCACCTCGACGAGCCGGACCTCGTCACGGTGCGTAAGCAGGATGCGGCTCTAGTGGCGGGCATGGAGATCCCGAGCCTGGACGACGCACAGGTGGCCGTCCAGCGCATCGCGCAGCGGGGAGCCAAGAACGTGCTCCTCCGGTGCGGGCAGCTCTCCACGCATCACTTCGACACGAGTTCGAGTCCGCCGGACTTTTGTGTTGATTTATACTACGATGGCGACGATATTGCGTTATTCGAGGCCCCGCTTCTTTCTGGACTCGAAGAGATGAGCGGTGCGTCTAGCGGGCTCCTCCTGCCCCTCCTGCAAATGATGCAGGACGGAGAAGCCATTCCCGACGCCCTGCAAAAGGCAAAAGGACAGGTTACGGAAGCGCTTCGCGCCGCTCAGCAAACCGATTCGTATCCCTCAACCACATTCTTCGACAACCTACAGCCGCACTATACGCTTCCAACGCCCACGACGGAAGAAGAGACGTAGGCTCGAAGGACTGACGGGCGCCCCCTGTCAACGAGACCACTCCATACCCAACTCCCTTCTTATGCCTCCAAACAAGCGTGACCAGGAGAAAACAACCATTTATGATGTGGCCGAGCACGCTGGCGTGGCAATCTCAACTGTGTCCCGCGTTCTCAATAACTCCCAGGACGTTTCGGATGCGACGCGCGAGAAGGTGATGAAGGCCATCCGGAAGCTTCAGTTTCGACCCAACCGAACGGCCAAATCGCTGGCGCAGCGCACCACGCGCACCATTGCCGTAGCGGTGCCCACGTTCACGACCCCCTTCCACAACGAGTTGTTGAAGGGCATTCGGGACCGGCTCGATGATGCGGACCTGGACCTTCTGCTTTGCGACCTCGACTGGGAGGCGCCAAAGGCCACCCTTCAGAACTTTCTGGAGCGTGGAGCAATGGATGGACTCCTGGTGGCGGGGCTTCCCATCACCGAAGAAACGGCCGATGATCTTCTCACCCTTGGGGCCCCGGTCGTATTGATCGGTAATGAGTGGTCGCCCCTCGACTCGTTCTACTGGGACGAGGAACCCGGGGTGCGCCTCGCCATGAACCACTTGCTTGAAGGCGGACACCGTCGGATCGGAATGATTACGACTCCGCACGACAATCGCCTCCGGAATGAGCGCGTGCACGGATACCGGCAGGCCCTCGGTGAGGCCGGCATCGAGTACGACGAGGCGCTCGTCGTGCACGGCAAGACGCGCAAGCACGACGGCTTTAGTGAGGAGTCCGGGTACGAAGCGATGAGCACCCTCCTCGACCTCGACGAGTCGGTGACGGCTGTCTTTGCGAGCAGCGACGTGCAGGCAATCGGAGCCTGGCAGGCCATCCGCGAAGCGGGGTATGAAGTCCCAGATGACTTTAGCCTCGTTGGGTACGATGACATCAAGGTGAGTCGCTTCATCGGCCTTACCAGCGTTGCCCAGAACATGCACTACGTGGGCGAACGCGCAACGGACGTCCTGCTCAGCCGACTCGACAACACGGGGCCCGAAGAAGCAATCTCTGAGCTCGTGGAGCCGGAACTGATGGTTCGGAAGTCGAGTCAGAAGACGGACTCGTAAACCACCCGCTCCCTCCTTTCCACTACTTTCCTGTATCCCCTTTTGTCTTCCCCGATGGATCGACAGCGGATTGAAGAACAGCTTCAGTACACCCTCGATGCCACCCATTACGATGATCTCGGCGACCGGTATCGCGGAAAGGTGCGCGACACGTATCGTCGAGACGATCAACTCATTCTCGTAACCACGGATCGGATTTCGGCTTTCGATCACGTGCTGGCCCAGACCATTCCCTTTAAGGGACAGGTCCTCAACCAGACGGCGGCCTACTTTTTCGAGGCGACGGACGACGTGGTCCCCAATCACGTAATTGACGTGCCCGACCCGAATGTCACGGTCGCGACGGCCTGCTCGCCGGTGCCCATCGAATTTGTGGTGCGGGGCTACCTGGCCGGGCATGCTTGGCGCGAGTACGATGCCGGCAATCGGACGCTATGTGGACACGAGTTGCCGGACGGCCTCCGGCAGAGCGAAGCGCTCCCCGCTCCCATCGTGACGCCCACGACGAAGGCCGAGTCGGGGCACGATCAGGACGTGACCCGCGAAGAGGCCATTGCCTCCACGGAGCTCTCGGCCGCCGAGTACGACCAGCTACGCGACTGGGCGCTTGCTCTTTTTGAACGCGGCACCGAGATGGCGGCGGAGCAGGGGCTGATTCTCGTCGACACGAAGTATGAATTCGGGCGGACGGCCGATGGCGGATTCGCCCTCATCGACGAGGTACACACCCCCGATTCGTCCCGATACTACTACCGCGACGGATACGAGCAGCGCCTCGAAGACGGAGAGCCGCAGGAGCAGCTGTCGAAGGAATTTGTCCGCGAGTGGCTCATGGAGCACGACTTCCAGGGCCGCGAAGGCGAAGACATGCCGGACCTTCCGGATGAGTTTCGGGTCACCGTGGCCGAGCGGTACATCGAGCTCTACGAAACGGTGACGGGCGAGGCGTTCACACCGAGACCGGCGACGGACCCCGAGGAGCACATCCACGAGGCCCTGTCGGCGTACCGGCAGGATCCTGCGCACCAGTAGAGAAATTCAGGTTGTGGGTTATGCGTTGTATGAGTTGAGGATTGCTATTCTGGTCGTTCAGCCCCCTTTAAACCAGGGACGCCACGATCCATTCCGGATGTTCGTTCCATTTCAGTGTCCAGTTGCGGAAACGCTCAACCCAAAACCCCGCAACTCACAACTTGCATTAGAGAATCCTGTGGCCGGCGGTCAGGTGACGTACGTGTCCGACCGGCGGTCGCCGAGCGTGTCGTTGTAGCGGTTGATGTGGCGCTCCCGGGCGTCATGGGGATCGAACTCCACGGTCGTTACCACTGCCCCCTCCCGCTCGGCCTGGGCGAGGACTTCGCCCTCGGGACCGCACACCTCGCTCAGTCCGATGAATGTGAGCTGTTCGTCACCCTTCGTTTCCGTGCCGTAGCGATTAGCGGTGATGGTATAGACGTGGTTCTCACGCGCTCGGATCGGCATCGAGTCCGGACAGTGCGGAAGCACAAGGTTTGATGGATGCGCAATCACATCCGCCCCGTTCAGGGCCAGGCTGCGTGCGGCCTCCGGGAAGTACCAGTCGAAGCATACCATCATCCCGAGCCGGTATAGCTGCCCGTCCTGCGTTTCCACATCAAACACCGGAAATCCAAGGTCGCCGGGGGTAAAGAGCGTCGTTTCCTCGTAGAACAGGTGCACCTTTCGATAGGTCTCCGTCGTCCCGTCGGGTCGCACGAGCACGGAGCTGTTGTAGATCGCCTCTCCATCTCGCTCCGCCAGCCCGGCGACGAGCGTCGTCCCCGTGCCCGCCGCCCACGCTTTGAGCCGTTCAGTGGTCGGACCCTCCGGAATGGGTTCAGCCACCGCCTCCAGATCGTCCTGAGACTGAAAAAAATAACCCGACTGGAAGAGCTCCGGCAAGACGAGCAGATCCGCCACGGTGTCTTCAATGAGCTCCTCAGTGCGAGCAAGGTTTTTCGAGACGGCAAGGTATTCTGGGTGTTGCTGTAGGTATCCGGCTTTCATTCTTGTTTTTTTGTTTTCCAATAACGGAAACTTGTCCGGGAGGTCGAGAATTCGGAGGAAACGGGCAGACGGGCCATCGTCGTCCAGTCCGAGACTGAACGTGCGATCGCCCTGCCCACCCTCTGGATTGTTATGCCCCGCTGAGGTCGTTCACTACCGTCTTGATCTGGTCGAGATCGGGCTGATTGCCGGCGTTCTCAAGCACCTCCTCATACTGAATCGTTCCGTCGGCATCGATAACGAAGGCGGCCCGCTTGGCCACCCGATTCAGTCCCATCGGCGTAAACGAGTCGTACTTCGCCCCGTACTGCTCACTCACCTCTGCGTTGTGGTCACTCAGCAATGGCAGGGAAAAGCCCTCCGCCTCATGAAACTCCGCCAGTGCAAAGGGGGAGTCCGTGGAGATGCCCACCACTTCTGCCTCTCCATACTCGTGCAGGTCATTACTGACCGTATTCAGCTCCGTCGTGCAGACGCTTGTAAAAGCGCCGGGGAAGAACAGTAGCACGACGGGTGTTCCCCGATGATCGGAGAGGCGCCAGGCCTCTTCTTTATGGGTGTAGAGTTCAAAGTCCGGCGCGGGATCGCCCACCGAAAGCGAAGCTGTTGTTTGGCTGGATGCCATGATCGGACTGTAGCTTGAGCGAAAAAGAATCGAACCACACTCACTGAAAGCGGATCGCCTCCACAGGTTCAATTTGGGCGGCGACCCGAGCTGGAATGTAAGCAGCAAGTCCGCAGAGCAGGAGTGTGACGACAGTGACAACGATGTAGTCAAGGGGATTCAGGGCAATCGGGGCCGTCGTCATGTAGTACGCTTCTTCTGGCAACGGGATGATTTCAAATTGTTGCTGCAGAAATCCGAGACTGAGGGCGAGGGTCGCCCCGAGGCTGGTCCCGACAACCCCAATCAACAGCCCAATCGCAAGAAAGACCCGCTTCAGCGTTGTCTGCGAGGCCCCAAGGCTTTGCAGGACCCCAATCTCTCGGGTTTTCTCCAAAATCATCATCAGCAGCGTTCCAATAATATTGAAGGCAGCCACGAGAACAATGACCCCGATGACTAGCGGCACGATGCCCTGTTGCAGATCCACCCAGGCAAAGAGCGAGGAATACGGCTGAATTTGGTAAATCGTCCGCGCCGCCGCCCCGTATTCGAGCTGCCCCTCAATCCGTCCGGCCACAGCATCGACCTGGGAGACGTCTTGGACCGTCACGTCGAACCGACTGACCGACGTTTCGGAGATTCCCACCAGGGTCCGGGCCGTTTCCAGTCCCGTGATGACAAAATTGTCGTCGATGGTGGCGAGGGAGGTGTTGTAAATACCCGTCACCTCGAACTGCTGAACCCGCGGTTGCTGCATCTGAAGGCCTCCGCCCTCCCTCCCATTTCGCAGCGAAAACCCCGTCACCACCTCCCCGACCGCTAGCCCGAGGCGGTCCGCGAGTCCCGCCCCGATCACCATCGGCACATGCTCGGTACGTCCCGAACGCAACGAAGAAGATCCGCGGTCAATGTGCTGTGCCAGATAACGAGGCAGCTCCTCCGCCCCGAGCATTCGGACTCCATCGATCGATCGGTCCGATTTCCGAAGCAACACGACGTCTTCGACAATCGGATCGACCCGCTCCACCCCGTCCGTCGAAGCAATCATCGTACGCATCGACGATGCATCGTCGAGGGGTTTGTCCCGGAAATAGCTCTGGACCTGAACGTGGGCCCCAAACCCCATAATTTTGTCCGTGATCTCCTGGCTGAAGCCGCGGACAATCGCAAGCGACAGGAGGAGCGCCGCCACCCCAAGCGCCACGCCCCCAATGGCGACGTACGTAATAAACCGAAGGAAGCTACGTCCCTCCTCGCGTCCCTCCGCCCCCCACAGGTACCGCAGGGCCATAAAATACTCAAATCGTCCGGACACAGCGTGGCAGATGTCTTCAAAAAGAATGGCGCTTCGCTAAACGGAAGGGGCGGATCTGAGTTGCGCGCGCTCCGTCCGAAGCATTCGCTTCCTCGAAAAGTCGCTTTTGCGTACAGGGCAGGCTGCCCGTGGCCGGAGTCGCCTCCCCTCCCTACCGGAAAATCGACACGCTGATTGCCGCCGGATTTGGACTCGACCGACGGCACGTTGCACGAACGCCCCCCTTCCGTGCCCTGCTCCCGGCACAGTCCGGCCAAAAACAGGCAGACGAGCCCTCATGTCAGGCTCTGTAATGGTCCACCTTCTCAACGCAACCGTCTGGATTTCTAGAACAAGGAAAGCGAAGAGACTGTAAAATTCACGACGGTGTTTCTCTCCTTCACTCAACCGCCTGTCTACCTATGCACCATGCCACGTCCACTCCCCCAAAGCCGGAAAACGAGCCCGTGCGCACGTATGCACCGGGCAGCCCCGATCGGCAGAGTGTGCAGACCTGTGTTCAGCGGATGCGCCAACAGACCGTGGAGATTCCGGCCATCATTGGCGGCGAGCGAATTCGAACCGATGAAAAGAGTCGCGTAACGGTTCCACACGAGCACACCCACACGCTGGGATACGTCCACCAGTCGGGTCGGTCCGAGGTCGAACGGGCCATCGCCGCTGCGCGCGCAGCAAAGGCCGAGTGGGCCGCCATGGACTTCTCCGACCGGGCCGCCATCTTCCTGCGCGCCGCGGAGCTTCTGGCCGGTTCCTACCGGGACACAATCAACGCCGCGACAATGCTCGGACAGGGGAAAAACATTCATCAGGCCGAGATTGACGCCGCCTGCGAATTCATTGACTTCCTGCGCTTCAACGTCCACTACGCCGGGCAGATCTACCGAAACCAGCCGAACAACAGCGACGGCGTTTGGAATCAGATGCAGTATCGGCCCCTGGAGGGCTTTGTCCTGGCCGTGACGCCCTTCAACTTTACCGCCATTCAGGGAAACCTTCCGACCGCTCCTGCCCTCATGGGCAACACGGTGCTCTGGAAGCCGGCGAGTCGGTCCGTGTACTCGGCCTACTACACCTATCTCGTCCTGGAAGAGGCCGGCCTTCCCCCTGGGGTTATTAACCTGCTGCCCGCGGATGACGGCAGCCACGTCGGCGCCCCGGCACTCGCCTCCGAACATTTTGCGGGCCTCCATTTCACGGGCTCGAAGGCGACGTTCGATCACCTCTGGGCGTCCATCGGACAGAACCTGGAGGGCTACCGCACCTACCCAACCATCGTGGGAGAAACCGGCGGCAAAGACTTCATCGCCGCCCATCCGTCGGCAGATCCGAATCAACTGGCCACGGCGATCCTACGTGGGGCCTACGAGTATCAGGGACAGAAGTGCTCTGCGGCATCGCGCCTTTACCTCCCAGAGTCGATGTGGCCGGAGGTGCGCACCCAGCTCGTTGCCTGGCTGGATCAGATCAGCGTCGGTCCCCCGGAGGACTTTTCGCACTTTCTCAACGCCGTCATCGACCAGCGGGCGTTCGACAACATCACCGGGTACATCGACCGCGCCCGGTCGAACGACGCCACCGAGATCGTCTCTGGAGGCAGCAGCGACGACACCACCGGATACTTCATCGAGCCCACGCTCATTCGGGCCTTCGACGCCCACCACGAGACGATGACTGAGGAAATCTTTGGCCCTGTAACGACGGCCTACGTCTATCCCGATCACGAATACGAGGCGATGCTCCACCTCGTCGATGAGACTTCCCCGTACGGACTGACCGGCGCCATCTTCGGCACCGATCGGACCGCGCTTCGACGCGCCGCCGACCTCCTGGAACAGGCCGCCGGGAATTTCTACATCAACGACAAGCCCACCGGTGCCGTCGTCGGACAGCAGCCCTTCGGGGGCGCACGCCGGTCGGGAACCAACGACAAGGCGGGCTCGCGCTTCAATCTCATGCGTTGGGTCTCTCCACGAGCCGTTAAGGAAAATCTGAACCCACCCGCCCACTACGGATACGCCTGGAACCAGCCGGACCAAGAAGACGCTTCCCCGGACGCCTCCCCGAACACGACGTAGTGGAAGGCCTCCGCAAATTTCTTACAGGAGAACTTGCTTGCATGAGCACGACGTTTCGGAGCCGCCATCATCCCACCGATCGACCACGGGGACTGGTGTACGTTCGCGAAATCGCTGGGCCGATCGGCACCTGCACCCTCCCCGTTATGATCGGGGCCACGGCAACGGCTCTTCAGGGGCAACCAATCTGGGGATATCTTATCTGGGGACTTCCGGCCGCGCTCGCGGTCGCCTCGGTCTGGACCCAGTTCTCACTCTCGACAACGATCGCCGAGGTTCACTTCCGACCCGGTCAGTGCGCAGCGCGCAGCGTACACGATGTGCTCTATGACCGTCCCCTCCAGTGGCATCCCTTATATAATGTGAAAGGGGCACCGGGCGAAATTGAGCTTTCCATCGGATGGACAACCCGAATTTGTCGTCGGCAGGACTGGTCGGACTTTTCAGAACTTCGATCTGCGGCACAGCAGTCATTCCGATCTCAATCGTCGGTGGGCTCCTCTGTGTCTTGATGTTTTTTTTGCAATAACGGAAGTGCTGATACGCGCATGCGTTTCCAGCGTCTTGCGCCCATCGCTCACGGCGCGAGTCGTTCTCCAGAATCTAAGATCTCTGCCCGGGAGCAGATGCCGTATGTGCGGCTTCACCGATTTGGTAATCCTCTTTCGCTCAACCGACACGCCTGATTTCCCAGTCTCAACAAATATGTCTCGCCTTGAAATTGACTCGGATTCGAAGCAGTCAGCCAGCGAGCAGCTCGTCGGCCAGCTCCGGTATCTCATTGCCACAGGCCACTACAAGGTGAACGACCCCCTCCCATCGACCCGGGACCTCGGGGAGCAGTTGGACATCTCGTTTCACACCGTTCGCAAGGCGTACAAGACCCTCGAAGAAGAGGGGGTGCTGAGCTCCAAGGTGGGAAGTGGATACACCGTGAAGGAGCGGAGTCCTCTTAATAAGAGCGATCGAATTGAACGCGGCGCAAAGGTGGTGGAAGACGCCTTACAGCGGCTCATCGGACTCGGACTGAGTGAGGCGGAAATTGAGTCGCTGTTCGAAGAGCAGACGACCCTCCTGGACCATGCTGGAATCGAACGCAAACTGATTACCGTCGGGCCGTACCCCGAGATCAACGCCATGTGTGCCCGTCAGCTCAGCAATGCCCTCCAGCAAGCCGTTCAACCCGTCGCCCTCGCCCGCCTGGAGAAACACACGGACGCCGACTTTGCCTTCACGCCCTACAACTACCTGACACGCGTCCTCAAGCAGCTGCCCCGGGGCGATACCCTCGGCTACGTGACCCACCTTCCCTCCAAAATTCTGGAGCGGGCGGCGCGCCTGATGGACCGCGAGGCCCTCGGCTTGATTACGCGCTACCGCGACACCATTCCCCCGATCTCCGAACAGCTTCGGACGAACACCTCCTACGGCGGACAGGTAATCGCCGCGTCCATTGAAGAAGGCGTCGAGCATTTGTCGAACGTCGTGGAGCAGACCGACCTCCTGTTGTATACGCCCGCCAGCAAGCGACGTCTCCTTCCCCACCTCGACGAGGAGGCCCCCGATCACGCCGAGGTGGAATTGCTCGTCAGCCACGACGCATTGGAGTCCATTGCCGAGGCCGTTCCCGCCTGAGTTCTCCGGATGCCTCTTATCCCGAACCCGGTTGAGGAATTCGGGACTGTAGGGGTGGAGGTGCCTGTACCGACAGTGGTCGAGTACATCGTCCCGACAAACTGGAATCGTTCCGAATTGGGGGCACGTATCTACTGCAGGGTCAATGCTTATTCCGCATACCCGGCATCCTGGTAGCCGGTACCGACCGATGTGATTGTTATTACGTATTGCCTCCCAACGGCCGTCGCGACACTTCTTGGTTGGCCTCCTCGACAGCTGTGGAGCTGTCTCGCTAGTGGGACTCGTACGAGCACGGCTGCGGAGTTGGAACTACGTATCGGACGTGTCCCGTTCCTCGTCGGATGACTCGCTCTCGGGGTTGGACTCTTCCTCAGGAGACTCATTCGTGGGATCCTGAGAGGACACGCTCGGGCCTCCGGGGCGCTCGTCCGGGGCCTCCGGCGGCGGCGCGTGCGTTCCCCCGTCCTTGTTGATGCCGGAGTGCGGCGACGCCTCGGCCAGCTCCGGGCGGGGCTGCCGGGGATCCCGAAAGCCGGGCACGGCATCAAGCCGATCGGGCTCGGGCTGCCCTTCGACCTCCCATGGCCCCTCATCCAGGCTTACAGACACCTCCTCGTACGGCGCCTCCCCGGCCACTGCCACAACCGTCGGGCCCGTCTCTTCCGACTCTTTCTCCTCCTTTTCCTGGTCCGGATACTTGACGCGCACGTGGTAGATGCCCATCAGCATCTTCAGAAACGTATCCTTGATGAGCCGAAGGTCCCGAAACGTGAGATCCGTATTGTCGAGTTGACCGTCCTCAATGCGCTCTCGGAAGAGCAGATCGATCAGGGATTTGAGCCGTTTGTGGGACGGCTCATCCAGACTGCGGCTCGCGGCCTCCACCGAATCGGCCAGCATCAGAATGCCCGTTTCCTTCGAATCGGGCTTCGGTCCCGGATACCGGAACTCCGATTCGAGCACGGGCGACTCCTTGTCGTCTTCGGCCCGCCCAACGGCCTTCTGGTAGAAGTACTCGATGCGCGCCGTGCCGTGGTGAGACGGAATAAATCGAAGCACCCGCTCCGGCAAATTATACTCCTTCCCCATCTCCAGCCCTTCCTTCACGTGACTCGCAATGATGAGGGCACTCATTCGCGGCTTCAACTGGTCGTGCGGGTTCACCCCGGCCCGCTGGTTCTCAACGAAGTACTCGGGCTTCAGCATCTTGCCGATGTCGTGGTAGAGCGCCCCGACGCGGGTCAGCAAGCTGTGGGCCCCGATCCGATCGGCGGCGGCCTCCGCGAGATTGGCCACCTGCAGCGAGTGGTTGAACGAGCCCGGGGCCCGCAGACTGAGGTCGCGGAGTAGCTGATTATTGGTATCGGACAGCTCCAACAGCGTCAGATCCGTCGTGATGTCGAAGGTCCGCTCCAGCGCCCACAGGAAGAGCGACGCAGTAATGGTGAAGGACGCCCCAATCGCCGAAAAGAGGAGTTCACGCCCATAGAGGCCCGAGGGGGTTCCCAGAAACAGCCAGCTGGCCGTTAGCACGAGCAGATACCCAATAAAGACCAGGCCGGCACTCACGAAGAACTGGCCGCGATTCTTGATGTCCCGCACACTGAAAATCCCAAATGCCCCGGCAAAAAACGTAGCGAGGGTATATTCCAGGTCCAGCCCCAGCATCTGCCCCCCCGTAAAGGCCAGAATCAGCGTGCCGAAGAGCCCGATCCGCGAGTTAAAGACGATGGTAAGCAACACCGACGCCAGGGCCACAGGCACCACATATAGGTTGGCCCACGGAATGCGAACGACAACCCCAAAGAACGCCAGAATGAACGTGAAGAGCACCGTGATCAATACCAGATCCCGATCCTCCCGCCAAATCTCGGGGCGAAGCAAATACAGATAGAAGAAAAAGAAGCTGAATCCCAGGAGGGAAAACAGAATTTCTCCCATCACCTGTCGCCAGACGATGGATGACGATCGGCGTTCATTCCGGACGCGCTCCAGAGACGTTAACTTTCGTTTGATCTCCTCCGTGACCCGTTCCCCTTGCTGGACAATGATCTCTCCCTTTTCCACACCGCCCTGGATCGACGTGACATTTCGGGCGCGTCGATTTCGCTCCTGCAGCGTCTCGGCCCGAAGGTACTGGAGGGAAGGTTGAAAGATGCCGCGGAAAAACGACAGCGCAATGTCCGCTCGCTCGGGCGCATCGTCGAACGTTTCTCGAAGCTGCTGCTCAACGTACTGATACGCCTCATTCAACCCGTACACATTATTCTTATCCACGGAGCGCTGGACCCGCTCTTCACGATTCCGGACCACGATTTCGTCCGTATAGATCGAGTCGCGGGAACGATCCATCACCCCCACATTCAAGAGCTGCACGCCCAGCCGAAACGCCTCGCTGAGCAGACGCCGATGGAGCCGGCCACTGGGGGCGCCCCCGGTCCGAACCGCCTGGACGTACTCGTCGGCCAACGTTTGCCATTCGGAGGGAGACAGCGCCACCACGGCTTTCCGCCGGCGCTGCACGTACGCCAGCGAATCTTTGCGGGCCGCCACCGTGTCGCCCTCAGCTTGATGGGTCCGATACTGGGCGTAGCTCCCGAGTATTCGGCTGAGTTGCTGGAGCAGCGTGTCCCGGTTGGCCTCCAACTCCTCCCGCGCCCCGGAACGCTCCCGAAAATACGGCGGCGTGGACTTGCGCACCGTATCGCGCTTGGCCTCCACCTGCTGCTGATCGACATAGACCGGAAAATCAAACGGTGCCTCAAGCGGGGCCTGCCGCCACGTGTCGCCCACCTGCACCGTGTACTCGTACACCTCGCCCCTCGGAAAGGCGGCCGCCGTGAGGAGGACGAGCAGCAGGAACAGCCCCCCCCGAACGGCCCAGTATTGCCACGTGGAATCCTCTTCTTCGGAGCGACCGCTGGTTTCCAACTCGTGGCCAACCGGCTGAGCAGTGCGGCGTCCCCATCCGAGTTTTTCGAGAAGTCCCATAATGCGACCTCAGTCAACAAAGCTGCAGAACGACCTGCCTCTCGACAGACCCGATTCGATGCATGAATGAGACACCGAACGGGAGGATCCTTCCCCGGACTGGAATCCCCCCATACGCGTCCCCACAGAACTAAAATGACCGGGCCCGCGCCGGGCTACGTCAAGTGCAGAATGGGGAATTCGGATTTTGGAACGCCCTCCCGCCCCTCCGCCGTCCGGACGTCGTTCCACACGAGAGAGCGGAGCGGCCGTGGCCCTTGCCCAGTTTCACGTCGCGTCGCGGCATTTCCCTTCCGACACGCATGCAATGATGCGCGAGCATGTGACTCGTGACGTCGGACGCCGCTGAACGAGCGACGGAAAACGAACGTGTACACCCACCCGCCTGCTAAGAAGCGCCCGTTTCCTCCGTCGACACGCCCTGCTCCAGGAGGCGCTCAAACTGGTCAGCGTGTTCAATTTTTCGAATCGCGGTCCCTTCCTCTCGGGCCGTCTCCAACTTCGAACCCGGATTGGCCCCAACGATCAACAGATCCGTATTGCCGCTTACGCTCGACGTGACGGTGCCCCCCGCCCGCTCAATGGCGTCGGACGCGTCCGACCGGGTCCACTCCGGCAGCGATCCCGTGAGGACAACGGTCATCCCCGAAAACGGAAGCCCTTCGGTCGATTCGGCCGGCGCTTCGTGCGGCTGCCGCTCCACGTTCACCCCTTCGGACGCCAGATCGTCGACCAGCGCGCGATTCTCCGGCACCGCAAACCAGTCGACGATGCTTTCGGCGATGGTCGGGCCAATGCCCTCGATGGCATCCAGGTCCTCAACCGTCGCCGCGGCCAGCTCGTCCACCGACGCAAAATGGCGCACGACCAGCTCCGCTACGGTCTTTCCGACGTGCTGAATGCCCAGCGCAAAGAGAAGCCGACTCATGGACCGCTCCTTCGAGGCCTCAATGGCACCGATCAGATTTTGGGCACTCTTCTCCGCAAAGCCGTCCAGGGGGAGCAGATCGTCGTGGTCAATGCGGTAGAGGTCCGCCAGCGTCTCAATGAGCCCGATGTCGACCAATCGATGGGACAGGCGCTCCCCCAGTCCCTCAATGTCCATCGCGTCCCGCTGCACGAAGTGCTCCACGAGTCGCTTAAACTGGGCCGGGCACTCGCTATTGGGACACACGTGATCCGCCTCGTCCGGGAGGCGCACGAGTTCCGTGTCGCACGCCGGACACGTATCGGGAAACGACCAGGGCGTCTCGTCGCCGGATCGGGCATCCGGGAGGGCACGCACCACCTGCGGGATGACATCCCCCGCCCGCTTCACGACCACCGTGTCGCCTTCGCGGATGTCCCGGTCGGCGATGTAATCCTCATTGTGCAGCGTGGCCTTTGACACCGTTACCCCCCCCACTTCCACCGGCGCCAGAACCGCCTCCGGGTTGACCGCCCCGGTCCGCCCCACGCTTACCCGAATCTCGTTGAGCGTCGTCGTGGCCTCGCGGGCCGGAAACTTGTACGAGACGGCCCAGCGCGGCGCATCGGCAATCGTGCCCAGCTCCTCTCGGTAGTCGTGCCGATCAATCTTGACCACCACCCCGTCGACCTCATAGTCGAGCGCATCGCGCCGTTCGACCCATCCCTCGCAGAAGTCCAGCAGCGGCCCAAGCTCCTCGAAGCGCTGCGTATGCTCCTCCAGCGGGAGGCCCAAATCGTCCAACAGGTCGAGCACCTCGCCGTGGGTAGACAGGTCGTCCATGCTCGTGGGGCCCACGGCAAACCCGAAGAAGCTGAGGGGACGTTCCGCGACGACCGTCGGGTCGAGTTGGCGGAGCGTCCCGGCGGCGGCGTTGCGCGGGTTGGCAAACGGCTGCTTTTCGTCCTCGACCAGCCGCTCGTTCATTGCCTCGAACTCACTCTTGCGCATAAAGACCTCCCCCCGCACCTCAATGTGGTGGGGCGGGCGGCGGCCGTTCGCATCGTCCACCGGGACGCGCAGGGGAATGCGATGCACCGTGCGGACGTTGTGCGTGACGTCTTCGCCCACCGTCCCGTCCCCCCGCGTGGCGGCGACCGCCAAGTGGCCGTCCTCGTACGTCAGGGCGATGGCCACGCCGTCAATCTTGAGTTCGGCGAACACGGCCGGTTCTACCTCGCCAAACCGATCGGCAAGGCCGCGCTGGCAGCGCTCGTACCATTCGCGCAGCTCCTCCCGGTCGAACGCATTGGACAGCGACAAGAGCGGTTCGTCGTGCTCGTGCTTCTCAAACTCATCGATCGGCTCGCCTCCCACCCGCTGCGTCGGCGAATCCGGCGTTTGGACCGCCGGGAAGGCCGCCTCCAGCTCCTTCAGCCGTCGATACAACCGATCATACTCCCGATCGGCAATCAGCGGATCGTCCGCGACGTAGTATCTGTGATCGTGTCGACGCACCACATCTTGCAGCCGCTCGGCCAGCGCACGGGCCTCCTCCTGTGACAACTGGTCAATCGACACGTCCCCAAGGGTCTCTTGCAGCGCACGCGTTTCCTTAATCAAACTCATAGGCACAAATCAGGACAAGCAAGAACCGAAAAGCGTCGCGATCGCCGGGGACGGCCTCCGCGGACCCGCCCTGAGCGCTCGCATTCTCATAGAGATGAATTCCGTTAGTTGCCAGCGGTGTCCGCCGGCACGTCTCCCGCGCTCGATTCGGCCGGCGGGCCGCCCACCGGAATGGTATCCGGGGCGACCGACAGCGACGCCGGCTGCCCCCGCAGCGTGTCCACGAACGCTTCGACCCTCGCCCGCGTCAGTTCGAGGCCGCCGGCCGTGTCGGTCGGCGCAATCGGGTAGCGATACCCTTCCACATAGAGCTGCACCTTGTCCAGTTGCGCTCGCACGACGGCCCGCCGCTCAAAGGGGAAGACCGACGCGGATTCCGCTTCGAGCCAGTACGGGCGGCGGAGATCCTCGTCACGGCGAATACGGATGCCCGAGACCGGTTCCGTCGCATACACCGTCAGGAAAATCTGCGATCCAAGCGACACGTCGGCCGGCGGCGGCCGATCTTCGGCCTCTTCCTCGGCCTCCTCCTCGGCTGCCGCCGTGTCGGCAGCGGTCGCGGACGCCGCCGTATCGGGAACGGTCGAGGCGACGGCCGCCGTATCCGGTTCGGGCAACGCCTCATCGGCGGGCGCCGTCGCCTCCTCGCCCCCGCCCGAGTTGAAATACGCGATTCCCACCCCAATCAGCACAAGCAACACGACGACAATCCCAATCCCCGTGACGTAGATCTGCTTATTGGCGCGGTCCCACAGCCCGTCGGAGCCCGACCGGTCTGCCGACACCGATCCGGGAGCCGACCCCACCGCTTTCCCGCCGCCTTCACCCATCGCGGTAGGCTCTCCCACAATGCCCGTTTCTCCGTCATCGCCGGGAGGAATATCGGGTTGATCGTCCGGCAGGGACCGCGAGGCGTCGGGCGACTCCTCGGCGTCGTCTTGTTCCGCCCTCCACGCCGGCACGTCCTCGGACGCCGTCGGACGGTCAGACGCATCCGGGTCGGCATCGTCCTCCGCCTCATCGGGTGTCGAGCGAAGGGCCTCCGGCCCCGACAGCTCCTCCAGCTTCTCGCGCGCCGCCTCCACATCGTCGTCGGACACAGCATCGTCCTCTTCCTCAGAGACCGTCTGCTCTTGGGAGGCTGCCTGCTCTCCGGAGGCCTCCTCTCTTTGAAAAACGTCCCCTTCTTCAGAGGCCGACTCTTGTTGAGAGGCGTCCTCGTCCCCTTCTACGCCATCCGGCACTGCTTCGAACGACGCATCCTCCCCCGACTCGTCCGCATCGCCCCAGATCCCCTCGACGGATTCCGTCTCTCCCTCGGCGTCCTCGGCATCCTCCGCATCAACAACCGCCTCCGCCTCCGCTTCCTCTTCGGCGTCGGCCGCATCGGAAGCCGCTTCCTCCTGAGAGCCCACCTGCTCTTGAGAAGCTTCCTGCTCTTGAGGGACTTCCTGCTCTTGGGACGCCTTGTCTGCCGGGTCTTCGTCCGTCGCCTCCTCTTCGGCTCCAGACGACTCGTCGGTCTCCTCCATCCCTTTGACGTTCGCATCCGGGGACGACACCTCTTCAATCGTGGGCTTGTCCTCGTCTCCGACCGCCCGCGGCGGCCCGACAATGCCGCCCCGCCCGGACGGCCCGCCGGCTCCTCGATCGTCCCTCCCCTCCCCTTCGGACGACGTCTCCTCCGGCTCGGCAACGGCCTCCTGGTCGGTCTCGTCCGAACCCTCCTCCCGCGTCGTCTCGTCCGGAAACGACGCCTCCGCGGCGGCCTCGTCGGCCTCCGACAGGTACTGGACCGCCAGGGCCTCCTCGTAGGTCTCATCGAGGGCCGCCTCCAACCCACTCAGGGCCGCCTCCCGCGAAATGCCAATCGCGTCCGAGTAGGCCTTAATGAAGGACCGGAGGTACACCTGGTTATAGGTGGGGTGATCGTAGAGCTCCCCGCGTTCGAACGACTCAATAAGCGTACGGGGAATCTGGGTCTCACTATGGATGTCTTCCACAGTGACCCCACGCGCCTCTCGGATCCGACGGAGATCCTCGGAAAAGCACATTCCAGCAGAAGAGGGCTCGTCGGCCATGACAACATGCCCAGAAGGTCGCAAAGACAAGAAACCGGGACTCCAACGACAATGCGTCTTCCTGCCTCCCCTCAGAATTCCCCCGTTCGCGAAGCGCAAAACCGCTCGCTCCGCCCCCCCGACCCAAAAGACCCCAACGACGATCTACGGTGGGTTTGCCTTTTCATCCTTGCGTTGAAGAAAGGAGGTCCCCCCTGCAAATGCAAGACGGGCAACCTCCCGCCGGCTCTCCGATTACGACGGGACGCTGGGGCGTCCACGCCGTGCAAAAGAAAAACCGCCACCGCCCCAGTGGGATGAGACGGAGACGGAACGGCAGAAGTTCTTCACATCAATGTCGGGACAGCCGGATTCGAACCGGCGACCTCCGCTCCCCCAGAGCGGTGCGCTACCGGACTGCGCCATGTCCCGAAAAACCGTCTATCTTAATGAGGGAGAAATAGAGAGGTTCGGACGGATTCCCAATTCACGCATAGATTGCTGTGAGTTCTCGACAAATCCATCCGCCCACGACAACGGCACGATCCTTCGGTGTCGCGTACAAGAGTGCGTTGGAGCACAGCGGTTCTTGCCTCCAGGCATCCAAGCCTCCGTTCATTCCGAGCAGGAGTGGGGAATCGACGGCAGATGAGCGTCCGGCCTTCCGATCAACGCTTCAACATGCGACTGCCCTAACTCCTACGGTAGAAGTCCACGCTGCTGATTCGTAATATGCTCGTACGCTGATCCAAAGAATGAGTACAGGAGGAATCCGGGAAGCCTCCTCCTGGCGTCTGCGTTTCCTTGTATATATCCGGACTGCCCGATTACTCATGTCCTCTCTGTTCCGCGTATCGAGTACAGTTCTTTTGATCGTCTTGCTAGGTGCGAGTCCCGGTGCCGCTCAACCCACACAAGAAACGGAATTCAATCCCTCGTCCGTATGGCCGGCCCAGATGCCTCAGAACGCAAACTCGGCCCGGACCGGCACAGGCCATCCCGGGGTCGACTACTGGCAAAACCAGGTCAGCTACACAATTGATGCCCGTCTCGACACAGCCGAACAGAAGGTGCAGGGTGTTGTCGAGATCACCTACACAAACAACAGTCCCTCGTCCCTCTCCAGCATCTGGCTTCTCCGTTCCACAGAACCGTCCTCCCGAACGGAAGACGCCCCCATTCACGTCACCGATGTCACCGTTCATCGGGATAACAAAACGACGGAGCCGACCACCGTCCCCGTCGGCCCCCGTCTTCAGGTGCGGTTGAGTCAGCCCATTCCGTCCGGCGGCGGTACGACCACCCTGAGCCTGGACTACGAGGTGTCCCTGTCCGCCCCGGGGCTTCCCAGTCGCTCCGACACGCGCAACGGCCCCATCTACAGCATCGGGCACTGGGTTCCCCGCGTGGCCGCCTACAGCACGCAACACGGGTGGGCCACCCCTCCCGACCCGACTCACGCCGAATACGGATCCTTCGACTACTCGGTCACCGTCCCAGCCTCCTTCATCCTCGCCGGATCCGGGACCCTGCTCAATCCCGGCGACGTACTCACCGACGACCAGCGGCGGCGGCTCAATCGGGCACGCGACAGCGAGCGGAAAGTCGCCATCATTACCCCGGACAAGGCCGGCACCGCCGACACCCGTCCCGCCCAGTCGGGCACCCTTACCTGGAACTTCGGCATGAACGGCGTTCGGACCGTCGCGTGGGTCGCCTCCCCCAGTTTCATCTGGAACGGGGCCCGCTTCGACCGGAAAGGCCAGCGCGATGGAGTCGCAATGTCGTACTATACCCGTTCGGCAATGGGGGGCGAGGCCTGGAATCGATCCACGTACCACACCCAGAACGCCGTCAACTTGTACTCCGATCGCCTTCATTCGTACCCCTGGACCAATGCCGTGAACGTATCGGCGCCCGTGAACGCCACCGCCTTCCCCGGCCTTTCGCTCTGCCCCCTTAACGCCACCGGGTACAGCCTCTTTTCCTGCAGCGTCCAAAACCAGTCCTACAACTGGTTCCCCACCATCGTCGCCTCCAACCCCGACCGAGATACCTGGATGAGCGACGGCCTCGCCACTTTTCTAAGCGTGCTGGCGCACCGGCAACTGTACGAGGGCGAGTTCGCCCCGAAGAACGATCGGCAATACGTGCCGGGGCCGGACAGCATCCCCGCTCGCGCCATGGCCAACCACATGGAACGCAAGGAGACGACGCCCATCCTCGCGCCACCGTCCCCTGAAACCAATGCCGCGTCCACCGTCCGGCACACCTTTAAGCCCGCCTTCGGACTCCATCTTCTTCGCGACTACGTTCTGACCCCCGACCAGTTCGACTACGCCCTCCGGCAGTTCGCCCAGCGATGGGACTTCAAGAAGGCAACGCCGCAAGATTTCTTTAAGACCATCGAGGACGCCACGGGCACAGACCTGTCCTGGTTTTGGAAGGGATGGTTCGGCACCACCTGGACCATCGACCTTGCCGTGCAGGAGGTCGCCTATCAGAACGACACGCCGACGGACGGCGCCCGCATCACCTTTGCCCTGAACGGGCCGATGCCGATGCCGGTGCGCGCCACCGTAACGACCGCCGACGGCACCAAGCAGAACATCCGCCTTCCCGTCGACGTGTGGCGAGACGGCCCCACCCACACGCTGGAGCTGGGCACCAGTCAGCCGCTCCAACGCGTCGCCCTCGACCCCGCTGGCAAACTGCCCGATACAAATCCCGCCAACAACACCTGGACCGCCGATACCCAATAGGCGCGTCCGTCCCCGACAACATCTCGTCCCAAGAACCCCAAATCCCCAACGCTTACCCCCACAACGCAAAACCCATAACGCACAACCCCCAAACCC